>NZ_PTRV01000008.1:0-224480 GCF_002965285.1 Escherichia sp. MOD1-EC5990 | reverse complement strand
TCAAACCAGGTCACCACACCTTTCACCCGGCGCTGTACGTCATCGCCCTGCCATACCGTCAGGTAGGCCATTTTGTCGAGGATCTGCGGAAATTCAAGGGAAAGAAACTGCTGACTGACCAGAGAAAGGTTGAGGGAAAAAAGTGAAGAGAGTGACTGGGTGAGATGAAAGGAAACCACCGCAAACGCGTCCGGTGGCAGGCCGTCCACTTCCAGCGTGAAACGTAATCCGGTTGACATAGCAACCTCCGTGAAAATGAATAATAATCCGCACATATTGCATGTACAACATGTCGGGCGGATGAGATAAGCGAGTCGACATCTGGCGTTACCGGGGAATATCAGAAAAATGTCATGGTTATGTGATGATTTAGTCTGGGATTTTACTTCAGAGAAACGGGTGTCTGTTTAGTCAACAAAATAATCACAAACGCAACGGATGGGTTCTCGACGTTACTCACGACAGGCTCGTACATTACAGCGAGTAATAAAAAGCCTGATATGCAAAGTCAAACCAATATTCATAATGTCTTTTTATTCACAACAATAAATAATTCAATAACAATCATTGAAATGAATGATGGTTTGTATAAGGAATATACGCTACCGCCCCACCCTGATAACATGATCTGCACATTGCCATCTTAACGTCGTTAAACACTGGCTTAATAGTGGATATTTCAAATTAGGAATTTATTAAATTCACCTGATGAATATCATAAGCAAATAGCATAGAAAATAATGACAACTCCCCCGAGGGGACCATTTCCAAAGCACTGCACCACCACCTGGTGCCCGGATGATCTTGCTTCAGTGGTAAGAGTACCTGATTCATTGTTCCCAAAATGGTGTTTTCCCCTGCCCCTGCAATAACGTGCAGCTCTCACGTGATAATCTATTGATTAGGTTATATTAAGAATCAATATTTGAAATACATCCATTTTCTTGAATAAATCAACATATTTATTTATCAATTGCTGTTTTAGCTCTGACTCATCAAACTCTCCATATTTTTCCTACAGATAATCGCGAATAAATACAGAGAACGCCATTTATCCTTTTAGCATACCTGCCGGATATTTTTATTTGTATTAATATTAATTGCATCTCCAACTCCGAGCATATCCATCATTAAAGACATTTTGAGATTATAGAATGCCTGTGATAACAACTGAAACATCTGCACAATGTGAATAGTTAGTTTCTTTTCAGAGGAAATGAAATAGACAAGCTGAATGAAAGAGAGAGTGATATAAATTAAAAAACATAACATGAATCTAATTAATTACGTCCATCATTGTGGATAAAGTTACTGAATAATAAATAACATAATCTTCTGGTATCCCACTCAAATAATTTCATTCCTTTTTAATACTTCTTGTAATTTCGGTATCTGACATACAGCATCAGCGATCGCACTGATATTCGTGGCATTATCCTGAAACCATTCATGCCCAGGCCCCCATGTGCGCATAGTGCAAAGATAACAGTCCACCAGCGTTAGTTGCTCACCAAACGCATAAGGTTCAGCGGTCAATTGTGAATTCAGCCAGATATAAAGCGATTTACGATATTCAATAACATTCTTCTTTAACTGTTCGGGTGCGTCAGGAGCCCAACGCTCAGGGTAATCGGCGAAAGTGAATGTTGGATAGACATTAGCAACCAGCCAGACCAATAGCCGTTGAAACTGCTGACGTTCGGCGCGCCTAACCGGTGGCGCAAGGTCCGGGCGACGATCGAGAACCATCAATGCAATCGCCGCTGTCTCCGTCATAATCTCGTCATTTTCCAGCGCCAGTGTCGGAATCTGACACAACGGGTTGAGGGTTTTCAATAACTCGCGTGAAGTTCCCTCGTGGTCAAAACCACTGACATCAACGAACTGATAAGGAATATCAGCCAGTGATAGCATCAGCTCACTGATTGTAGAGCCCCATCCGGGTACGCCATACACCTTAATCATATGCCCCTCACAATCTTTTAAAGATTAAGTGTAGGACAGTACACAGGTTAACCAGCAAAAGGATTTGTCATTTTTTCGTCAGTTGTATTATTCCCCTTCAGGATTGTAAGGGGATGTTTTGCATCGTTTATCGATAACGGGTAGGATGCTGCGCCGATAGTTTTATACCCATAAAGAATAATGGTGATAACTATCATCGCCAGGATGAATAAACATTGTTCATGGCAACTTATATGACTTTTTCATTCAAGCAATCAGGGAGAGCAATGAGTAAACACGACACCGACACTTCAGATCAACACGCCGCGAAACGTCGCTGGCTTAATGCCCACGAAGAGGGTTATCACAAAGCGATGGGCAATCGCCAGGTACAGATGATCGCCATTGGCGGCGCGATTGGCACCGGCTTGTTTTTAGGTGCAGGAGCCCGACTGCAAATGGCGGGGCCAGCACTGGCACTGGTCTATTTAATCTGCGGCCTGTTTTCATTTTTTATTCTGCGTGCATTGGGTGAGCTGGTGCTACACCGCCCTTCCAGTGGCAGTTTTGTCTCTTATGCCCGTGAGTTTTTAGGAGAGAAAGCCGCTTACGTTGCAGGCTGGATGTACTTCATTAACTGGGCGATGACGGGGATTGTCGATATCACCGCCGTCGCACTGTATATGCATTACTGGGGCGCATTTGGTGGTGTACCGCAGTGGGTCTTTGCGCTCGCTGCGCTGACCATCGTTGGCACGATGAACATGATTGGTGTGAAATGGTTTGCGGAGATGGAGTTCTGGTTTGCGCTTATTAAAGTGCTCGCCATCGTGACCTTTTTGGTCGTGGGTACAGTGTTCCTCGGTAGCGGTCAGCCGCTAGATGGCAACACCACAGGATTTCATTTAATTACCGATAATGGCGGTTTCTTTCCCCACGGTTTACTGCCTGCGCTGGTGTTGATTCAGGGTGTAGTGTTTGCTTTTGCCTCCATTGAAATGGTTGGAACAGCTGCCGGAGAATGTAAAGATCCGCAGACCATGGTGCCTAAAGCGATTAACAGCGTGATTTGGCGGATTGGCCTGTTTTACGTCGGCTCCGTAGTGTTGCTGGTTATGTTATTGCCGTGGAGCGCGTATCAGGCAGGGCAAAGTCCGTTCGTGACGTTCTTTTCCAAACTGGGCGTGCCTTACATCGGCAGCATTATGAACATTGTGGTGCTGACTGCTGCCCTCTCCAGCCTGAACTCAGGTCTGTACTGCACCGGGCGTATTCTGCGCTCAATGGCGATGGGCGGCTCTGCACCAAGCTTCATGGCGAAAATGAGTCGTCAGCATGTGCCGTATGCCGGGATCCTGGCGACGCTGGTCGTTTATGTTGTTGGCGTATTCCTTAACTATCTGGTGCCGTCGCGCGTATTTGAGATTGTGTTGAACTTCGCATCTCTGGGAATTATCGCCTCGTGGGCGTTTATCATTGTTTGCCAGATGCGTCTACGTAAAGCGATTAAAGAAGGCAAAGCAGCGGATGTCAGTTTTAAACTCCCAGGTGCGCCCTTTACGTCGTGGCTGACATTACTGTTTTTACTGAGCGTCCTGGTGCTGATGGCGTTCGATTACCCGAACGGGACTTATACCATCGCTGCGCTGCCGATTATTGGCCTTCTGCTGGTTGTAGGTTGGTTTGGTGTGCGCAAACGCGTTGCAGAAATTCACAGCACTGCGCCAGTCATCGAGGAAGATGAAGAAAAACAGGAAATTGTGCTTAAGCCAGAGACGGCGAGTTAATTGCAAAATTGCCCGGCTATGTGCCGGGCAAATTTAGATTACTGACGAAGGTGTGCCGCATGCGGCGTGATAAAAGTCAGGCAAGTCTCTCCGTTTTCACCCTCGCCATATCTATTACAGCGCAATACGAATCACATCGTCTGGCTGGGTAGCTTCCTGCTGTTTAGTGGATTTTTGTTTCACACTGACATACAGCGTTTTGCCATCGGCAGACAGCGCCAGGCTGTTCGGATGGGTCGGCGTATCGAACGTTTTCACCACTTTATAGCTTTTCGCGTCAATCACACTGACTTTACCTGCCTGACGATGCGTTACGTAGGCTTCATTACGCGCTGGGTTAAACAGCACAGCCAGTGATTCCGGTGCCGCAACCTTCGCCAGAATATTGCCATTACGGGTATCGACCACTAGCACTTCTGCCGCTTTAGAATCGGTGATAAATGCACGCTGCCTGGCGGTATCAAGGCTAATGTTGATAAAGAAGTGCTCTTTGCCGTCATCCAGCAGCTTTTTACGGCTGAGGATTTTATTGTCGGCGGTGTCGATGGTAATCAATTCGCCGTCAGCGTTAGTGGTGTAAAGACGTTTGCCTTTGCTATCCAGCGCCAGACCGGTACTCATTTTACCGGTGTTCTGTATGGCGGTTTTCAGTTTGATATTCTCGCCATCAACGACCCAAATCACGCTCTCTTTACCAATACCACTGATGTAAACGGTGTTCGTGGCATCATCAGCTACCAGCTCACGCGGTTGCAGCGGGCGCACCTCTTCCGTGCGCTTACGATCATCCAGCACCAGACGGCCTTTCACTTCGCCCGTTTTGGCATCTATCGCCGTGACCGCGCTGTTTACGGTGTTACCAAACCACAACGTCTGAGTCGTGTTATTGATGGTGGCACCAAACGGCTTGAGATCGTTATGGATCGCCTGCGTCACTTCCAGAGTGACCGGATCAAGACGATAAACCACGCCACCTTTATCCAGTTTGCGGCTTTGCGAAGTGGCGAGCCACAGCGCGTTTTCTTGCTGGCTATAAGCCATTTCGTAGGCACCTTTACCTACCGCTTTACGCAGCATTTCTTCTGCGGCCTGCGTACTGAATGATGAAGCAACAAGCAATGAACCTAACAGTAATGAACCACGCAGGCGCGATGAAAACAGATGACGTAAATGCATGACGACTCCCTTTGATGAACCGATATTTTTGCTGCTTCACAATGCTTCGCTAAGCGTAATCATCGTTACGCTCTTGTTATAAATGGGAATGGTAATCATTATTTTCTCAAATGTGGAGCATTTCTTGCCGTTACGACTACAATTTTCTCAATTACTTAACGTATTGTGCCGTTTCATTTTCCATAAATTTACAATTTCATTACCATGACGGCGTTTTCCCATTCTTAACCTGGCTTTTTTCATGAAGATTTTTTCTGTCCGACAGACCGTTTTGCCCGCACTGATTCTCCTTTCTCCTCCCACTTTTGCCGCTAATGAACAAACCATGATTGTTACCGCCACGCCGCAGGGGGTTTCAGAACTGGACACACCCGCAGCGGTGAGCGTGATCGACGGCGAGGAGATGCGTCTGGCAACACAGCGCATTAACTTGTCCGAATCACTTACCGGCGTGCCTGGTTTGCAGGTACAAAACCGGCAGAACTATGCGCAAGATTTACAGCTGTCGATTCGCGGATTTGGTTCCCGTTCCACTTACGGTATTCGCGGTATTCGCCTGTATGTGGACGGTATTCCCGCCACCATGCCCGACGGGCAAGGGCAAACATCCAACATCGATTTAAGCAGTGTACAAAATGTGGAAGTGCTGCGTGGCCCCTTTTCTGCCCTGTATGGCAACGCGTCTGGCGGTGTAATGAATGTCACCACCCAGACCGGGCAACAGCCACCAACCATTGAAGCCAGTAGTTACTACGGCAGTTTTGGCAGCTGGCGCTATGGGCTGAAAGCAACGGGCGCAACGGGAGACGGCACACAGCCCGGCGATATCGATTACACCGTCTCAACCACGCGTTTTACGACCCACGGCTATCGTGATCATAGTGGCGCACAGAAAAATTTAGCCAATGCCAAACTGGGCGTTCGCATTGATGACGCCAGCAAATTAAGCCTGATTTTCAATAGTGTGGATATCAAAGCAGATGACCCAGGTGGGCTAACCGAAGCAGAATGGAAGGCGAATCCACAACAAGCACCTCGTGCAGAACAGTACGACACGCGTAAAACCATCAAGCAAACTCAGGCTGGGTTGCGCTATGAACGTAGCCTGAGCGCGCAAGATGATATGAGTGTGATGATGTATGCCGGAGAACGAGAAACGACCCAGTACCAGTCAATCCCAATGGCCCCGCAACTTAACCCATCGCATGCGGGCGGCGTGATTACTCTGCAACGCCATTATCAGGGGATAGACAGCCGCTGGACACACCATGGCGAACTGGGTGTTCCGGTCACGTTCACTACCGGCCTGAACTACGAAAACATGAGTGAAAACCGTAAAGGCTACAACAACTTCCGCCTGAACAGCGGCGTGCCGGAATACGGGCAAAAAGGTGAGTTGCGCCGCGACGAACGCAATCTGATGTGGAACGTCGATCCCTATTTACAGACGCAGTGGCAGCTGAGCGAAAAACTGTCGCTGGATGCTGGCGTGCGCTACAGCTCCGTGTGGTTTGATTCCAACGACCATTACGTTACTCCGGGTAACGGCGATGACAGCGGCGATGCCAGTTATCACAAATGGCTACCAGCCGGATCGTTAAAATATGCAATGACCGATGCCTGGAATATCTATCTGGCAGCCGGGCGTGGTTTTGAAACGCCGACGATTAATGAGCTGTCTTATCGTGCTGACGGTCAAAGCGGTATGAACTTTGGTTTAAAACCATCCACCAACGATACAATTGAGATCGGCAGTAAAACGCGTATTGGTGATGGGCTGCTTAGTCTCGCATTGTTCCAGACCGACACCGATGATGAAATTGTTGTCGATAGCAGTAGCGGTGGACGTACGACTTATAAAAATGCCGGAAAGACCCGTCGTCAAGGCGCTGAACTGGCATGGGATCAACGTTTCGCGGGAGATTTTCGCATAAAAGCGTCCTGGACCTGGCTTGATGCGACCTATCGCAGCAATGTGTGCAATGAACATGATTGTAACGGTAACCGGATGCCAGGGATCGCTCGTAATATGGGCTTTGCGTCGATAGGTTATGTACCGGAAGATGGCTGGTATGCAGGCACGGAAGCGCATTATATGGGCGATATTATGGCCGATGATGAAAATACGGCCAAAGCGCCTTCTTATACACTCGTCGGCTTATTCACGGGGTATAAATACAATTACCACAATTTAACTGTGGATTTATTTGGCCGTGTCGATAATTTATTCGATAAAGAATACGTTGGTTCTGTCATTGTCAATGAGTCGAACGGGCGATATTACGAACCTGCGCCCGGGCGAAATTATGGTATCAGCGTGAATGTTGCGTGGCGATTTGAGTGATTATCTTGATGCCCGGTATTTGCCGGGCATTTAATTTAACGATTATATTGCTGGTATAACATAGCAACATTTTGTTGCATAATTTCAGCAAGACAATGTCTGCATCGCTCTTTGTCTTTTACTTTCAACGCGGCGAGTAGTTCATGATAGCTTTCTATACGATCCTGTAATTCCGCTGGATTAATCGCTTCATAAAGATAATGTAAACCAGGTCCCATCCTGACCCACAGTTGCTCAATCATCTCACACAGGATGGGCATATTTGAACGATGATAAATCGCTAAGCGAAATAACCTGTTCGCATTAATGATTTGTTCCATGTCGCCCTTTTCTTGCGCCTGCTGTAATTTATCGAGCAATTTCTGAAGTTCCGCTATATCTTGCGAGGAGAGGTTTTCTACAGCCAGAGCAACTGCCATTAATTCCAGTTCGTAGCGGATCCGATTGATTTCGTCTAATTGACCTTTCCCCACTTCCGGTACTGTAAATGCTTGCGCTGGTGCGACAGAGAGCGCATTCACCGAAACCAGACGTAATAATGCTTCACGCACGGGTGTAATACTCATACCTAATTGCTCCGCCAGATTTTTAGTAATCAGGCGTGCGCCAGGTTTTAGTGCGCCAATACTTAGTTGATGTTTCAGGTCGTTCTCAACCTGCATAGTCAAACTGACATGTTTCATTTTTTCCGTTCCAGGCATTTTACTTCCTTCGCGTGTTTTCTTTCCGACCCTGCCTGCATAGCAGAAGGCGTTCACCTGGTGTGTTAAAATGAATAATCATAAGCCACTCACCTTTGTAGTTATTAGCAGCAGAACAATGATGTGGTCAGTTAATTAAAGCTGAAAATAAGCTTTTTGCCTGGATTTTTATGGCGGCCTTACGCCGCCGTTGAAACTTTAATCATCATCCGCCACGCGGATCACCACTTTGCCAAAGTTTTTACCCTTCAGCAGGCCGATAAACGTCTGTGGGGCGTTCTCCAAACCGTGGGTAATTTGTTCACGATAGTGAATTTTCCCCTCTTTCACCCATTGTCCCATCTCCTGCTGAAACTCATGGATACGGTGACCATAATCCTGACCAATAATAAACCCTTGCAAGCGAATGCGTTTTTTCAGCACCGTTGCCATCAACAGGGGTAAACGATCCGGACCGGGTGGTAGCTCTGTAGCGTTATAGCTGCTCACTAAGCCGCAGACGGGAATGCGCGCGGATGTATTGAGTAACGGTAGCACCGCATCAAATACCTTACCGCCAACGTTTTCATAATAAATATCGATACCTTTTGGGCACGCTTTCGCCAGTTGCTCGGCAAAATCATCCGCGTGATGGTCAAGGCAGACATCGAAGCCCAACACCTCGGTAGCATGGCGGCATTTATCCGCGCCACCAGCTACCCCCACCACTCTGCAACCTTTAAGTTTGCCGATTTGCCCCACCGTCGCCCCCACTGGTCCTGTCGCTGCAGCTACCACCAACGTTTCGCCTTCTTTGGGCTGACCGATATCCAGCAGGCCCATATAAGCGGTAAAGCCTGGCATCCCCAGCACACCCAGCGACCACGATGGATTTTGCGGATGATCGCCAAGTTTCACCAAATCATCACCACTGGATATGTCATAGTCCTGCCATCCACTGTAGCCCAGCACCCAGTCACCAGGCTGGTAATCAGGATGATTTGACTCCACGACACGGCTCACCGTACCGCCGACCATCACGCCGTCAATGTCAACCGGCGCTGAATAAGATGGCTCATCGCTCATACGTCCACGCATATACGGGTCCAGTGACAAATAAACTGTGCGCAGTAATACCTGTCCTTCACCCGGTGTGGCGACATCATCTTCTTCAAGACGAAAATTCTCCGGAACCGGCGCGCCATGCGGACGCGAGGCCAGAACCCAACGGCGGTTACGCTGCTTTTGTTGCCCCATAATGCTCTCCTGTGCTTTTGGCATGAATCCATCAATAGTAGCAGGCTCGCAGGATTGGTTTTGTTTGCAGTCGTCACATCCCCTCTGCAACACGCAATAATTTCATCGAGGAATCCGTTGCTTCGGGCTGTTTTCGATAGTATTGATAACGTCATTATCATTATTTTATCGAGGCCAGACATGTCCATCCGTTTTGCCCGCAAAGCCGACTGTGCTGCCATTGCGGAAATTTATAACCACGCCGTGTTGTATACGGCGGCTATCTGGAATGACCAAACGGTGGATGCAGATAACCGCATTGCCTGGTTTGAAGCGCGGACCATAGCAGGTTATCCGGTGCTGGTGAGTGAAGAAGATGGCGTAGTGACGGGATATGCCTCGTTTGGCGACTGGCGTAGTTTCGATGGTTTTCGCCATACCGTGGAGCATTCGGTTTATGTCCATCCTGATCATCAGGGCAAAGGTCTTGGGCGTAAATTGTTAAGCCGATTGATTGATGAAGCGCGGGATTGCGGGAAGCATGTTATGGTCGCCGGGATCGAATCGCAAAATCAGGCTTCGCTGCATCTCCACCAGTCGCTGGGATTTGTCATCACCGCACAAATGCCGCAGGTGGGCACTAAATTTGGGCGCTGGCTGGATCTTACATTTATGCAGTTGCAACTCGACGAACGCAGTGAACCGGACGCAATCTGATGAATCAGTCGCTTACCCTTGCCTTTTTGATTGCCGCAGGGATTGGTCTGGTCGTCCAGAACACGCTAATGGTGCGCATCACCCAGACCTCCTCTACCATTCTCATCGCCATGTTGCTGAACTCACTGGTAGGAATTGTGCTGTTCGTTTCTATTTTGTGGTTTAAACAGGGTATGGCGGGGTTTGGCGAACTGGTGTCCAGCGTGCGCTGGTGGACACTTATACCTGGCTTGCTGGGATCGTTTTTTGTCTTCGCCAGTATCAGCGGATATCAGAATTTGGGAGCGGCGACAACTATTGCAGTACTGGTCGCCAGCCAACTGATTGGTGGTCTGGTGCTGGATATCTTCCGCAGCCAGGGCGTACCACTACGGGCGTTGATCGGCCCAATTTGTGGCGCAATTTTACTTGTGGTTGGCGCCTGGCTGGTGGCCAGACGCGCATTTTAATCACAGGATGGTGCCGCCTTTGGTTAACTGTTCGTGGCGCGCTTCCATATCTTCTTTATGCTTGCGACCGTGATGGGCGATCGCTGTGCGCAGACGCTGCTGCTGGGTGTAGCGATCTTCCCGACTTAACTCCGCGTCATCGCTCAGGGCGATTAATAATTCGTTCATATGGGCAATGACGCTCTCTTCAATCGCGGCATCCACGCGCGCGATGACTTCATCAAGATGCGACATACTTTCTCCTTAGCCACTTGTGAAATTTATCGATTCATCCAAATGATATAAGTCTGCGTGGTGCCGTCAAGCCAGTACGTAAGATTTAAAACAGTGAAAACAACAGCGCCACCGGGAAACTCATCGGCCATGTTGCCCCCACCAGAAAGGCGCTTAAGAAACGGATGCGTTTCTTATCGTGAGAAAGAAACCAGGTGATAAGAAATGCGATTGCTGCCATAACCGCATAAAAAACAAGCATGTGTTGATAGAGAGACATGTACGGGCGTCCAGCCAGATGAATAAAACGCGCGCAAATATGCGTCATTTTTTGACGTGCATCAAGTTTTTTCACCAGTTTGAGAAAAAATCATCAACAGCAACTTGCCCTTATCCATCTTCAGAATAAGTATTATTGCGGATTTTCTTAACCCGTACTATACACATAGGGGCAATGATAAAAGGTGGCAAAAATGAATGTTTCCAGTAGAACTGTAGTACTGATAAATGTCTTTGCTGCTGTTGGTTTGTTTACTCTTATCTCTATGAGATTTGGCTGGTTTATTTGATGTAGTGATTTTGCACGCAGCACGTACTGTCAGAGAAATCAGTGCTCTGACAGTACGCAAGATCATCTCATACTCTCCAGGTTTACAACATTATCCTTAATATTTACTTCTTTTTGCTGACATCTACATTGAAATAAGTAGAAAACATCCCCCTCCTATCGTCCTTACAGACAGCTTACTGATTCAAAGGGAACTTTGTTTTCACATTTTTCTATCGTCATTACTTTAGACGCGCGGGGTCTATAAATGCTTTATACTTTCAGGGAATAAAGTAAATATAAAAAGATGGCATAAAGTATATGCATGGCAGGATGTTTGCAACCTCCTTGAGGACGCTGTCCCATTGAAATTGCAAACCCCGCACTGGTTATCTGCCCATTTATCATGTAAAACAGACAATTATAGATCTCTGAATATCTCAGAAAGATTGAATTTTTTATAGTCCCTCTCTTGAATATTTCCATTTGATATCAATCGATTCATCTCTTCAACAAAATAATTTATATCATCACATTTGTTATTATCCGGAAGATCTGAGTAATTATAATTCCACCACTTAATTCTCAACAATTCATCAATAATATTTGAATCAAATCTAAATCTGATTATTTTTGCAGGAACTCCTGCAACTATGGCATATGGTGGCACATCTTTGGTAACAACGGAATTGGCAGCAATAACAGCACCATCACCTATTGCGATGCCACCTTTCAATACAACATCATTTCCTATCCAGACATCGTTTCCTATAATCGGATTTTCAGGTTTGGTAATGAATGGTTTCAATGTCCAGGGTCGTTCGAACTCACTCAAGGCAAATTTATCAAATTCACCGTTATAAGTCATCATGTGAGTAGTAAAACGATTCATAGGATGATTTCCACCCATTATTTTTACATTTGATGCAATACTACAAAATCGTCCTATATGTATATTCCCTGAAAAATGACAAGTTGGAAATGAAAATGCACCTACACTGGAAAAATTTTTTACAGGCATTGTTGAATATTCTTCAGCAATAACATTCTCTTCAATTGATATTTTGTCACCTTTTGAGAAAAGAAATAAATTCCTTTCTTTGTAAGACTTCTTCCCTTTATGATTTAAAAATATTTTATTATCCATGCAAAATTCAAAGTGTTTTTTCGTCCACCTAAAGGTAATGTTTTTATTTTTATCTTCCGTGAATTTATATAACTGTACGTTCATACTAAAGATTTCTACTTTTACTTATAAATTATTAGTTGAATAACGATACTCTAAAGTCTTCTATGAATCAACCATGACAGGATGAAAAATCACCATCATACCTTTAGCGCATAATAGTCGTCTAACTTTTCCACTCGTTTTAATGTATTCATTATTATTAATCGCCAATGACTCAAAACTTCAAACGATAGTGGCCATCATATAATTTCATATAACAGCCACTAGCATTTAACTTAATGTTTAACCATGACATGGCGGACGACGGTGTAATCCTCCAGTCCATAAAGTGACATATCCTTGCCGTAACCAGAAAGTTTCTGCCCACCGTGCGGCATTTCACTTACCAGCATGAAATGGGTATTGACCCAGGTACAACCATATTGCAGCCGTGCGCTGACACGATGCGCCCTGCCCACATCTTTAGTCCATACCGAAGATGCAAGTCCGTACTGGCTGTCATTCGCCCAGTTCACCACCTGTTCTTCATTGTCAAAGGCCGTCACGCTCACCACCGGACCAAATACCTCTTTTTGAACGATGGCATCGTCCTGTAACGCGCCAGCCAGCAGCGTAGGCGCGTAGTAATAACCATTACCCTTGCGCTTTTCACCACCGGTGATCACTTTGATGTGCCCTGTCTCTTTCGCCTCTTCTACCGCCTTGCTGACACGTTCGAGATGTGCCAGCGAACTTAACGGTCCAAGCTCTGTGGACTCGTCATCCGGCGCACCAGATTTTAACGTTGCCACTGCAGCACCGAGTTTTTCCACCAGCGTATCGTAAATACCTTTTTGCGCGTAGATCCGACAAGCCGCAGTACAATCCTGTCCGGCATTGTAATAGCCAAAAGTACGAACACCTTCGACCACTGCTTCAATATCAGCATCATCAAAAACAATCACTGGCGCTTTGCCACCAAGTTCCATATGAGTACGCTTAATAGACGGCGCTGTATGGCTGATGATGTGCTCGCCGGTGGCGATAGAGCCCGTCAGCGACACCATCCGCACTTTGGGATGTCCGGTCAGCGGATCGCCCACTGTTTTGCCTCTGCCAAACAGCACATTAATCACGCCAGCCGGGAAGATATCTTTCGCCAGTTCAGCCAGCTTCAACGCTGTCAGCGGGGTAATTTCTGATGGTTTAAGCACTACGCAGTTCCCTGCCGCCAGCGCCGGAGCCAGTTTCCACGCGGCCATCATCAGCGGATAATTCCACGGTGCGATAGAAGCCACGACCCCCAACGGATCCCGACGGATCATTGAAGTATGATCTTCAAGGTATTCGCCGGCCGCCAGACCATTGAGGCAGCGCGCCGCCCCGGCGAAAAAGCGAAAGACATCGACAATCGCCGGAATTTCATCATTGAACGCACTATGCAGCGGTTTGCCACAATTACGGGACTCCAGTTCGGCAAAAACCTGACCATTTTCTTCAATAACATCGGCCAGTTTCAGCAGGCATTCCGCACGCGCTTTCGGCGTGGTTTGCCCCCATTCGGCAAATGCTGCATCTGCCGCGCGAACAGCAGCATCCACCTGCTCTGCGGATGCCTCGGCAATCTCCAGTAAAACGTCCCCCGTTGCCGGATTATAGACAGGCTGTTTTTCCCCTTCGCCGCTAACCAGTTCTCCGTTAATCAGTAACTTATGTTGCATAGCATATTCCTGTATCAGTGGTTATTGACCATTGTCGCCTTCGCGGGTTAGCCACCAGGCCCCCAGGATCGGCAAGGTTGTTACCAACATAACCAGCAGTGCCACCACGTTGGTTACCGGTACATCACGTGGTCGCCCAAGCTGATTGAGCAACCACAACGGTAACGTTCGTTCATGACCTGCCGTAAAGGTCGTAACGATGATTTCATCGAACGACAAGGCAAACGCCAGCATTCCTCCTGCCAGTAGCGCCGAACTGAGATTCGGCAACACCACGTAGCGGAAGGTTTGCCAGCCATTGGCCCCAAGATCCATTGACGCCTCAACCAGACTCCAGGAGGTGCGTCGAAAACGGGCGATGACATTGTTAAACACCACCACTACGCAAAAAGTCGCATGACCGACCACGATGGTGAAAAATCCCGGCTCCAGATTGATGGTTTTAAAAGCAGTTAATAGCGCCAGACCAGTGACAATGCCCGGCAGCGCAATGGGCAGCAGCAATAACAATGAAATGGCGCTTTTACCGAAAAAGTCCCGACGCCACAGCGCAGCAGCGGCCAGTGTCCCTAATACCAGCGCAATTAATGTCGCCAGCGCCGCCACTTTAAGTGACAGTGTCACAGCATCAAGAATATCACTACGCTGTGCTGCCACGCTAAACCAGCGCAGCGTCAGGCCTTGCGGTGGGAAACTAAACGCTGCATCTTCGGTATTAAAAGCATAGGCGGCGATAATCAGGATGGGAAAATGAAGGAAAACCACGCCGCCCCAGGCCGCCAGTTTAAGGAAAAACGGTGCGTGTTCAGAGTGCATCGAATGCTCCCAGACGTTTCACGAACGCCAGGTACAGTGCGATGAGAACAATCGGCACCAGGGTGAATGCCGCAGCCATCGGCATATTGCCAATCGCCCCCTGCTGGGAATAAACCATATTGCCGATAAAATATCCTGGAGGGCCAACCAGCTGCGGAACGATAAAATCGCCCAGTGTGAGTGAAAAGGTAAAGATAGAGCCAGCGGCAATACCCGGGATCGCCAGCGGCAACACTACATAGCGGAAAGTTTGTCGAGGACGAGCGCCAAGATCAGCCGACGCCTGCAACAGTGACGGCGGCAAACGCTCCAGCGCTGCCTGCACCGGCAGGATCATGAACGGCAGCCAGATATAAAGAAACACGAGAAAGCGTCCCAATCCTGACGTTGACAGCGTATTGCCACCCACCGCGGGTAACGTAAGGAACGCCGTGAGTAGCGGCTCCAACCCCAGATGGTGTAAAAACCACTGCGCCACGCCATCTTTTGCCAGCAATAAGGTCCAGGCATAGGCTTTTACGATATAACTCGCCCACATTGGCAGCATCACCGCAATATAAAAGAACGCTTTCATTTTCCCGCTGGTATAGCGCGCCATATACCACGCCATCGGAAAAGCCAGAATGGCGCTGGCGATAGTGACAGCCACAGCCATGGTTAGCGTGCGGAGGATGATGTCGTAATTCGCCGGATTAAACAGCGCACGGATATTCGCCAGCGTCAGTTCTGGCGTTACCGACATGGTGAAATCGTCAAAGGTATAAAAGCCCTGCCATAACAACGTCAGGAGTGAACCAAAATAGACAATGCCAAACCACATCAGCGGACCAAGCAGCAGCAAAAACAGCCCCAGTCCCGGTTTCCGCCAGAAGAAACCTGACACCTTACCCAACCCTGGGCGCGCAGGTGATTGCAATACGTTCATCGCCATTCACCTCTCCTCAACCAGCGGCACCATCACATCGCGCGACCAGGAAACCATCACCTGTTGCCCGGGCGTGAGCGTGGCAGGCAGTTCTTCGCCTGTCATATTGGCCTGACTCACCAGCAGTTTTTCACCGTCGTTCAGTTTCAGTTCAAAACGGGTCGTCGCCCCCTGATACTGTACAGCCTGAATAGTGCCATTAGCCTGCACTTCGCCGGATATATTGAGGCGGATATGCTCTGGTCGCAGGGCGAAACTTCCCATCATACCACAAAGTTTCTCTGCCATCAGCGCATCAAATACATTCGATGTCCCGACGAATCCGGCAACAAACGGCGTGCGCGGGCGCATATAGAGGTCACGCGGTGAATCAACCTGCTCAATGCGACCGTTATTGAATACCGCAACACGATCGGACATCGATAATGCCTCGCCCTGATCGTGGGTGACGAAAATAAAGGTGATGCCAAGAGACTGTTGTAGCTTTTTTAGCTCCAGTTGCATCTGCTCACGCAGCTTAAGATCCAGTGCGCCGAGCGGTTCATCCAGCAGCAATACGCGCGGTTCATTCACTAACGCTCTGGCAATGGCAACCCGCTGACGCTGACCACCAGAAAGTTGTGACGGTTTACGTTGCTGTACAAATCCGAGCGCCACTTTCTCCAGCGCCTCTTGCGCCATTACGTGTCGCTGTTTTTTATCCACCCCTTTGACCATCAGCCCATAGGCCACGTTGTCAAGAATCGACATATGCGGAAAAAGCGCGTAGTCCTGGAAAACGGTATTCACGTCCCGCTCCCACGGTGGCAGATTGCTGGCGGGTTTACCAAAGATAGATATAGTCCCGCCGGAAAGCTGTTCGAATCCAGCAATCAGGCGCAGGCAGGTGGTTTTGCCGGAGCCAGACGGCCCCAGCATTGAGAAAAACTCACCATCTTTTATCGCAATACTGACACCATCTACCGCGCGCACATCACCATACAGTCGCGATACGTTGTCAAACTCCACTGCGTACGTCATAAAACACCCCAGCGAAGTTAGCGGCCGCCCATAATGGCAATATAATCCTGCGTCCAGCGACTGTAGGGAACAAACTTGCCCCCTTCTGCTATAGGCGTTTTCCAGAAGGCGATTTTATCGAAATAGTTAAAACCGTTTGTTTCACAACCTTTTTCGCCTAATAACGGACTGGCTTTACACCCTTCCGGCACTACCGGTAACGAGCCAAACCAGGCCGCCACATCGCCCTGCACTTTTGGCGTTAATGACCAGTTCATCCATTTGTAGGCGCAAACCGGATGTTTCGCTTCGCTATGTAGCATGGTGGTGTCAGCCCAACCGGTAACGCCCTCCTTCGGGAAAACGGTAGCGACAGGCTGGCCTTCGGCTTTCAGGGCGTTGGCCTGGTAGGGCCATGCACTGGAAGCAACCACACCCTCGTTTTTGAAATCACTCATTTGCACGGTAGTGTCATGCCAGTAGCGATGGATCAAACTATGTTGATCGCGCAGCACTTTCAGCACCGCCTGGTACTGTTCTTCGGTGAGTTGATACGGATCGCTGATGCCCAACTGCGGCTGAGTGGCTTTAACGAACAACGCAGCATCCGCAATATAAATAGGGCCATCATAAGCCTGAACGCGGCCTTTATTGCTCTTACCGTCCGGCAGATTCTGCGCAACAAAAACCACTTGCCAGCTATCCGGCGGCGTCGGGAAGGTTTTCGTGTTGTACATCAACAGGTTCGGACCCCATTGGTAAGGTGTGCCATAAACTTTGCCACTAACGTTAAACCAGTCGCCTTTAACCACGCGCGGATCGAGCGTTTTCCAGTTGGGAATCAATGCGGTATTAATCGGCTGCACGCGTTTGCCCATAATCAGGCGCAGCGAGGCATCGCCGGATGCTGTAACCAGATCGTAACCCCCTTTGGTCATCAGACTGACCATTTCATCAGAAGTCGCGGCGGTTTTCACATTCACCGCGCAGCCTGTCTCTTTTTCGAATTGCGTTACCCAGTCGTATTGTTTATCAGTTTGTCCGCGTTCGATGTATCCCGGCCAGGCGATAATATCCAGTCGCCCTTCCGGTTTATCTAAATTGGTAGGCGGTTCGGCGGCGTGAGCGGTCATTATTGTCATGGTGAGCGCACACAGGCTGCTGCGGGCAAATGTCTTGCTCATAAGGTCTTACTCCTGTCGTAATTAATTGTTCAGCCGCCGTGCCGTAAAAATATCTCCTTGTTTAACCATAGACGGCGGCTTGCAGGCACACCTTCGCCCCTGAGAAAATTTAATCAGGTTGTGAGCTACCGCGCATTATGCCGTCTGTGAGATTATCTTCTGGAGTATAGACAAGGGGTTAGGAAATATGACTGCTATTCGAAATTCATATTACCCAACCTAAGAGGAATTAAATTAAACGCTATTACAGCCGTTCTTGAATAAGTTTGCCTAATTGTTTAACCGCCTGTTCTTCGCGCTCGCCCCACTGCCATGCAGTATTAAAACGAAAAAAACGTGACCAGTTTTCACCGGTAGAAAACATTTTACCCGGCGCAATACTGATATGATGCGTCAGTGCTGCCAGGCTTAATTCGCCCGCATCTAACGGCGCGGGGAGTTCCAGCCAGAGAAAATAACCGCTGTCATTATGATGAATTTTCACTTCCGCAGGCAGATAACGCAGCAGCGCCTGCCAGACACGTTGTTTACGTTCCGCAAGCTGACGACGTAAACGACGAAGATGGGCGTCGTAACGGCGCGTGGAAAGATAATCCACCAGCGCAAGCTGCATCGGTGAGCTGGTGGAAAGCGTACTCATCAACTGCAAACGTTGAATTTTACGTGCATATTTTCCGGCGGCGACCCAACCAATACGAAAACCAGGTACCAGACATTTCGAAAACGAAGAGCAATGCAAAACGCCATCATGGCGATCCCACGCTTTCGCAGGCAGCGGTTTTTCCCGTCCAAAATAAAGTTCGCTGTAAACGTCATCTTCAATCAGCGTTACGTTGTACTGATTGAGCAACGCTACCAGCCGCGCTTTTTTCTGCGGCGTTAAGGTAAATCCGAGTGGATTCTGGCTATTAGTCATCAGCCAGCACGCTTTCACCGGATACTCCTGCAACGCCAGTTCCAGCGCCTTGAGATCGATCCCTTCGTTAACGTCCGTCGCCACCGATAACGCCTTCAGCCGTAACCGCTCCAGCGCCTGCAACGCGCCGTAGAAACAAGGATTCTCTACTATCACCCAATCGCCAGGTTTCGTTACCGCTTGTAAACTGAGGTTTAATGCCTCTAACGCCCCGGCGGTAATGACAATTTCATCAGGAGAAATAGTGATGCCCTGTAAGGCATAGCGACGAGCAATAGCCTGACGCAGTTCTGCGTTTCCTGGCGGTAAGTTTTCAATCACGCTCATCGCCGTGGCGGTTTTGCTTACCTGCGCCAGCGAGCGGTTTAGTTGTTGGAGGGGGAAAAGTCGCGGGTCGGGAAAGGCCGAGGCAAACGGAACTACCGACGGATCGCGACTGGCCTGCAACATATCAAAAATATAGGTGTTGATATCGACTGCTTCATCTCGAGTGACTGGAATGACTGGCGCTTTCGGCATTTTTATTGCCTGTGGCGCAACGTAATAACCCGACTGCGGTCGCGCGATAATATGTCCCTGACTTTCGAGCAACTGATAGGCATGGCTGACAGTCATAAAGCTCATGCCAGAAAGCGCCACCTGGTCACGCAACGAAGGCAAACGATCTCCGGGTTGCCAGATCCCCGACGCAATCTGCTCGCGTAATTGTTCTGCAAGCTGCTGGTATTTTTTCATTATCGAATCGTTATTATGTGCAGGTGATTCGGCAGTCTATATCAGTTGTTAAAAATGACAACTTTTCATTAACTGTAATTAAACCATCACCAGCGATAACTCTTTGCCAAGCGCCTTAGCCGCGAGCTGGATGGCGTCGATTTTTGTCGCATGGTGCAAGTTAAATAAGCGAGTAATCTCCTGTTTAGGTTTGCCAATTCGTCTGGCTAACTCTTGCTGAGTGATTTCTGACTGTAAAAAAGCATTTAACAGCAATACCTTAGAGGCGACGCTCAAAGGCACTTCAATAAAGTGATCGTGACTATTTAATGGCGAAGTTTACCTCCGTGTGTAATGTGCTCGAAAATAGCACTAAATCGCCGCAACGGCAGAATGCAATGCAAAATCAGGAAGGAAGATTCCAGAATTTCTTTGCTCTAATTTGCAAAACTGAATAATAACCTCAAGAAACGATCGGCATCATAGCGGCAAAAGGTCAGAAAAAGGTGGCGAGATGTTTTCGAAGGCGTTATCGGTTGTCTTATTAACGTGTGCACTGTTCTCAGGACAACTCATGGCAGGGCACAAAGGACATGAATTTATGTGGGTAAAGAATGTGGATCATCAGCTGCGTCATGAAGCGGACAGCGATGAATTGCGTGCTGTGGCGGAAGAGTCGGCGGAAGGTTTGCGCGAGCATTTTTACTGGCAAAAATCGCGCAAACCAGAAGCGGGACAGCGTTGAGTCATTTGTTGCCGGATGCGGCATAACGCCTTACCCGACAGGCAATATCATGCAGATTGGATGAGTGGTGAGTAACCCGAAAACTGGCGTTTTACCCTTTTCGCTTCGGCAATGTTTTCAGCAGCTCATCCGGACTAACGGATGCCACTACGCTTCCCGGTAACGGCATTTTCAGTATGTGATTTTTGATTTTGCCAATGACGTGCATCTCACATGGGCGACAATCGAACTTTAGCGTTAATACTTCATCGCCATTAACCAGTTGCATTGGCGTCGCCTTCCAGCTTTTGATGTTACCTTTTGCCTGTTTCGGACACAGATTGAAGGCAAAGCGCAGACAATGCTTGGTGATCATTACCGGCACTTCCCCCTTCTCTTCATGCGCTTCATACGCCGCATCAATCAGTTGCACACCATAGCGATGATAAAATTCACGCGCTTTCTGGTTGTATACGTTCGCGAGGAAACTCAGATGCGTTTGCGGATAAACCGGCGCAGGATCAGCAACCGGTTTACGGCTGCCGCGCTGATAACTGGCAAGACGCGCAGCATCCAGCATTTCGGCGGCCTCACGGCGGAACTGATTTAACAGACTGTTCGGTACAAACAGCGCACCAGGCAGGTTAATTTGCACATCGCGGGCGTAATAGATGGTTTGCCCCAGCTTAGCCAGACCATCTTTCAGGTTATTAAGCGCTTTTTCGGCGTTATTAGCTTCGTCGAATTGTCCATCCAGCGTATGCGTGACGCTGACGCCCTCTTCACTGGTCAGGGTCAGAATCAGTTGTTCCTGCCAGCCGCCCAGTTCAATGTCTACCGCTACGCGACGTTCGCTGGATGTTTTGGTCAACGCCTGCTGCCAGTTATGGTCCAGATTACGATTAAGCGGATGATGCGGACGAATTTTATGCAAATCCGCAGGCATCTCATTTGGCCAGACGCGGTACTGATTTTGCCCGGTTTTTTCGACTGTATTGGCGCGAAAGCCAACCACTTCACGTTTAATCATCACATTCAGACCATCGCCATTTGCTAACGGCTCGGTGACGGCAACATCGAGATGATCCTTCGCCACTTTTAATACTTCACCGACCGGCAGGCCGATAAACTTGGGGGAGTCGAACGCGCCGATATCCCCTTTACGGGCATTAACAAAGTAGTCGGTACTGCCACGATGGAAGGTTTTTTCCGTCGACGGTACGAAGAAATGCTCGGTACGACCGGATGAAGCACGCGCCAGATCGCCACGTTCATCAATAATGGCATCCAGCATCTGACGATAATGGGCGGTGATATTCTTCACGTAGCTCATATCTTTGTAACGCCCTTCAATCTTGAAGGAGCGTACGCCAGCATCAATCAGCGCGCCGAGGTTGGCAGTCTGATCGTTATCTTTCATCGACAGCAGATGTTTTTCATAGGAAACCACCCGCCCCTGATCGTCTTTCAACGTGTATGGCAAACGGCACGCCTGGGAGCAATCTCCACGGTTAGCACTGCGCCCCGTTTGTGCATGAGAGATGTAGCATTGACCAGAATATGCCACGCACAATGCGCCATGAATAAAGAACTCAATTGTCGCGTCCGTGGCCTGATGAATCGCGCGGATCTGCTCCAGGTTTAGCTCACGCGCCAGCACAATCTGGGTAAAACCAACGTCTGAGAGGAACTTCGCTTTCTCTACAGTACGAATATCACACTGCGTACTTGCGTGTAATTCAATCGGCGGAATATCAAGTTCCAGAATCCCCATGTCCTGAACAATCAGCGCATCGACACCGGTCTGGTAAAGATCGGTAATTAACCGCTGAGCGGGTTCCAGCTCATCATCATGCAGAATGGTATTAAGCGTGACGAAAATTTTCGCACCATAACGATGGGCAAATGGCACCAGTTCGGCAATATCTTTCAGGCTATTACTGGCATTATGCCGCGCGCCAAAACCAGGGCCGCCGATATAAACAGCATCGGCACCGTGCAAAATAGCTTCGCGGGCAATGGCGGCATCGCGTGCCGGGCTTAACAGTTCAAGACGATGAGAAGATACGGTCACTTTCTTATCCAGTAGCTGAAAAATGGCGGCTATTTTAGCCACAAGCGCGACGTTGCGAAATAGTTTTCCCGCTTAACTGCGTGGGTAATGGATGAGGGAATGAAAATGTACGATTTGCTCCCCACCATTACGATAGACATGCGTAACGTCTGCAGCAAATCGAGCACCTTCTCCACAATTAAGGCTCTGCCATTCACCATCAACGCACAGATCAAGTTGCCCATCAATGACGACAACATGTTCGATTACTCCCTTCTCATGGGGCGTCGATTCACTTATTGCACCAGGTGCCATCTGAATCGAGAAGTGTTCAAAGCAGAGTTGTGGATCATAAGGAAACAGCGAAGTGATCACCATCGCCTGCTGTTGCGGATCATAAACTGAAGGCGTAGCGGACTGCGGCGGAGAAATAAATGTCGAAAATGGCACATTCAACCCGGTGGCAATTTTCCATAATGTCGCGACCGTCGGGCTGGACTCATTACGCTCAATCTGCCCTAACATCGCTTTAGAAACCCCCGTCGCTTCTGCCAGTCGCGAAAGACTCCAGCCGCGCTGCTGACGTAGTTGTTTAAGTGTGGTGGATAAAAAGCGAGTGAGATTTTCCATGTGACTCCTCCGGCAAAGCGGAAGTTTATCACTTGTGCGTTATAACGGACAAATGCTACGGTACCTGTACGCTATAACGCACGAGGTGACCATGCGTCTGTTTTCTATTCCTCCACCCACGCTACTGGCGGGGTTTCTGGCGGTATTAATTGGCTACGCCAGTTCAGCGGCAATAATCTGGCAAGCAGCGATTGTCGCCGGAGCCACCACTGCACAAATCTCTGGCTGGATGACGGCGCTGGGGCTGGCAATGGGCGTCAGTACGCTGGCTCTGACATTATGGTATCGCGTGCCTGTTCTCACTGCATGGTCAACGCCGGGCGCAGCTTTGCTGGTTACCGGATTACAGGGACTAACACTTAACGAAGCCATCGGCGTTTTTATTGTCACCAACGCGTTAATAATCCTCTGCGGCATAACGGGACTCTTTGCTCGTCTGATGCGTATTATTCCGCACTCGCTTGCGGCGGCAATGCTTGCCGGGATTTTATTACGCTTTGGTTTACAGGCGTTTGCCAGTCTGGATGGTCAATTTACGTTGTGTGGCAGTATGTTGCTGGTATGGCTGGCAACCAGGGCCGTTGCGCCGCGCTATGCGGTAATTGCCGCGATGATTATTGGGATCGTGATCGTTATCGCGCAAGGTGACATTGTCACAAATGATGTTGTCTTTAAACCCGTTCTCCCCACTTATATTACCCCTGATTTTTCGTTTGCTCACAGTCTGAGCGTTGCACTCCCCCTTTTTCTGGTGACGATGGCATCGCAAAACGCTCCAGGTATCGCAGCAATGAAAGCAGCCGGGTATTCGGCTCCTGTTTCGCCGTTGATTGTGTTTACTGGATTGCTGGCGCTTGTTTTTTCCCCTTTCGGCGTTTATTCCGTCGGTATTGCGGCAATCACCGCAGCTATTTGTCAAAGCCCGGAAGCGCATCCGGATAAAGATCAACGTTGGCTGGCAGCTGCCGTTGCAGGCATTTTTTATTTGCTCGCAGGTCTTTTTGGTAATGCTATTACCGGGATGATGGCTGCCCTGCCCGTAAGTTGGATCCAGATGCTGGCAGGTCTGGCGCTGTTAAGTACCATTGGCGGCAGTTTGTATCAGGCGCTGCATAATGAGCGTGAGCGAGACGCGGCGGTGGTGGCATTTCTGGTAACGGGAAGTGGATTGACGCTGGTCGGGATTGGTTCTGCGTTCTGGGGATTAATTGCCGGAGGCGTTTGTTACGTGGTGTTGAATTTAATCGCTGACAGAAACCGATAATAAAAAGCGCCATCTTACGATGGCGCGACTGGAATTACTTTTTGTTAACGTCAAACATGGTGGCATCGGTCGCCATGTCATCAATAACTTGCTTAATATTCTCGAAAGCCATTGGCGTACTTTCATTATTCAGGTCTTTACCTTCGCCCTGACGAACGACTTTGATAACCGGTTTATTAGTAGCTGCATCAATCAGCTCACCTTCAAAATACAGGCGAGTATCCATGGTACGGTGGCCCGTCGCCATTTGCGTCCCCGCGACCACTAATGCGACAGGAACCACTTCATAGAATTGCAGCCCTTCTTTGCTGGTATCTACACCGGTAATGGCCCCACGGAAAATCAGACTACGCGGCCCAGCGGTGGTAACCAGTGGTTTACGCTGCGCAATCGCTTCTTTCATTTCGGTGTTGGTATAACTCAAAATTTTATCCAGAACTTTCTGCCCTACCTGGGTAGATGGTTTCGGTACCGGATAATAAGTGATTGGGTTCCAGACGATGCTGTCATATTTGCTTTGATCAAAACTCGGGTCTACCCAACGTAAAACAGGTTTACCTGTTGCTGAGGTTGTTTCTTTTAAATCAGAGTAATTGTTTAAAAAACCAGAATATTTATCTGGCTGGGTGATTTTAGAGGCACAACCAGACAGAGCCAACAAGCCGCATAAAGCTGCAACTTTCGCAATTGATGTGGTACGCATGAATAGTTTCCTGAGATGATTATATTACTTTCTAAGTTATAGCAAAAAGCACCGCTTCGTGTTGTGGCAAAAAAAGTGTTGGTGAAAATAAATATTTCAGCCCCTTTTCAGACGACATAGTCAATGCCGAAAAAGGGGCTAAGTCAATCATCAGTAGTTAAATTTCAGTAAGTTAAGCTGCTAAAAAACTTCGACTACTGTGATTAATTTCACATCCATTCGATAAAAAATATGCTTACCGAAAAGAAGAACAGTAGACCATCTCAGCGTGGGGAATTTTCACGCGCCTTGTTCTTACCAGGTTATTTTTTACGTGCCAGCATCGTGGCGAAACGCAGTTTAATCCGATTACCGTTGGCATCGGTGCGGTGCAACTCACCGACGTCTTCATTGTATTTCACCATCTCCCAGCCTTCGTAATATCGACGTAATTCTCCTTCTTTGAAGGCAAACGGGAAGCCGACGGTACATGGATAATCAGCGGTATCCATCGCCGCCACAATCAGGTTGTAACCACCAGGTTTAGTGCAACGTTGCATATTGGCAATAAGCCCAGGGATGGTTTTATCCTCAAGGAACATCAGCACCACAGTCGAAAGAATAAAATCGTACTGCCCATCAAATGTGAAGTTATTCAGATCAACAACCCGGGTGTGTAAATTATCCAGATTTTCAATGGATTTAATCCGCTCGACGTTGGCGATACTCATGGCATTTTTATCCCATGCGTCAACTTCATAACCATTGGCTGCCAGGTAAAGACTGTTACGACCATTGCCACAGCCCAGATCCAGCGTTTTACCGGCTTTAACCACTTTCACCGCTTCCAGTACTTCAGAGTGTGTGCGGGTTAATTCATATTTTTCAGTAAAATAGTTTTCGTCACGGATGATCATTCTTTGTCCTCAGCTTTCATTAAAACAGCGCGCTCTGTTTTGATTAACAATTTCCCCTGCATCAGAAGCGCGAAAGTACGGATAAGCAGTATTGCTATTATAAAATTGGTAAAGATAAACAGCGGCACCGCCAGGGTATGGAAAAATCCATTATTGCTGCCACTCCCCAAATGCAAACCGGTGGTTGCCAGTGCGGAAACGCCGAACGAGAAACTCCAGAATGAAGCATTAAATGGTTGGGAGAGATACCATGGCATCAGACGTAGCATAAACAGCAGTTGCAGCAGTCCATAACCGAAAAGCATTTTTGCCAGCGTGTCCCCCTCGCCGCCGTTGACGCTTAGCCAGGCACTACAGGCCACCAGCGCAGGAGCGAGCTGAATGCCGAGTGATGTCCGCAATGCCGTGGGTAACTCTCCCGAACTGCGCAGACGCTGAAGGATCACCGGTTCCAGACTTAACCATGAGAAAACGCCTGCGCCTAAAAACACCAGACCGGCGTCGGTGTAGCCCAATGCACCACAGGCCATTGCGCTGATAAAGTTGTTGGCAACTGTCGGCAGATACAGTCCAGGCGTGGTAGCTTCTTCAGGATGAGATCCGCGCCATAATCCCGCAGTTTGCCAGGCGGCATAAGCCAACTGAACCACGACACCAAAACTGAACAGGCATACCGCCAGTGGGCGAAACCACGGAACAAAACCAATCGCCACCAGCATCGTCGTTGCCGGAAACAAACTCACAAAACTGCTCATCACTGGATGGCGCACTTCCGCCAGCACGCTATGCGGAAAGCGTATGAGTCGGGTAATAAATGCGCTAGTCAATAATCCCCAGATGATCATCGCCAGAATCACTAGCCCATCCCCTAACCAGTGGCTGACCTGCCAAACCTGGCTGGCATAGCGCCAGGCAAATCCCATCCCTATCGTCCCCAACACAATACCAAAGTAGCCTGCCGGCAAATTGAGCACTTTATCGCTCTGCATCTTCTTACTCATTTTGTTTAATTTATAAAGTATATTTGAAATACATTTTATGGAATTTTCTCGAGCATAGCCAGAGCCGCAGAATTTGCTACGGTTATAGTAAGTCACCTGTGGGAAAACGCTATGCGCAAATATCGTCTAAGTGAAGAACAGCGAGCCTTTAGTTATCAGGATGATGGCACTAAAAAAAGTGTGTTATTATGGCAAATTATCGCCATGAGCGATTTTAACGATGTGATAGCAGGAACCGCTGGCGGCTGGATCGATCGCGAAACGGTGTTAGCACAGGAAGGAAATTGCTGGATTTACGACCAGAATGCTATTGCGTTCGGCGGAACGGTGATTTCCGGTAATACGCGTATCACCGGCACCAGCGTCCTTTGGGGAGAGGTTTACGCAACGGATAACGTCTGGATCGATAATAGTGAAGTCAGTCAGGGTGCATATATAAGTGACAGTGTCACCATTCGTGACTCATTAGTTTGCGGTCAATGTAGAATATTTGGTCACGCCTTAATTGATCAACATTCTATGATCGTCGCCGCGCAAGGCTTAACCTCCGACCATCAACTCCTGCTACAAATTTATGATCGCGCAAGGGTTAGCGCCTCGCGTATTGTCCACCAGGCACAAATTTATGGCGATGCCGTCGTCCGGTATGCTTTTATTGAACATCGCGCCGAAGTTTTTGATTTTGCCAGTATTGAAGGTAATGAAGAGAACAACGTCTGGCTATGCGATTGCGCTAAAGTCTACGGTCACGCGCAGGTGAAAGCTGGCATAGAAGAAGATGCCATTCCGACAATTCATTACAGTTCGCAGGTAGCGGAATATGCCATTGTGGAAGGTAATTGTGTGTTAAAACATCATGTCTTGATTGGCGGAAAGGCAGTGGTACGTGGCGGACCGATTCTGCTCGACGAACACGTTGTAATACAAGGTGAGAGCCGTATTACAGGTGCGGTGATAATTGAAAACCATGTGGAGTTGACCGACCACGCCGTCGTTGAAGCCTTTGATGGCGACACGGTTCATGTCCATGGTCCAAAAGTCATTAACGGCGAAGAGCTCATTACGCGAACGCCGCTGGCAGGGTTATTGTGAATCGATAATACGCGCGTATAAGTTCACATCATCATAGGCATCATTCAGAAACTCAGCCTGTTTCAGGCAACCTTCAAGGATAAAACCATTGCGCAAAGCGACCTGGTTGCTTTGCGCATTATCCACCCGACATTTGATCACGAAGCGTCTAAGTTCACCAGACTGAGCGTAATGATGAATCAATGCCTGCAGCGCCTGAGAAATGATCCCCTGCCCCTGATGAGATTCGTCCAGCCAGTAGCCGATTTCAGCGGTTTTATTCAGTGGTTCAATACGATTAAACGAGATAACGCCGATAAGTTCATCTTCTTTGAAAATCATGAACATTTTGGCATAGCCGCGTTGATGCAACATTACATTGCCCTGCACCGTTTTTCGCGTGTCCTCTTCACTTTGAACAAACTGCGGCCAGTTTAGCGACTGCTGTAACCAGGTTCTATTTTTACAGATTAACTGATAAAGAGGTGTGACATGACTTTCTGCAACAGCATGTAATTCAAGTGATTCACTTACTTTTATCGTTTCAGCCATCTTATCTCCAGTCAATCCATGCAGTTGTTAAAAAAGCCGCCTGGCTGGCGGCTTAGGAAAGTTTACACCTCTTTGACGCTCTCCTGCTGCAGGATTTTGAGCATCTCATCTTTTAACTGTAGCTTTTGTTTTTTCATGCGGACCACTTCCGCATTGTACCCTCGACCGTCGGAACCTTCCTTTCTGGCAATTTCATGATCAAGTTTATTGTGTTTATCGAACAAGGACATAAAGCGAGGATTTTCGTTTTTCAGACGGGATATTAAATCTCGGTATTCTGGAAACATACGCACTCCCTGTTAGTGGCTGACAAGGTGTATCTGAAATACACACTATCAGATTACTCATTTAACTTAGGGAAAAATGCGAGCGGGATCGTGTTTAACCAGACGGCACCTCCCGAAGAAGGTGCCGAAGAAAAAACGATTAACTCATCACGCGGTCGTCAACATACTGACGTTTATCCGGCGCTGGCGGGAAATACTGATACAGCCATGTTTCACTGATAGCGTCGCCCTGACAACGCAGATACATCCGCATATCGACCGGATCAGTGGAGTCCGAAGTCGGATACCAGTCAAACTGAATACGATAACCATCAATGGGTTCAATATAGAGAATTTCGATTTGCTTCGCTTCCCCACTGGAAAGCGTAATCACCGGCTCAATGCCTTTTGGTGCGGCAGCTTTCAGATCACCACCAACGAAATCGACGGCAAAACGACGCGCCCATTTTTCGGGATAGTGTTCACCAGGCGCCCAACCTTCCGGGAAACCGCCCATGCCGGTACGCGTTGCCATAACGCGCGCTAATGGGCAATGAACAGGCGGTTGCGCACTCCAGTACAGACGATACTGGAATGCAAACTCATCACCCGCTTTTACAGCTTTTTCTGGCTGCCAGAAGCAGACAATGTTATCCAGCGTTTCGCCCGTTGTTGGGATTTCCATCAGGCCGATGGTGCCCTTACCCCACTTGTTACGCGGTTCCACCCACAGACTTGGGCGTTTGTTATACCAGCCCATAATGTCCTGATAATGAGAGAAATCACGATCCAGTTGCAATAAACCAAACCCTTTCGGGTTGTTGTCGGTGTAAGCATTGAACTGCAATTTTTGCGGATTATTCAGCGGACGGCAAATCCACTCGCCGTTGCCCCGCCACATGGACAGACGATCAGAGTCATGGATTTGCGGATGAATGGTGTCGCACATCCGACGTTCATTAGTGCCGCAGCTGAACATGCTGGTCATCGGCGCAATGCCCAGCTGTTTAATGTCTTTGCGCGCATACAGGTGATTTTCCACATCCATAATCACCTGACTTTTCTCACAATGGATAGTGAACTTATAGGCACCAGTAATGCTGGCGCTATCGAGCAACGCATAAACGGTAAAGGTGGTTGCCCCCGGTTTTACCGTATCAAACCAGAAGGCGGTAAAGTCGGGGAACTCTTCTTTACTGTCGGTGTAAGTGTCGATCGCCAGGCCGCGAGCCGACAAACCGTATTGATATGTATCATCAACCGCGCGGAAATAACTCGCACCGAGGAATGATACGACATCACGGCGCGCCAGTTCGGGGGCTTTAAACACGCGAAAACCGGCAAAACCGAGATCGCTTTGCCCTTCTAATTGTTTGGTATCAACACCCGCATCGTTGTATTTGAACAACTCCGGGCGAAAGTGAATTTCACGCGCCAGATGTGTTGCGGGATCAACAGAGAACATACGAACGCGGCGACGGAATCCCATTCCCATATGGAAGAACTGAGCGTCCAGTTGACGGTTCTCAACGTTATGCCAGAGCGATTTTTCGGCGTCGTATTGAATACTGTTATAAGCCTGCGGCGTCATTGTCGCCAGAGTGTCAGGTAACGGACGCGGCGCACCACGCCACGCGGTTTGCGCTAAGTCGTGCGCCATTGACTGTAGAATGGAGAAGTCAAAACGCTGGGTTTGCCCGTCGGCAATATCAGAATCTGCCGCGAATGCCGCCTGAGAAAAAAGAGAAGCAATGCCGCTGGTACCGCACACGGCGGCCATAGCCATTGAACCTTTAATAAATCGTCTACGATCCATACCTGAAAGTGAGTCCTTCTGGTGTTGTGAATGGTCCCGCGCTGGTCGTTTTCAGCGGCAAGAAAGTGCTTATTTATGACCGCTCACTCTAGACAATATTTATTAATAATCCAATTGTTGAACTCAGAGAATATGCATTAATCGGCACTTTTTTTATGTCGATGGGATGAGCCTGATTCATTTGTAAAATCAGGCAAATTTTTGCAAAGGCAGATAGTCAAAATTTAAAGCAAACCACAGCGGCGTTTACTGCGTTCTTCCGCTTCCTGATAAAGCTGGAACTCATCAAAAACTGGGCAGCCCAACGCCTGCTCAAATGCTTCGCGGCTGGCATTACCGTGACTGCGTGCCTGCGTTTCATTACCCAGATTTGACTGGAAGATCCCCGCAGCGCTAACAGGCAAAAAATCTTCATAAGTAATGGGTTGTGCCACTACCCAACCACGTTCAATTAAGGGTTGTGGATCGTCTCCGGGATGAATCGCCTGACGATGCGCCTCACCTGAAGGCGTCAAACGATATCGGAACCATGCCAACCCTTGCTGACGCATTAAAAACTCACTGTCAGGAAAAGTGCGGAAGGTTTCCTGTAAATGCATTTGATGAGTGAGATTATCCTGCCCGGTTCCAGCGTTCCGCAGAAGATCATCATACAGTTGTCGTCCTTTCGGCGTTAATGCCACGCCACGCTGCTCTATTTCACCAAAGCGCGCGGTATGCGTTCCATGTTTCTGCCCCGCAAACAACACCGCCTCTTCCAGGGCTTTAAAGCTGGTCTGGCGAAGTAAAATCGGTACCTCGCGGCGCGGCGGCCCTTCGATCAGAATTTTGGGTTCAATTCCGCATTCAGGCATCATCGACTGCACCCGGTCAATATCCAGCGTGCGTGGCGTCAGGTGGTTGATATGGCATCCAGGAAAACAGACCACATCAGCAATCAGCCGATGTTCGTTATGCAAGGCGCGATAGGTTACTTCATCCACCGTTGCTGACTGGTGCCAGCGAAACGTTTCCAGGGCTTCCTGCACAAACTCCTGTGCCTGTGTTTCGTTAAAACCGCCCCGCTGCTCATACTCCTCTAACAGTTGTCGACAACGTGGGGTGAAGATATCGCGCTGACGCAGAATCTCCGCCGCTTTCTGGCGCAAAAATTCGTTCTCGATAAGCTCAAGACGGAGTAATGAGGTAAAAACGCGGAAGGGATTACGCGCCAGAGAAGCATCATCAATGGGCCGAAATGCTGTGGAATGTACCGGCACGCCCGCCTGCGAGAGATCGTAATAGCTCACCGGGTACATCCCCATAATGGCAAACATCCGCCGAAGAGTAGCAAGCTCTTGTGCAGTCCCAACGCGAATTGCCCCATGACGTTCAACATTCAGTCGCGCCAGCTCGTCTGCATTTACCATTTTTTCGTGCAGTTGAGGATTGTTTTCCAGCACAGCCAGATTCACATCAGCTACCAGTTCCAGCAGCGTGCCGTACTGCGGAACTTCTTGCTGGTACATGGCTGACATTGCCTGCGAAAACTGTTCCCGAATCTCATCCGCCGTGATGCTGTTCGCCATAATGTCTGCCTCCAGTGGTCAGTAATCTGGAGTGTAGGTAACCACATTCACTCTGGCGGGAAGAATTTACAAACTGTGATCTCGCCGCGAAAACATCAATATTATCCATTTTGCTGTAACACAATTGCTTTAATTGTTAATAATATTTTGCAATCAAGTTATCATAATCAAACAACTTCACTTGTCAGCGACACCGCTTCGTTTTTAACATCGCTTATGGAAAAAAATAGTCTGTTTAGTCAGCGCATCCGTTTGCGCCACCTTCATACATTCGTAGCTGTTGCACAACAAGGAACTTTGGGGCGCGCAGCTGAAACCCTTAATTTGAGTCAACCTGCGCTCTCCAAGACATTGAATGAACTAGAGCAATTGACAGGTGCTCGCTTGTTTGAGCGTGGTCGTCAGGGGGCGCAACTTACCTTACCCGGCGAACAATTTTTAACACATGCAGTCAGAGTTCTTGACGCTATTAACACTGCCGGACAGTCGCTTCATCGTAAAGAAGGTCTTAACAATGATGTCGTCAGGGTAGGTGCATTACCTACCGCGGCGCTGGGAATATTACCTTCAGTTATAGGTCAGTTTCATCAGCAACAAAAAGAGACGACCTTGCAAGTTGCGACAATGAGTAACCCTATGATTCTGGCGGGTTTGAAGACCGGCGAAATCGATATCGGCATTGGTCGGATGTCAGATCCTGAACTGATGACCGGGCTTAATTATGAACTGCTGTTTCTTGAATCGCTGAAGCTGGTCGTCCGCCCTAATCACCCGCTACTTCAGGAGAACGTAACGCTAAGCCGGGTGCTGGAATGGCCGGTTGTTGTATCACCAGAAGGCACTGCGCCACGCCAGCATTCAGATGCATTAGTGCAGAGCCAGGGCTGTAAAATTCCTTCGGGCTGTATCGAAACGCTGTCTGCTTCGCTATCTCGTCAACTTACGGTTGAATACGACTACGTGTGGTTTGTCCCTTCTGGCGCTGTAAAAGACGACCTGCGTCATGCCACGCTGGTGGCCCTGCCTGTTCCGGGGCATGGTGCAGGCGAACCGATCGGAATATTGACCCGCGTAGATGCGACGTTCTCTTCCGGTTGCCAATTGATGATTAACGCTATTCGAAAATCAATGCCGTTCTGAAAAGTAAGGGATCTTTCGATCCCTTCTTTGATATTTTCACGCTGTTGCGAAACTAACAGACTCACCAGCTCCGCGTGGTTCTGCCAACACAGAATGTTTGTTCAGGCGGAAAACGTCTACCGCCTCAGTTAATCGTGCAGCCTGTTCTTCAAGGGATAGCGCCGCCGCAGAAGCCTCTTCTACCAGAGAAGCATTCTGTTGCGTCACCTTATCCATTTCGGAAATCGCCTGGCTCACCTGCGTTATGCCTCTACTTTGTTCATCCGAGGCGGCGGCAATCTCCTGCATGATATGTGTGACACTCGCGACGGCATCAACAATCGTGCTCATGGTTTTCCCTGCCGTTGCCACTTCAACCGACCCCAGGTCAATTAACCTGACTGATTCACTGATCAAGCCTTCAATCTCTTTCGCCGCCTGGGCGCTGCGACTTGCGAGTGTCCGTACTTCGCTGGCGACAACGGCAAATCCACGTCCTTGCTCACCCGCTCGCGCGGCTTCAACGGCAGCATTCAGCGCCAGAATATTTGTCTGGAAAGCAATGCTGTTGATGACGGCAGTGATCTCGGAAATTTTCTTTGAACTCGTGGAGATTGCGCCCATCGTTCTAACTACACCGGAAACCGTCTCCCCGCCATCGCTGGCTTTAATGGAGGCCTCTTGCGCCAGTTTGCTGGCATGATGCGCGTTATCCGCATTCTGTTTCACCGTCGCAGTGAGTTGCTCCATGCTAGCGGCAGTTTGTTCGATTGCCGCCGCTTGTTCTTCGGTGCGAGATGAAAGGTCCGCATTGCCAGCGGAAATTTCGCTGGTGCCACGATAAATCTCTTCCGTGCCCTGTCGAACGGTCCCTACTGTCATCCCCAGTGAATGCTGCATTTGCTGTAAATGACGACTTAAGCGACCGATTTCATTACGACCTGCCGGATCATCATTCATCGTCAGATCGCCACTGGCGATTTTTTCAATCCGTTGTGCGGCATGTTGCAATGGACGAATGACGATCCGACGTAGCACCATAAATGTTATCAGCGTCATGACCACGGCAAGCACAAACGCGCCAATCATAAACATCACACCCAGGCGGGTACGCTGATGGGCCTGTTCCGCCAATTGGTTGGCTCTGGTGCTACGTATCTTAACGGCTTTGTTGAAAATATCGGTATAAGCATTATCCAGCGGTCGGATCTGCTCACTTTCATGATTAATAATCGCTTCAAACATGCCATTTTTGGCATATTTCAACATAGGTTGCATACCCGTGATATAAGCCTGAAAGCGTTGATTTAATTCAGTGTCGAGGGCTTCATCAGCAGGTGTTTTCACCGGCCGACTCCGGTAAGCCCGATAACCTTGCTGCGACTGTTTAATCTCCGATTCGGCTTGCGCAATATTTCGCTTCATTGCTTCCATTTCCGCAATACGACTCGCCGCCCCGGCCTGAATCATATTGATCCGGGCCGAACGCAAAAAATCTGAGCTGTTCGCTAACCCGGTCCGAATCTCAATCTCCGCAGTCACATCACGCTGATCGCGATCGGCCTGCCAGAGGAAATAGCCAGCCAGGGCTGAACTCAAGGCAAACAGAAGTAAGATACCGCCAAGAATGCAGGCAAATAACGGAACCAGCCTGATGTGATGCAAAAAACCTAATCGCTGTGAGGGAGTTGTATTCATTACCGTTGTCTCTCTTCCAGGTTTACTCCTGATAGAAAGTCATCGGCATTTGACGGTAATTACTTACGACTAAAAACCTCTTTGCGTCACATTTTTACAACAATTATTGCAGAGAAGATTAATGCCATTGGATTGAAGAAAGTGAGGAATGGTTAAACTGGCTAACCCGAATGACGAAAAATTCTGGAAAACAGCACGCTATTTCGTGAAGTGATTATTTTCGTCCCTAAGGAAACCTCATAGGATGCCTGCGGGTGCCCTTACTGCCCCCCTTTTTACGCTTCAGTTAGTGCATATTTTTTTCGATGCACTAATAGAACCATCATTACAGACAAATTTGCCGCCTGCTGTACAGTGAGAGATCCCCCCTTTCGAACCAGAGCAGGGTTTGCGCCCGGCATCGGCATAAAAGGAAACAAGCGCTCCCATAACCAAGATAAGTGCCAATTTTTTCATATAACCTCCATGGTTTATCGAATCTTATGTTCGATTTGAACGTTATACGCTGGTTTATTTTGATACCGTTGATGAGATCAAAGATCGGGTGAATTGATTAAAGATAAGCCAGATGGACATATGGACAAGGATTATGGTTTTATTTGTCATACAAATAAATATAATAGGCGCTTCCGATGTAGGCCCGTACTTTTCGCCTGTACCGCGGGTCGGTTTTAGTACAGGCGTTTTCTTTAAAGATCCTTCAGGAACGTTTACGCGGCATCATGCGTAGAAGTGTGTTGTCCTTCCAGAAATAGTGGTGTGCCAGTGCAGCCGCAGCGTGCAACCCGATGACAAAATATCCCAGATTCGCCAGCGTCTCATGCCACCACTTTAAGCTATCAACCCGTTCGAAATTGGCCTCTGCTGCATAAGGCATTGTCATACCAAACGCAAACCACGGGTTGCCCCGGTTATACATCATCACCAAACCAATCACTGGCAGCGCAATAAACAGGAGATAAATCACCAAATGTCCCAAATGTGCCAGTCCCGTCATCATCGGTTTTGGTTTAGGTACAATCGGCGGAGTTGGGTATTTAAGCCTTAACAAAAGACGAACAACCATCAGCACGAGAATTGTGATGCCACAGGAAACATGAATCATGTTGATGAGCGGCCGATCGCTACGTGGGAAGAAACCACGAAACTCCATTGCGCAATACGCTGCGATAACCAGCAAAAAGACCAGCCAGTGAATGCCGATTTGTAACCTTGAATATTTACTTTCCATAACATTTCCTGCTTTAACATAATTTTCCGTTAACATAACGAGCTTTTCTTAAAATTTCATTAAATATTGTTCACCCGTTTTCAGTACGTTACGTTTCACGGCAAGAATGTAGATTGCCCATCCCGCCATCCTGGTCTAAGCCTGGAAAGGATCAATTTTCATCCGAACGTTCCTGACAGGAGAAGACCATGAGTAAAGTTGGTATTAACGGTTTTGGTCGTATCGGTCGACTGGTGTTGCGTCGATTACTTGAAGTCAAAAGCAACATAGACATTGTCGCTATTAATGATCTCACTTCCCCAAAAATTCTCGCCTACCTGCTGAAACATGATTCAAACTACGGACCGTTCCCCTGGAGCGTTGATTTTACGGAAGATTCACTTATCGTTGATGGAAAAAGTATCGCGGTTTACGCCGAAAAAGAGGCTAAAAATATTCCATGGAAAGCGAAAGGCGCAGAAATCATTGTCGAATGTACTGGCTTTTATACCTCCGCCGAGAAATCGCAGGCGCACCTTGATGCTGGTGCGAAGAAGGTGTTGATTTCCGCCCCTGCCGGTGAAATGAAAACCATCGTTTATAACGTCAATGACGACACACTGGATGGCAACGACACCATTGTTTCCGTGGCGTCATGCACCACTAACTGTCTTGCACCGATGGCCAAAGCCTTGCACGACAGTTTCGGAATAGAAGTCGGCACGATGACGACCATTCATGCCTATACTGGCACCCAGTCACTGGTGGATGGCCCGCGAGGTAAAGATCTACGCGCTTCACGTGCAGCGGCAGAAAATATCATTCCCCACACTACAGGCGCGGCAAAAGCCATTGGTCTGGTGATCCCAGAACTGAGCGGCAAACTGAAAGGTCATGCGCAACGCGTACCCGTGAAAACAGGTTCGGTGACTGAACTGGTGTCTATTCTTGGAAAAAAAGTGACTGCCGAAGAGGTGAACAACGCGCTTAAAAACGCGACAAACAATAACGAGTCATTTGGTTATACCGATGAAGAAATAGTCTCTTCTGATATCATTGGCAGCCATTTCGGGTCGGTGTTTGATGCCACGCAAACCGAAATTACCGCCGTGGGCGATTTACAACTGGTGAAAACGGTCGCCTGGTATGATAACGAATATGGCTTCGTCACGCAGCTTATTCGCACCCTCGAAAAATTCGCTAAACTCTGACGAGCAAAGGCGGAGGGAAAAGCCTCCGCCTCTTTCACTCATTACGACTGTAAATAAACCACCTGGGTCTGCAGGTATTCATGCAAGCCATGTTTGCCATCTGCGCCGCCAATACCGGATTTACGCCATCCGGCGTGGAATCCTTGCATAGCTTCGAAGTTTTCACGGTTGATGTAAGTTTCACCAAACTTCAGCCCTTTAATAGCTTTCATCGCGACGTTCAGATTTTGGGTATAGAGTGATGAGGTCAGGCCGTAATCACTGTCATTAGCCATTGCGATAGCCTCTTCCAGCGTGTCAAATGCGACCACTGGCAGCACCGGGCCAAAGGTTTCCTCGTGCATAATCGACATTTCCTGACGAACATCCAGCAGCAAAGTCGGCGGATAATAATATCCTTTCCCCTCAACCGCTTTGCCCCCCAACGCTACCCTCGCCCCCTCTTCGACTGCGCGCGCCACTTTTTGCTCGACCCTTTCCAGCGCCGCGGCGTTAATCAACGGCCCCATCGCAATGTCGTTGCGTTCAGCGGGGTTACCAAATTGAACCGCCTGCATCGCTTCACCCAGCCGATTGACGAACTGATCATAAATGCCTTTCTGTACATAAACACGTTCTGCACAGTTACACACTTGCCCACTATTAATGACGCGTGAATCAACGATGGCTTTGACTGCCAGTTCAAGATCGGCATCGTCCATTACGATAGCTGGTGCTTTACCACCCAATTCCAGACACACTTTTGTGATATTTTTTGCTGCAGTCGCCATGATCTTTTCACCTGCAGAGACGCTGCCTGTCATACTGACCATTGCGACCTTTGGGTTACCCGCCAGTTCTTGCCCAACGGTTTCACCACGCCCCAGCACAAGGTTAAACACACCGCGTGGAAGGCCTATTTCATCGACAATTTTGGCAAAAGCAATCGCATTGTTTGGCGTAAATTCACTGGGTTTAATGACGATGGTATTACCGGTCAAAAGAGCGGGAGCCATTTTGCGGGCAATGAGGAAGAACGGGAAGTTCCACGGCAGAATGCCGGTAGTCACGCCAAGCGCACGTTTAAAGAGAAGAATATTTTCTCCTGGACGATCGCTTTGAATAATCTCACCTTCGTAACGCCGCGCCCACTCTGCCATGTAATCGATATAATCCGCAGTAAATGCCACCTCAACTTCGGCCAGCTGCTGGATCTTGCCCCCTTCTTCAACAATCAGCGCACTGATTTCACTGGCGCGTTCGCGGATCCCGGCGGCGATTTTGCGCAACCAACTGGCGCGTTCAATGGCAGGCAATGCTTCCCATTCTGGCTGCGCGCGCTCTGCGGCGTCGATTGCTTTGCGAGCATCTTCAGCCTGACCATCGGGAATGCGGGAAATCACCGCCTCTGTTGCGGGGTTAACCACATCAATCCATGCGTCTCCACGCCAGGTAACAAACTGTCCATCGATATACATAGGATGTTGAACGGGTACTGACATGGGAGACTCCTGTGATTAATGTGTGTATTTGGTAAATTATTTGTTAATTAATATCAATCATCATAGAGACAGCATCTTGAAAGGACAAATCTGTGAAGAGCTTCATAAAAAGAAGGGTAAAAGGAATAAAAGGCAGAAAAAAAAGTAAGGAGTCATGCCCGTTTGCAAACAGTTATTCTCAAACGGGCAATTTTCAACGTAGCGAACGACTTTCCATCGCCTCGATAAGCACAGCATCGTGTTTCAGCGTTTGCCATGCCTGGGTGACTTCTGCAGGAAAATCAACGTGAACGATAAAATCTCGCCCACGGGGACCATAGCCATCACTATCATCGCGTAAACGTGGCAGCTCGCCAGTGAGTAGTGAGAGATAACGCTCAACCGGCCATAATCCTTCTAACTGGTTAATAAAGATTACACTGTCTTCGTTGTTTCCTAGCTGAGGAACGAATCCGGGATAACTTAACCAGCGAGGTGCATCTGGATTGTCCCCGGTCATACGGCGGAACGTCGCCATCGTGCGCCGCTGCATGGTGGGGTCCTGAACAACGATAGCCGTATGAACTCTTTCTACGGCCTGATTCAATAGCGCGATGCTAAAGCGTGCGTTTTCACCGCAGTTTGTTGACTGGTCTTCAATCCAGATTTTTTCATGCGGAATGTGCCAGAACTGATGAGCGATATCCGCCAGGATGGTAGCTTCTGCTCTGCCAGTGGTGCGGATAGTGTTGTAGTGCGGATGCTGTGCGATGGCGCTATACAAAAAAGTTGTCGAGTGACCGATACCACCACTAATCAGTAGAGGAATTTGCTGATCGCGGGCAATCTTACATGCCGCATCGATAGTCGGTATAACCGCATTGCCTGCAAGGATCACGCAATCGGCCTGATACGGCACCTCACCGGAGAAATCATCCTGCGCCAGCCACTGACCGATAACATTTATGGCATCTATGGTTGCCGGCGAAAGCGTCGGAAACGGGGTAATGTTCATGGTTCCTCCTTATCGTTCCCTTAAGAATACTGCGTGAGATAATAATGAGAAGCGGAGCACTCTGAAAGGAGGAAGTCGTATTTCCTTAACCGCCACTCCGCAAGCCTGACATATCTTTTAAGGAAATGCTGTAGATAAACATTATTCATCTTGCAGCAGAGAATTGTATTTTTCTGAATTCCTGAATTTTTGCCCTTACCGTTTTAGAATTAATAAAAAACCCGGCGCTAAATGCTTACCGGGTTTTAGATTTATCAGGCAAATAGCAGCGTTAACCGCTAATCTGCTCCATCGCCTGTAGAATACGCTTATCTGAAATCGGATAAGGTGTACCGAGTTGTTGGGCAAAATAGCTGACGCGCAACTCCTCTATCATCCAGCGTATCTCTTTCACGTCTTCATCCTCACGACGTGCAGGCGGCAGTTTGTTGATCCATTGCTGCCACGCCTGCTGGACGTTTTCAACTTTCAGCATCTGAGCACGGTCACGGTGCGGGTCAACCGCCAGTTTTTCCAGACGCTTTTCAATCGCCTGCAAATAACGCAGCGTGTCGCCCAGGCGTTTGAAGCCATTACCAGTGACAAAACCGCGATACACCAGCCCACTCATCTGCGCTTTAATGTCAGAAAGCCCCAGCGCCATGGTCATATCCACCCGCCCTTTCAGGCGTTTGTTGATATTGAACACCGCCGTAAGGATTTGCTCTACCTGCTTCGCAATATCCACCACCGTGTCGTTCAGTTCAGCGCGGACTTTTTCATGAAGCGCAGCAAAGCCCTCTTCCGTCCAGACCGGGCCGCCCGCCTCATCAATCAACTTATCAACACCGCAGGAGATGCAGTCGTCAATGAGATCCAGCACTTTACCGTACGGGTTAAAGTAGAGACCAAGCTTCGCTTTGTTCGGCAGTTTCTCATGCAGATATTTAATTGGCGACGGAATATTCAGCAGCAGCAAGCGACGCAAACCACGCCACATAGCCTGCTGTTGTTCCTGCGGGTTATCAAAAAGCTTAATCGCTACGCTGTCACGCTCATCCACCAGCGCAGGCCAGGCCTTCACTTTGTAGTTGCCACGTTTCTGCTCGTAGTGATCCGGTAAATTACCGAAGCTCCAGATATGTAACCCGCTTTGCTCAATACCATCATCGGCAACGGCGGAAAGCGTTTCCTGCACTTTGCCTTTCAGGGCGTCTTTCAGATCCTGTAATGAGCGCCCTTCTTTTAGCTTCTTATTTTTGTCATCCACCACACGGAAGGTGATTTTCAGGTGATCGGGCACCTGATCCCAGTGCCAGTCTTCGCGGTCAACGGTAACGCCGGTCATCCGCCGTAGCTCGCGCTCAAGGCTGTCGAGCAACGGCAGTTCCAGCGGCGTGACGCGACCTAAAAACGCTTCGGCGTAGTTTGGCGCGGGCACAAAATTACGCCGTACCGGTTTCGGCAACGATTTGATTAGAGCAATCACCAGTTCACGGCGCAGGCCGGGGATCTGCCACTCAAACCCGCTTTCCTCAACCTGGTTAAGTAATGGCAGCGGAATATGCACGGTCACACCGTCAGCATCCGCCCCCGGCTCAAACTGATAGCTTAAACGCAGCTTGAGATTGCCCTGATGCCAGAAGTTCGGGTAATCCAGCTTGCTGATTTTTTCCGCCCCTTCTTTGATCAACATGCTCTTTTCAAAGTTGAGCAAATCAGGTGTTTCGCGGCTGACTTTTTTCCACCAACTATCAAAGTGACGTGCAGAGATCACATCATGGCTGATGCGCTGGTCGTAAAACTCAAACAACGTTTCGTCATCCACCAGAATATCGCGGCGACGTGATTTGTGTTCCAGTTCTTCCACTTCTGCCCGTAGTTTCAGGTTTTCACGGAAGAATGCGTGACGCGTCTGCCAGTCACCTTCCACCAGCGCGTGGCGAATAAAAAGTTCACGACACAGCGCCGGATCAATCTGGCTGTAGTTGACCTTACGCGCAGCAACAATCGGCAACCCGTAAACGGTGACTTTTTCAGTTGCCATCACCGCGCCCTGCGCCCGTTCCCAGTGCGGTTCGCTGTAGGAGCGTTTAATCAAATGCTGGGCAACTGGCTCTACCCATTCTGGATCGATGCGTGCCGCAATGCGCCCCCACAGGCGGCTGGTTTCTACCAGTTCCGCCACCATTGCCCATTTCGGCGGCTTCTTGAATAAACCAGAACCGGGGAAGATGGAGAAACGCGCGTTACGTGCGCCGGTATATTCCTGTTTATCGGCATCTTTCATCCCGATATGCGAAAGCAAACCGGTCAGTAAGGCGATGTGAATTTCGCGATACTCCGCCGGTTCGCTGTTAACCGGAATGCCAAGTTCTTTCACCACCTGGCGCAACTGGGTGTAGATGTCCTGCCATTCGCGCACGCGCAGATAGTTAAGGTAATCGGTACGGCAAAGGCGACGGAAGGCGTTTGAAGAGAGCGCCTTTTGCTGCTCGCCGAGATAATTCCACAGATTTACAAACGCCAGGAAGTCGGATTCTTTATCGTGGAAGCGACGATGTTTTTCGTCCGATGCCTGCTGCTTGTCCATTGGCCGCTCACGCGGGTCCTGAATAGAGAGCGCGGAAGTGATAATCATCGCCTCACGCACGCAGCCATGTTTCTGCGCTTCCAGCACCATTCGCGCCAGACGAGGATCGACTGGCAGTTGCGAGAGCTGGCGACCGAGCGGCGTCAGTTTATAGGCGCTGGCCTGTTCATCAGTGGTGATCGCGCCCAGCTCTTCGAGCAGACGCACGCCATCCTGGATATTGCGTTTATCCGGCGCTTCTACAAACGGGAACGCAGCGATATCGCCCAGCCCCAGCGCGGTCATCTGCAAAATAACCGAGGCCAGGTTGGTACGCAGAATCTCCGGATCGGTAAACTCCGGGCGCGAGAGGAAATCGTCTTCGGAATAAAGACGAATGCAGATCCCTTCTGACACACGACCACAGCGGCCTTTACGCTGATTAGCTGAAGCCTGCGAAATGGGCTCAATCGGCAAACGCTGCACTTTGGTGCGATAGCTGTAGCGGCTGATACGCGCCGTACCTGGGTCGATAACGTATTTAATCCCCGGCACGGTCAGCGACGTTTCCGCGACGTTAGTCGCCAGCACAATGCGCCGTCCGCTGTGCGACTGGAAGACGCGGTTCTGCTCGCTGTTCGAAAGCCGTGCATAAAGCGGAAGAATTTCCGTATGGCGTAAGTTCAGCTTGTTCAGCGCATCGGCGGTATCGCGAATTTCTCGCTCGCCGCTCATAAAAATCAGAATGTCGCCGGGGCTTTCCTGGCTCAGTTCGTCTACGGCGTCAAAAATCGCCTGCAACTGGTCGCGCTCGGTGTCATCAGCTTCTTCAACAATCGGGCGATAGCGCACCTCCACCGGATAGGTACGACCGGAGACTTCGATAATCGGCGCATTATTAAAGTGGCGCGAAAAGCGTTCCGGGTCGATAGTCGCGGAAGTGATAATGATTTTTAGGTCAGGACGCCGCGGCAGCAACTCTTTCAAATAACCGAGGAGAAAATCGATATTCAGGCTACGTTCGTGCGCTTCGTCAATAATGATAGTGTCGTACTGCATCAGCAGGCGGTCTTGCTGGATCTCTGCCAGCAGGATACCGTCGGTCATCAGTTTGACCATCGTGTTATCACTGACGTGATCGCTGAATCGGACTTTATACCCGATGCAACCGCCCGGCTCCGTTTTCAGCTCTTCCGCGATCCGGTTCGCCACCGTTCGTGCCGCCAGACGACGCGGCTGGGTATGGCCGATCAGCCCTTTAATCCCGCGCCCCAGCTCCATACAGATTTTCGGTAGCTGAGTCGTTTTACCGGAACCCGTTTCCCCGGCGACGATCACCACCTGGTGATCACGGATTGCTTCGAGAATGTCCTGCTTTTTCTGACTAACCGGCAAATTGTCTGGATAAGTGATTTCCGGTCGTGCTGCTTCACGCAGCAGGACTTTCCCTGCCGCCTGGTCAATCTCTTTCGCCATCTCCTGGAAAATGGCCTGTTGTGCATCAGGATTTTTAACCTTCTTCACACCATGCAGACGGCGGGAAAAACGCAGTCTGTCACGCAGCATCAGCGAATCCAACCGTTGCTGCAAGGCCGTAAAGGTCAATTTTTGTTGTTCTGTCATAACGTTAGTGGGCAGCAGGCTGCCTGATTAATTTTCTTTTAAATGATAGATATAGAGTACCACATCGCGGCTTTCTATGCGTTGTTCAATAAATTCGAACATAGGCTTCGATTTATTGCGCTATCTCTGTGGCAGGATTGTGAATAAAGTGTCAACAAGCAACGGGGCATCGCCCATTCAAACATCTATAAGGAAACACCATGAGCAAGGTATTAGTTCTTAAATCCAGCATCCTGGCAGGGTACTCTCAGTCTAATCAGTTGTCCGATTATTTTGTTGAACAATGGCGCGAAAAGCACTCCGCTGATGAAATCACCGTGCGTGACCTGGCTGCAAATCCGATTCCGGTACTGGATGGCGAACTGGTTGGTGCACTGCGTCCGAGCGATGCGCCGCTGACTCCGCGTCAGCAGGAAGCTCTGGCGCTTTCCGATGAGCTGATTGCCGAGCTGAAAGCCCACGACGTTATCGTTATTGCGGCACCGATGTATAACTTCAACATTTCGACTCAGTTGAAAAACTATTTTGACCTGGTGGCACGTGCAGGCGTTACTTTCCGCTATACCGAGAACGGTCCGGAAGGTCTGGTAACGGGTAAAAAAGCCATCGTGATTACCAGCCGCGGTGGGATCCATAAAGATGGCCCAACGGATCTGGTAACGCCGTATCTGTCCACATTCCTGGGTTTTATCGGCATTACCGATGTGAAATTTGTCTTCGCCGAAGGGATCGCGTACGGCCCGGAAATGGCAGCGAAAGCGCAGTCTGACGCGAAAGCAGCCATCGACAGTATTGTTGCTGCATAACCGGACACTATTTTGATGTGGACTGTAGATATTCAGTCCACATCTCAATCCACTTACCTGTTTTCCCACAATCTCAGCATCGTTTTGTGCTCGTCTGTCAGCACAATCTGCGGGCGTCTGACGCGAATATAGTTAATCGCTTCATCAACGGTTTTACAGTGTCCGTAGCATAACAGCCATGCGGCCACCACCAGCGCACTGCGCGATAATCCCAACGCGCAATGGACCAGAATGCTGCCTTGCTCTTTGCGTAATGTTTCCAGCATCGCCACGGCCTGTCGGAGCTCCCCCTCTTCCGGAACCACCAGATCCAACATCGGTACACAAAAATAGAGTCGATCTTTTGTCGCGCGTCCGCGAGGGAATTCAAAGGTGACGTCCAGAACTGCATTCTGTGCCGGAATATGTCGTGGAAACGTCCCTAAATAAACACCCGCAGTAATTTCGCTCACCGGCTCCAGCCGACGACAAAACCAGTGCATCGATATCCACATACCGATGCGCCAGGGCAACGTCAGCCAGTAAACGGCAGGCGGGAGTTTCCCCTGACTATCTTTCCCTGTTGTTATCGCGCCAAGCCCACCGTACCCACGGCTAATAATGAGTAGCGATAATACTGGCCAACATAACCAGACTGACCACCGTAACTGATTCATCATCATTAGCGTCATCAATACTATGCACGAACACGCGCCTACGACATATGGCAGTGCTATTTTGATTCGACGTTGATCAGGTATCTGGTAGTTCCAGCGACGGTCGACGGGCACCATCCAGTCAATCAACATACCTACCGCCAGCCCTGTGATGACATCAATAAAATGATGCTGCCAGGTCGTCAGCGTAGAAATCGCGATGAGTAAAAACCATCCGCCACAGACTTTACGCCACCTCACAGCCAGATGCTGACGATAGTGACACCAAAGTAGCCAGCAGAGAATAATATGCAGCGAAGGGGACTGGTTATAAGGCAGATCAAACAGTTCAAGTTGCGAAAATAGCCATCCCGTCACCCCACTCACTTCAGGGCGGATAAAACTAAACTTCAGCGGATAGAGCAAAAAACCGCAACAGGCCATTACCGTTGCCAGAATAAGCCGGTGGACCAGTCGGCGCTGTTCGAATGTCGAGCGACAAACGAACAGCGAAAATCCATATAAAAGATCCAGACTCCAGTAAGGAACAATAGTCCAGGGAAGAAAAGGGATCGCCGTTTCCCAACCGAATACCTGACTGGGGATATCATGGTTGTTAAGATCCTGAATCGCGGTGAACTGATTAAGAAATCCATATGTGAAGAAGAAAAACGGGGCCAGCAACAATAACCAGCCAGCTCCTTGTAGCAATACGCTCCGGCGTTCAGTGTTCACGACGCACCGCCATCGAAACCGTAAAAATGCCCCACTCATCAATCCGTTGTGTGCATTTATCAAATCCGGCATTACGCACGAGCGAATCCATCTCCCCTTGCGAACGCACGCGCATTACCCACGGTTTACCATCTTTATGACTGGTTAACACCCCGGCAATCAGCTCCAGTTGTGGGTGCCACGGCTGCCCGGTGTAGATGAGAATGCCACCCGGTTCGATGGCATTGGCAAGACCAGCGAGGGAGTTTTTTACCTGCTCGTTTTCGGGAAAAAGCTCATACAGGCCAGAGACAATCGCCAACGTAGGCCGCGGAGTTAACGCGCTGAGTTCTGCCGTATTAAACGCATCGCCCTGTTCAAAACGCGCCCGCCCAGACATTCCCTTTTGGGCAATCATCTCTTGCCCCTGTGCAACATTTAACTCACTGTAATCACGTAACAAAATATCGCTTACGGCAGGCTCGTTTGCCAGCGCATCCAGTACATAGCGCCCATGCCCTGCGGCAATGTCAACCACGCGGACGGCTAAACCTTTGGCGTGGAGATCGGCAACGGCTTGTTTAATCAGCATTTGTAAATGGGCTTTGCGCTGGCGAATACCGCGCCAGCCAACACCGTTCAGGTAGATTTTGTCGATAAAACGCCCGAATGCGTTACTGCCTTGCGGTTGATTTTGATAAACATAATCCAGCGAACTGCCTGAATCAAAGCCGGTGCTCATTCCGAGATGCAGGCCCGCAGATTGCGCCCCGAACAGTTTCATCGCCTTTCGCATAAAGCGATACGCCAAATCAATCGGCGATAATGGCACGGGTCCACCAGAAAGGAGCCGCCATCGATCCGCAGATGGTCCTGTGCGGTCTTCATGCTGATAATCAAATTTTTGCGACTTGTTAGCATATAAGCGACTAATAAAGCTTTGCATTTTTTCAAATGCCTGCGCCCTGTTCTCTTCACCCAACGTGTCGTGATAAAAGCCCGGCAGCAGATGCAGCTCTTTCAGAGGGCTACGTAATCTCTGATAAAAATCAATCTGCGGTTGGCGACGCACCACATAGTCATCGCCCGATATCAGAAGTTGCGTGGGGAGCGTAATCGCCGCCGCATCGCTAACAATACGTTCAGACGTTTTATAGAGATCGAGCAAGATATTGACGGCAATCGCCCGTGTGATCAGCGGATCATTATTGAAACTCGCTACCCGTTCCCAATCGTGGGTCAAATAGCGTCCTTTCACATAGGAATTAATAAAAAACAGACCACGCAGACGATGCCATAACGCCAGCGCAGGACGTGCCAGCGGCACATACAATTTAACCTTAAAGGCCGGAGAAGCCAGCACCAGCCCGCGAATAGCAGGCGCATAATCATGAACCCATGTGGCAACCAGCACTGCGCCGACGCTTTGCGCGATCACAACCACCTCTTCCAGCCCGACCTGGCTGTCGCTGGCAGCAAAACGGACAAATTCATCGACATCCTGCACTGAACGCGCAAGAGATGGGCTATAACCACGCGGCCCCGAAGTTTGTCCATGCCCTCGGGCATCCCAGGCATAAAAAGCAGTATCTGGCATCGCCAGTTCATCAACGATATGTTGTAGACGACCAGAATGTTCATGACCGCGATGAAATAAGACGATGACCTTTTTCACCCCTGGCTGTAAAGCGGGCCAGTGCCGATAAAACAACGCTGTATTATCACTGGTGGTAAAAAAATGTTCCCCAGGGATGCGTGAATTTTCCATTTTCTCTATTTTCCTTCAGTAACAGCAGTAGCGAATAAAATAAAAAAATACCGGAGCGGTGAAAATTAATGAGTCAATCCTGTCAAGGAGTCCGCCATGTCCTGGTAATAGTTTTCCGCTATCTTTAACACCAATATCTCGTTTGATGGCTGACATCACTACATCGCCGCAAAAACCACTAATACCAATTAACAAACCCGCTAATAATGCCTGTAATGTATCTAGCGGTGTCAGCAACGGTCCAATAATCAGTGACGCAATCATGGTGGTGATTACGCCGCCCATCAGACCTTCCAATGTTTTTCCCGGGCTGACTTTAGGGACCACTTTTCTTCTGCCGCAGGATTTTCCCCATAAATACTGTGCAATATCGTTTGACTCGGTTAATGCCAAAAGAAATAACACCAGTAACGCCCCGCCCTGGATATTTGTGGTTGGCAACATTAATAACCAGGCGGCATGACTCAAGGCGAAAACGGTCATTATCCAGCCCCAAAAAATGGCGCTCACGGTATGCAGAAAACCGGAGGGGTCACCCACAAAAACTCGCCAGGTGGCTAATATCAGAAACCCAGCCAAAGGTATAAATAACAGAAACAGCTCAAAGCAATTAAAACCGATAAGCAAATAGTTAAGAGGAATAACCCAATATAACCAACGCGGAAAATGTACGAATACAAGCGTACAATATTCTTTCAATGCCATAAAACTTATCAGCGCAAAAAACGTCAATGTCATCAAGCGTGGACCTGAAATCACTAGTGAAAAACAAATAACGATGCTCCACCAGGTACGAATACGTAATGTAACTTCATCTCCTTTTCTCTCCGGTAACCGCCATACCAGAAAACGGTTTATCAGCGTTGCTAAAATTAACAACACGAAAAGTATTGCCAGAGATTTTTCCAGCATTACTTTTCAGCGCTCATAAGGAGCACGCTTCGACAACGATTAATCGCAGTCCAGAGAAGCAGAATTGAAGCAATGCTCCATAAAAGATTATTCCATTGCATCCACTGGGGATAAATGGCAACGGCCAGCCCCCACAAACCAAATATTAACGCACGATCGCTTTTGCCAAATGGACCGGCATAACTGCGAATACCGTTAATCGTCTGCGCGAGTAAACCGCAAAACTCAGTCAATATGGTGCAAAATAACATGAGTATTACGAGTGATGCGTTACTTTCCGGTAAAAATAAAAACGGTAAATAAAGCGCAATATCGGAAATAACATCGCCAGTTTCATTCAAAATCGCCCCCAGACGTGTTTGCTGATTGCACTCACGCGCCATCATGCCATCCAGCGCATTGAGTGCCATACGGACAAAAAGCACGATGGGCAATAGCAAAAAGAGGATGGGTCGTGCCACCAACATCAACAGCAATCCGATAAGAAGAGAAAGCGCCAGTGCCGCAAGAGTGATGTGATTCGCTGTAACGTGGTGCTTATAAAGCCAAAACATCGTCGGCCTTAACAGCGACTGAAAGAGCGGTTTTATCTGGTAGAGCGTCATTATCAATCCTTGATAATTCGGTTTGCGCTATGGTGCATCAATTCCCCTGACGGAGATATCGCAACACGCCGCTTCATTAAAAATTCAGAATATATCAAGGTATTGGGGACTCACTGCCAGGAATGATTATCCCCAATTAATCAAATGGTTAAGAAAAATTACGTTGTGGATCAATACAACTCATCAAGTTTTCTCATCGCTTGTTCCCGTATTGCGCGCGTCTTACCGTTAAGCGCCAGCTGGCGAACTAAATCCAGTTCAGGGTTAACAAGCTCTAACGCCAGCAAAGGATCACGTTTCAGCCTCGCCTTTAATACATCAACTGGAAAACGGGGATTATTCATCGCCACAATCCACCACTCGGGATCAATTTCTGCCGCCAGTACTGCAGGCGGTGTGTGGCGGTTGTTAAGTGCGCCGAACTTGAAAAATGTGAGATTGCTTTTCGCCAGTGTACTCCACCATATACGATCCGGTTGTTTTGCCAGTACATCCAGTTGTGCTAACGCATCGGGGTCGAGTGCATAATAAACACGTAACGCTTCGTTAACCTGCGCACGGGAACTGTTTTCCTGCCTCAGAAAAAACTTCGCCCAAATATCATTGCGTGGCGTGTTTTGCTGTAATTCCTTGAGAACAACAGCGGGTAAATTATCCCAACTAATTAATGCACTCTCTAAAAAGTCCCAGTCGTCCGAACGTATCAGAGAGGTGGCATTTAATAGCATCTGGTCATCAACTTCACCGTAGCTGATAAGCTCAGACAAAATCATATCAGCGCTGGTTTCATATGCATCTGAGTCTGCTTTGGGATTATTTTTCCGATGCGATAAAGCACGTTGCCAAATTTTTTGTTTCATCGACGTGCTCAGATACTGATTTTTCGCCAGATTACTCCAACCCTCAGGATCGTTGAAACGTGTCAATAACCGTTGTAGAGCAGCGTCAGAGTGAATTTCCTGCATATCCCGACAGCAAAAGTAGGCAGGGGATTTTTTCTCCATCCTTTTAACAAAATTAAACTGTAAGTTATCTGGCAATGCTAAAAATAACACACGTATTAGATCATCGTCATTCTCGAATTTTTGGTATAAATATACTGCAACTTTGTCACTCTCTTGTGGCGTCATCCGCAACAATTGACCATGGTGTTTCATCTCTGCCAGCTTTGACGCTAAGCTTGTGACAACATCGTTTGATGAATCGTTCGCCAACTGCATTGCCTGATTGTAGGTGAGTTGTCCTCCAGCACCGACCTGACGAATAGAGGGATCATCACTGCGGATATAGCCATCAATAATGGATTCGGGCAATAACCACGCATCTTTATAAAGCTCCTGAATGATCATATCCCAATCTCTTTTCGCCAGAGTCATGACGATATCCAGAGGGAGATTTTCACGTAGCGCAAGATTCAACGGACCGACACCATCAGGTAGATGACTCATTCGCGTCATTATTTCGACAGAGAGCGGTTCACGGTCGAGCAACCCCAGAACAACAGGCTGGTAACCCAATTGCTGATCGGTCAACTCCAGAATCTCATTGTCAGGCATATATCTCGCCATACTTTCAATCGTTTGTCCATCATTGCTATTAATAAGTTGTTTGCGTAGGTTAGCTGAAATTCCTTTAATCCTTGGGAGAGTTCGCATTATGGCAAGATCAAATGTCGCAATATCTCGTCCTTCAAATGCAGCAACGTTGCCTTCATCCAGCATTTGCAATTCCTGCACTAACTCAGGAGAAGGCTTAGGGCGAAACAGCGCTTCTTTTTTCATCAGACTACAGATATTCCCTGCCATGCGAATATTGCTTCGCTTAAAAATTTCTTTCAGAGCATCTTCATCATTTATTAGACCCCAATAATATGCATCAGGATTTATTATCATCAGCGCTTTTTTGACATTTTCAGTGTCATTTTTGTCACTCGCACGGACCATGAATTCACTATTTGTCGAAGACGCAACAACAGGTGCAATTATGTCATTGATAAATATCCCTCGCGCATTAATACTCCCCTTAATCGTAGACGGATTATCGTAATATGAGTCGATAAATACCAGTCCACTTGCATTTATCGAACCGGTAATTAACAGTGGTGAATCCGTAACTATATTCGTTGCCGTCACGTTACCGAGAATAACCCATGGATTAGAAAGAGATAAAGTGGAAATATTACCTTTGACTGTCAAATTGCCAAGAACAATCAATTTTTGATTACTCTCTATATTACCGTCTACCACTAAATCGCCACGATGCACTTTCCAGTCCGATGCAGATAAACCGAAGGGGACAAGGTTCACGCTACTGTTGATAGCTTGTTCAACTTGTTGTTTATCTTCAGCGGTAGCCGCAGAAAAAAATGGTTCAATATCAACTGCATTTGCAACACATCGAAGGTCCGCCTGTACTGGAAGACTCAGCATAAACAGGGGAAGTAAACCTATCCAGCTGCAAATCCTGGGCTTAAACATATGCACTCCATGCCATTAAAAAAGAAACAAAAGGGAAATGCATCTTTCCCTTTTGTATATTCGTTATTCTCGCGAAATACCGTCCAACGTAGACAACACGTCCGCAGAAAGATGCAATTTTTCTGCGGCCATATTCTCCCGTAAATGAGCAACAGAAGACGTTCCTGGGATCAGCAAAATATTCGGTGAACGTTGTAACAGCCACGCCAGCGCCACCTGCATTGGTGTTGCACCCAGGCTCGCAGCAACATCGGAAAGCGTGGAGGATTGCAGCGGCGTAAAGCCCCCGAGCGGAAAGAACGGCACGTAGGCAATGCCGTCACGAGCCAAAGCATCAATCATTGCGTCATCAGCACGATGAGCAATGTTGTATTCGTTCTGCACACAGACGATTTCGGTAATCTTACGCGCCTCTGCAACCTGCGTCGTTGTTACATTGCTCAGGCCAATATGTTTTACCAGGCCTTGTTGTTGCATCTCTGCCAGCACGGTCAGGCTGGCTTCAATCGATCCTTCCGCTGGGCCATGACCATCCCCCATCATAACGCGCAGGTTAACCACATCCAGTACGTCCAGCCCGAGATTACGTAGATTATCGTGCACCGCTTTTTGCAGCTCTGCCGGAGAAAATGCGGGCAACCAGGATGCGTTCTCTCCACGCCGCGCACCAATTTTAGTGACAATTGTCAGATCGTCAGAGTAAGGATAAAGCGCTTCGCGGATAATCTGATTGGTGACGTGCGGACCATAAAAGTCACTGGTATCAATGTGATTGACGCCCAATGCTAGCGCCTCGCGCAGAACGGTTATAGCGACGTGGCGATCTCTGGGCGGGCCGAAAACCCCAGGACCTGCCAGTTGCATCGCGCCATAACCAAGACGGTTAACGGATTTTGTACCGAGAGTAAATGTGTTGCTGCTCATCGCACCCTGCCCTGTAATAAAACGGATTAAGAAAAATCAGTATAGAAACGAAAAGAGTTAAATAATGCGAAGGCGTAAACAAGATTACTGGATGAGTTCCTCTATTGTCCTGAAAAACACCAAAACAAAACGCGTCAAGCGCCGCATCCGGCAATAAAAAACCGCAACCTGTATCAGCGTTGCGGTTTATGCATCACATACTAAAAATTAGAACGTTTTCTTGAAGTTCAGCATCACACCTTTATCGCTGATACCATCCTCTTTCCAGTGGTAAGCATCCAGATTCAGCGAGCTCTCTTTGCTGCTGTACTTCACGCCGACGCTTGCCAGGCTGTTGATACCGCCGCCCTTTTGCCCATCATCGACATTAAAGTGCTGGCTGCCTGCGCCTGCCAGGCTTGCCGTGCGCTGGCTCTTCGTGTAGCTCAGGTTTGGCCCACCTTCCAGCGTGGCGTTCGCACTCCAGCCGTCTTTGCCTGCGTAGTCCAGCTTCAGCCCAACGATGCTGTCCACCGCCGTTTCGCTGCCGCTGTTCATACTCAGGTTAAAGTCTCCGGCATTACGCTCCTGATAACCGCCTTCCAGCGTGTGACGCAGTTTCACACTCGCATATGGCGTGATTTTCAGCCCTTCGCGCGGTTCAAAGGTTTTCGCCCCTTCGCTGCGGAACTCCAGGTACTGCTGTTTCACATTCGTGTCTGCCGTCTTACTGATGTCGCCGTAAGCCACCGAACGGCTGCTGTCCAGTTGGTGGATATCGTAACGCAGCGCGTTATTCCAGCTCATACCGTTGTCAAAGGACATCTGATGCTTCAGGCCAAAGAACTGGCTGTAGCCGCCTGTAACACCGTTATCACCCGCTTTCTGCGCACCGTCGCCGTCCAGACGGGCGATACCGTACTCCAGGCTCATGGTCTGGTTTTCGCTCAGGTCGAGGGTTTTGCGCAGCGCCAGCATGTCGTACTCGGTATTATTCCCCAGCTCTGCACGCGGATCGCCTTTCGCCACCACGTTAAATGCCAGACCGTTGCCCATCTTCGGTGCGGCGTCTGCCAGCATACTAAAGCGATTGCTTAACACACGCGCTTCGCGGAATACCGTGGTCGCCTGGCTACCGCTAATTTGCTTAAGTGCGCTGTTCAGCTCTGCAGTGGTGCCGACGTTCAGACTGGTATACAGCTCATTGTTGGTGTAACCCGCATCCAGCGCTTTTGCCACGTCATTCACTGAGGCATCCGTCGCCACATCGGTGTAGGCTTTTTTGCTCATGGTCACGTCAACGTTGCCGCTGGCGTCGGTACTGCCTGTCGCCTGCCAGACAACAGATGTCGAAGTGATCGCTTGCGCATCGGTCAGGTTGCTGCCTTGCACCACATCATCAAAGCTGACGGTTTTGTCCACCGTTCCCGCCGCAAAAGCGGTGTTGATCTCCACGCCATTCATACTGGCGTTATTGACCATCAGCTTACCGGCGCTACCGTCGGCGTTCGTCCCCACCACGTAACCATTGAGGTTGTTCATGCCATCGTTGCGGCTAACGGAAGAAGAATGGCTGCCGTCGTATGGCGTAATGGTGGGTTCTTCCGGCGCGGTAAAGTCGACATAGTGTACTTCCGTACCGTCTCCCCCTTCGCCACTGCCCTCTATCGGCGTGCCAGATTGTTTAATCAATCCGGAACCATTCACGTTGTCGTCAATATAAACAGTGCCGTTGTTAACAATATGACCATTGCTCCCGAGCTTGCTGAAGGCGAAGGAGTTATTGGCGTAGATATTAATCGTACCGTTGTTTTCAACCACACCATCCGCTTTGGCGTCCGATGCTAATTGCATCCCAATCATGCCTGTTTGTGTCGTGCCTTCGCTGCCGACATTGATGGTGCCATTGTTAACCATTTTTGCGCTGCCGTGCGCATTCATGGCGATGGTATTATTTTTATCAATATTGATAGTGCCATCGTTAATTGCCCGGCTACCGGCGTTATTATTTGACGTCGTAACCTGGCCGTTAATCACACCTGTCGTACCGTTATACAATGTATGCCCATTACCGCCGGTAGCGATATCAGCATCCCCATTCACTGTACCCCAGTTGTTGAAATGCCCAGCCCAAAGTCCGTTATCAAGAAGATCGACAACACCACCGTCCAGGTTATTGAAGGTCGCGTTTTTATCAACCGAACCACTATGAACCGTTCCTGCGTTATTGAATGTGGCTGCGGCAGAAAAATTCACTTTATTGACCGTTCCACCCGCTTCGTTATTCATCACGGCAGAAGCAGAGGCTCCCTTCCATGCTGTTACCGTCCCGGCGTTATAAAACGTACTGGCCCATTGTTCAACAGTGTTGATAGTGCCGGAGTTGTTGATAACAGAACCCGCAACGGTTGTACCTACTTGCCCGGTCACTACACCTTCGTTAGTAAACACGCCGCCATCCACAGAAACGGTTTTTGTCGTGCCCTGGTTGGTGTATTCCCCACCCGTTGCAATATCAACCTCGTTTATACTGCCCGTGGTTTCATTGACCAGATGACCAAAGTCAGCCACGGTGACAGGCCCTCCGGTTACGGTACCCGCGTTGGTTACCAGGGTTTCAGCGGTCGCTATCATATCAGTAGAACCACCGGATGAAGACAGGTTAAGCGTCTCCCCCTCGGCCGTAATGATATCGCCGTTTCTCCAGCTTAATGAAACGAACCCATCAGTCGGGTTATAGGCGTTACTGTCCTGGCATATACCAAAAGTACAGATGGTTCCGTAATTAACGATAGTCCCGCTGCCATCGTTATAGAATGCCTGCCCGTTTTCAGCATTGATATTGATGATGCCCGTCTGGTCATTAACTGCGGTACCGCCACTATAAACTGCCATACCAACGAGTTTATTCGCCCCCAGGCTGCCATCAAAGTTCTCATTCTTCTCGAGGTTGATGGTACCCTGATTAACCACCGTATTATCGGTACCGTATGCTGCCATCCCAGCACCTGCATTATAGATAGTGATAGTACCTGACTGCTGGTTAAGCGCGGTAGCATTTTGCCTTGCGCCACCATAACTGTCCGTTCCTACCGCCATGCCGACACCATAATTTTTTGCATTGCTGCTGCCGATATCGTTGCGTAAGGTGGTGGTATCGTTTTCATCTACCCAGATCGTATCCAGGGTAATCTGGCCTGCATTTGTTACAGTCGAATGATTAATCGCCAGCATACCGACATTACCCCGGCCATACATATCAATAACGCCATTCGCACCATTTAGCGCTGAACCATTATCCTGAGCAGTCATGCCCGTCATACTAACAACGCCACTATTAAAAACCGTGGGATCGCTCAATGACAAAGCATTGAACATATTCAAAACGCTATACTGTTCCATCACTTTAGCCGTAATGGTACCGTTATTCACCGCCGTCCCACCTTCGGAGCTAAAGAAGGCTTTATTACCGGATTCCGGCGATACATCAATTGCGGATGAGTAATCATATTGCTCAAGTAAAACATTACCGTTATTCGTTGCAACGGAACCCGTACCCGATATATTGGTAAACCCCATATTCCAGAGCTCAACAAACCCGTTATTGATAACTTGTGACCCTGAACTGACGCTAAGTATTTCTGATGGGTTATTGCCATAATGCGCGTAAACGTCAATATCCTTCATACTGAAGGTCGCATCCTCCGTGATTTCAAGAAAAGCATTATTGCTTACCTGAATAATATTTGCATAGCCCAGCGGAAATTGACCGCTGACTGAGGAGTCTCCTCCCAGATAAACCGACGAATGACCATCAACCTTAATGAGCGGAATATCACCATAGCCCGTACGACTTGCGGCTGGGACTGAACCATCCGTCATAGCCGATGCTTCACCGAAAAGTTGAATACCACCCCGTAAGGTAACGCTATTTTCATCCCCTGAAATCACCAACCCACTGATGTTTTCTTGGCTACCATTGACAGTACTATAGGTGTGATGCGCAAGTTCGCTATCAACCTTCAATGTTAACTGACCATCCAGCGTCAGGTCATTATTGTTACCCGAAACACGAATACCTACGGAAGAATCGAAAAAGTGTTCTGCTGCATTATCAGTCGTCTGATCTTTATCCACCATAATATTACCGGTAATTTCAACTTCATTGCCATCACCGGCCACATTTACCCCTGTAGCAACACTGCCAGTCACATTAAGCTCATTCGTTGCCAGCGTCATGGTGTTATTATTTCCAGACACATCCAGACCGGTTGAATAATCCCCAACATCCATACGGCCAGCCAGAGAAATTTCGCCCCCATCTCCAACAACGCGAATCCCGGTACTGGCATTTCTGGCAGTGATATCCCCCACATTGATAAGAGTAGAATGATTACCCTCAATCAGAATCCCTGTCGCATTGGCCTCTGAACTACCATTACTGACGGAAATATCCCCCCTGTTAATGAACGTCGACGCATCACCACTGAGAGAAACACCCAGCGAATTTTCATCCACGACCGTTATATTGCCTTTGTTGCTGACGATCGCGCCATTACCCTCAACATCAATACCCCGAGCAGCATTGCTAACGTATAAATCCCCTTCCTGTATAACCGTCGCATTATTACCAACGATTTTGCTGCCCGTTGAATTTTGCCCATCAACCGTCATATGTCCTTTATTATCGGTCCTGACATCATTACCGATAATAAGGGCCCCTGTTCCACCATTATTGACGGTGGAGTCGCCAGTGTTATTTAAGATTGTACGATCGCCATTAACGATAACCGCCGTGCCAGCATCGACCACCGTCTGACCGTTATTATTAATGGTTATATTATCGCCGGTCAGGATACCGACCACCGAATCTTCACCGACAGCCTCTGTTTTACCCTCGTTTGTCAGCGCAATGTTGTCACCATTAATCATCATCACTGTACCGCCATTCAGGGCCGTGTTGCCGCCCTGGTCAGTGATAATTGCATCATTAACGGTAATTATTCTGCCCGTTGTTCCATCAGACACGACGCTGGCTAACTGTGTGACGTGGAGTTTACCTTCGTCATCATAGCGCCATTCCGTATCACCAGTGGTACTCACTCCACTAAAGATGGCGGTATGAGTCTCTTCATGGTTTTCCCACTCAGTCACAATGGTTTTTCGGCCATCTTTTGCCGTCAGCGTGTAGCTACCATCTTCATTTTGGGTATAAGTGAACGTCGCCCCGCGAATCTTCAAGGTTTGCGCGTCCTTGTCCCATGTCACATTGTTTTCAAAGACAACGGGTTCTGTTCTCGGGGGGTCAACATCATCATCGCTATTGTCGGGTGGAGTAACATCACCGCCTTTATCTGGGGGGGTAACATCATCGGCGTTATCTGGCTTTACAGGTATATCTGAATCTTCATCACTGGGAAGGGGTGGCGGTAGAGAGCCATTATCATCTGGCGGTATGGGCTGGGAAAAAGAAGAGTGAGCAGAATGATCATTGTCATGAGACAATTCAATCACTGCGAGTGTTGCCAGTACCGCCGTGGCACCTAATGCCAGTAACGAGCTGAAACCATTATTTGTAACAACAGCACATTTTTCTGGCACTGTTTTCAACTTCGTTGACGGTCGGGCGTGCCCTTCTGACTGACATGTCATTTGAGAGCTTCTGCGCATACTGTCTGCACTCTCGCCTTCTGTTATTTCCACCCCCCAGCTTTGGCCACTTAACGCTATAGCGATACACGCTGATAATAACGTTTTCTTTTGCATGAGAAATCCTTTTCAATGAATGACATTTCAAATAATAAAATATGAGTAACAGATAAGAAATAGCCACAGGCTGTGTCATGATTTAATGTCTGCTCTTGAAATTTTATTTAGCAATCCCAGAACATTCAACTTAATTAGTATTTCGAAACCTCAATGCAGACACATAAAAAACAAATTATTCGATTACTTAGGCTATTTGTTGCATTAATACACATCCTCTAACAATAATCAGACAAAAAGCAATGTCAGCGTCAAATTGGGTAGCTGATTCATATTACTGATCACTCCGTAAATTCATTCATCGTGAAAATATTAACATTTAAACCATGTTCCATTTAATCAACCCACTGAAAATCTGGAGGTTATCTACTGCGGTTTGTTGTTGACTGCCCCTGATAGGATTACCAGGCGTTGACAGAAGATGAGGCTTGCAAGATGCTAAAAACAATGTGGTGTTACAAGCAATCCCATAAACCTCGTAACTTCACTTAAAAGAGCGATGCCGTCCATATTTGGGTTGACTATAAAAATCCTTAATATTGAGGTTGATGATGATATTCATGATGGCGTTGGAAAAATAGGACACCCATAAAATATCTATACAGCCTTTAAATTAAATCATTGAAATATCGCTGTTGCATAGTGCTTATTTTTGCAACCATTTTCCGTTAATTCCCTGCACATATTCCCCCGGTTTGGCCCGAGCTACAAGCTTTTGTCCGGCAAGCTTCGCGATATCATCTACCGATACATTATTTTGCTTTGCCAGTTGTTGATAACTCACTTTACGTGCGGCATTAATCTCGGTTACTAATTTCTCTGTTTCAGCATCCGTTTTCAACGCAACCAAATAACCATAAAATGTTTCACCTACCCGCCCCTGAGTTCTGGCTTCATCCAGAGTCAATGCCATTACATTGCTGCTTACCAGCCCAACAAGAAACGCACAAAGAAGTAATGTTTTCTTCATCATCGCCTCAGAAAAGATCGCTACGAGTTTCAAGCAGCTCTTCGACATCTTTGTCTGCCTTGATGATGATCTCATGCTCAATTTTAACGTTCATATTGATAGTGATCGGTTCCTTAGGTGCAGCGACTTCAATGCGAGGCGTACAGCCAACCAGCATAAAAGATGACGTCAACGCAGCCAGTAAAATTTTCATTGTTTTTCCTCACACCTTTTTCCTTGCGGACAGCCATTTTCCGGCAGACGCGCGTTCTGCTCCAACCATGCCTGGAGATTATCGCCAAAGCGTAAACTGCGCCACAGGGTAAAAATATTCTCTTCATGATGGTAATTAAGGTTTACCGTACCACTTTTACCGTCGACGCGACTGGTACCTGTAATATTGGCCTGCATGGTTAACACACCGAGATTATCTAAATTAATTTTTGTCGATGAACGGCTAATTTCCATATAGCGCAACCAGTTAATCGCAGAACCCGCGGTCATATTGTCTTTCACCACCGCATCTGCGGTGTCTTTATCCAGCCGCAAGGTCATTGGTCCGCTATTTGCCAGCCAGCCGTCTTTAACTATCCATTTTTCATTGTTCAGCCATAAAGGCAATGCCCCACTAAATGCCCCGGACATGGCGAATTGTTTCGGATTGACGGCGCTAACCAGTTCGCTGGATGAGAGATTATTCAGCCGCAACAGCGCCGGGTCATGTTGCGGCATGCGTAATTGTTTCATCAGCACGTTACCGCCTAACACATCGACGCTAACATCGGTCAACAACAATGGTTCGTCTTCACTCCACGGATAACGCCCTTGCAAATCAGCCGTAATATTTTTCGCTGTCACAAGATTAATCACTTCGGCAATTCGCAACGTAACGGGGCCGCGAGTCCCCAGATGCCAGGCTCCATCGGCAAAACGGAAAGGCAGGACAAAATCGACACCGTTAACCTGATTATCTGGCATCCAGGCACTACCGCCTTTCAACACACCGTGCCCTCCCGCGCGGAATCCTTGTTCAGGCGCAGCAGAAAATGCGACCTGGGCATACAGTTCGCCATCGCGTAAGTTCATCTTCCAGTCGGGTGGCACCAGCGGCTGGAATACGGTCAGTGATTGTTTAGGCCACCAGGCGTTACCGCGCAGACGAATACCGTCCCAGCGACCATTTACCCGAACCGGGCCAATCTCACCAGCATGTAAATCGCCTTTAAAGAGGAAATACGTCGGATCGCGTCCATCGACGCTAAATTTTAAGGTTGATGGCGGTAACACACTGCCACCCGTGAACAGCGTTTGCCCGGCGTCCAGTGACAGCGCGCCGCTAAAGGAGGGATGCTGTGCGTCACGTACCCAGACGACGGGCTTGTCGAGAATTAATCGCGGCTTTTCTACCGTCATCGTACCGTATTGTAACTGGTCGAAACCGGTTGAGAGATCGGTCAGCGTAATCGTGCTGTCATGCCACTCACCTTTTCCTGCGACATCCCAGGTGGCATTCATCGGTGTAAAACTCCCTTTTCCCCAGTAGCGCCACTGCCAGCGGCCAGCGTCAGGGAGAAAATCATTCGCCAGCCCATCCATATGCAGTACGAAATCGCCCAGTTCATTTTCATGCGCCTGCAAAATGGCCTGCAAACGCCCGTCAACACCACGTTGGGTGACTTTTACACCCGCTAAAGGCCAGCGGATTTCATCGATGTCCAGCGAATCGATGACTCTTCCCTTCGAACGTAATAACGCGCCTGGCTCAAAGGCCAGCGTTGGGTCAGTCAGACTTCCGCTTAGCTGCGCAGGTAAACGGGCATATAAAATGAGGTCCGCCTGTTTCGCTTCACCGGTCAGTTGCAAAGGCAGCTGGCTGTTATCCATACTTAATTTTCCTGGGCCAAAATTTAGCACCGCGTTGCCCTTACCCGCTTGCCCCTGGGTCAGCACACTCAGTCGTCCGCTGACCAGAGCGTTCTCAAGCCCTGCCTGCCAGTTGTCGACTTTGACACCCAGTCGTCCACTCAAAGGAAAACCTGCATACGGCCAGCTCCAGCGACCATCGCTTACGGTCAATTGTTGGCGAGTAATTTGCCACGGCAGATCGAGCAACGGATCGCCGTTATCCCGTGCCAGCACAATCAATTGCCCGCTATTTTCCTGCCAGTCCAGCTCGGCATCCACCAGTGAAGGCTCCTGCGGCAAGTTTAACGTCGCAGTAGCATGACCACTTACAGGAAGTCCATCCGGCACTAGCGGCATAGTAAATTCCCCCACCAGTTTAACTGGCGGCTGATTTTCAAACGCGACGACATCCAGTTCGCTGACTGTAAGTTGTTGCCCTTTCAGCTGGCCTTGAAATTTAACTTTTTCGCCCTGATAACGCAGTTGCTGGATATCGGAGTTTAATGCGAGAGAGAGTTTTCCCTGCCATTCCTGCCAGGGAGAAAAAATCAGTTTATCGATATTGATCCAGGTGTTAGGCAACATGGCCTGCCACTGCGCGAGGGTTTTTGGAGCGGCTGGCGATTGCTCCGTCTGCGGCAATTTCGCCAGACAAGCAGAGTCAAGTTCTACCGTGCCGACGTTCAATAACCAGCGGCTGGGATGAGAAAGGCTGGCGTTTGTGATATGTGCAAGCTGACAATCGCCCACCAGATAACGGAGATCGGGAATGATTAAACCTTTACGCGTAATGCGTGGGCTTTCATCTAATGCAATACGTGTCCCGAGCGGTAGCCAGATGCCCGCCAGCGTGGGAACCCACAAGCCGAGCGTCATCAGCAGCGTCAACGGCACAAGAATAATCAGTAATAACAGCGCGAGAACGGCTTTATATTTACCCAGCATGGGTAGTTAATATCCTGATTTAGCGAAAAATTAAGCATTCAATACGGGTATTGTGGCATGTTTAACCGTTCAGTTGAAGGTTGCGCCTACACTAAGCATAGTTGTTGATGAATTTTTCAATATCGCCATAGCTTTCAATTATATTTGAAATTTTGTAAAATATTTTTAGTAGCTTAAATGTGATTCAACATCACTGGAGAAAGTCTTATGAAACTCGCCGTTTATAGCACAAAACAGTACGACAAGAAGTACCTGCAACAGGTGAACGAGTCCTTTGGCTTTGAGCTGGAATTTTTTGACTTTCTGCTGACGGAAAAAACCGCCAAAACCGCCAATGGCTGCGAAGCGGTATGCATTTTCGTAAACGATGACGGCAGCCGCCCGGTGCTGGAAGAACTGAAAAAGCACGGCGTTAAATATATCGCCCTGCGCTGTGCCGGTTTCAATAACGTCGACCTTGACGCAGCAAAAGAACTGGGGCTGAAAGTAGTCCGTGTTCCAGCCTATGATCCAGAAGCTGTTGCTGAACACGCCATCGGTATGATGATGACGCTGAACCGCCGTATCCATCGCGCATATCAGCGTACGCGTGACGCCAACTTCTCTCTGGAAGGTCTGACCGGCTTTACCATGTATGGCAAAACGGCAGGCGTTATCGGTACTGGTAAAATCGGTGTGGCGATGCTGCGCATTCTCAAAGGTTTTGGTATGCGTCTGCTGGCGTTCGATCCGTATCCAAGTGCGGCGGCGCTGGAACTCGGTGTGGAGTATGTCGATCTGCCAACCCTGTTGTCTGAATCAGACGTTATCTCTCTGCACTGCCCGCTGACACCGGAAAACTACCATCTGTTGAACGAAGCCGCCTTCGATCAGATGAAAAATGGCGTGATGATCGTCAATACCAGTCGCGGTGCATTGATTGATTCTCAGGCGGCAATTGAAGCGCTGAAAAATCAGAAAATTGGTTCGTTGGGTATGGACGTGTATGAAAACGAACGCGATCTGTTCTTTGAAGATAAATCCAACGACGTAATCCAGGATGACGTATTCCGTCGTCTGTCTGCCTGCCACAACGTGCTGTTTACCGGGCACCAGGCATTCCTGACAGCAGAAGCTCTGACCAGTATTTCTCAGACTACGCTGCAAAACTTAAGCAATCTGGAAAAAGGCGAAACCTGCCCGAACGAACTGGTTTAATCTTGCCGCTCCCCTGTACGCCAGGGGAGCTTATTCAGATAATCCCCAAAGATATTTCATCCTCTATTCTTAAAATATTCCTCAGTCAGAAACCGTAATTGAGAACCACAATGAAGAAAGTAGCCGCGCTTGTTGCGCTAAGCCTGCTGATGGCGGGATGTGTAAGTAATGACAAAATTGCTGTAACCCCAGAACAGCTACAGCATCATCGCTTTGTGCTGGAAAGCGTAAACGGTAAGCCCGTGACCAGCGATAAAAACCCGCCAGAAATCAGCTTTGGTGAAAAGATGATGATTTCCGGCAGCATGTGTAACCGCTTTAGCGGTGAAGGCAAACTGTCTAATGGTGAACTGACAGCCAAAGGGCTGGCAATGACCCGTATGATGTGCGCTAACCCGCAGCTTAATGAACTCGATAACACCATTAGCGAAATGCTGAAAGAAGGTGCACAAGTGGATCTGACCGCGAACCAGTTAACGCTGGCGACCGCGAAACAGACATTAACTTATAAGCTGGCGGATTTAATGAATTAATAGCTGCCACAGCTCCCGGCGGCAAGTGACTGTTCGCTACAGCGTTTGCCGTTGGGTAATGCACACATCCCAATCGCCGTACCATCCAGTTGACGGGCAACAGAAAGCGAACCGCCGATCATTGCACAATTTGCTTCTCCACTACTGGACATCGACGCTTTTAAACCTGGCGCTACGTGCGCCGCAGTCGCCTGCTGAACAGGTTCACTACTACACGCCGACAATAATAAAGCGGCACACCCTACCCAAAACGCTGCTCGCATCTTTTCTTCCTCTGATCTTCAAGCCAAACGACACCGCCATAAATAATAGGCAGCACAGAGGGCGGCGTCGAGAGCTGTCCTGCGCGTTGCCCCGCATTTTTACTTTTTTATGGCTATTTTTTTGCCCTCTGTTTGATCAAAACATTCATTACGCTGATGTGGGGGACACAAAAGCGAAAATGCAGAAGAAAGCCATTTGCTAAAATTGAAAGATAACTACTGGGCGCGCAGCAATTTCGTGCGCCCCTCATTTGCGCAATGTAAGGGTGTCATATGATTACTATTGACGGTAATGGCGCGGTTGCTTCGGTGGCGTTTCGCACCAGTGAAGTTATCGCCATCTACCCTATTACCCCCAGTTCCACGATGGCAGAACAGGCTGATGCATGGGCCGGAAACGGCTTGAAAAACGTTTGGGGAGACACACCACGCGTGGTTGAAATGCAGTCGGAAGCGGGTGCTATCGCTACCGTGCATGGTGCTTTGCAAACTGGCGCCCTCTCAACATCGTTTACGTCATCGCAGGGTTTGCTGCTGATGATCCCAACGCTGTACAAACTGGCAGGCGAACTGACGCCGTTTGTCCTGCATGTTGCGGCTCGTACCGTTGCCACACATGCACTCTCTATTTTTGGCGATCATTCCGACGTCATGGCAGTGCGCCAGACGGGTTGCGCGATGTTGTGTGCAGCAAACGTCCAGGAGGCGCAAGACTTTGCTCTCATTTCGCACATTGCGACGCTGAAAAGTCGCGTGCCATTTATTCATTTCTTTGATGGTTTCCGCACGTCCCACGAGATCAATAAAATTGTCCCGCTGGCCGATGACACTATTCTTGAACTGATGCCGCAGGCAGAAATTGATGCTCATCGCGCCCGTGCACTCAACCCGGAACATCCGGTGATCCGCGGTACGTCCGCCAATCCTGACACTTATTTCCAGTCTCGCGAAGCCACCAACCCATGGTACAACGCAGTCTATGACCATGTTGAACAGGCGATGAATGATTTCGCTGCCGCGACAGGTCGCCATTATCAGCCCTTTGAGTATTACGGGCATCCACAAGCGGAACGGGTGATTATCCTGATGGGCTCTGCCATCGGCACCTGTGAAGAAGTGGTTGATGAATTGCTGACCCGAGGCGAAAAAGTGGGCGTGCTAAAAGTTCGTCTGTACCGCCCCTTCTCCGCCAAACACTTGCTACAAGCTCTGCCGGGATCCGTACGCAGCGTGGCGGTAGTGGACAGAACCAAAGAACCGGGTGCCCAGGCAGAACCGCTCTATCTGGATGTGATGACCACACTGGCTGAAGCCTTTAATAATGGCGAGCGCGAAACCCTGCCCCGTGTCATCGGCGGGCGCTATGGTCTTTCATCCAAAGAATTTGGCCCGGACTGTGTTCTGGCAGTATTTGCCGAACTCACTGCAGCTAAACCGAAAGCGCGCTTTACGGTTGGTATTTACGATGATGTGACCAATCTGTCACTGCCGTTGCCGGAAAACACCCTGCCAAACTCGGCGAAACTGGAAGCCTTGTTTTATGGTCTTGGTAGTGATGGCAGCGTTTCCGCGACCAAAAACAATATCAAGATTATCGGTAATTCCACGCCGTGGTACGCACAGGGCTATTTTGTTTACGACTCCAAAAAGGCGGGCGGCCTGACGGTTTCTCACCTTCGCGTGAGCGAACAGCCGATTCGTTCCGCTTATCTCATTTCCCAGGCTGATTTTGTTGGCTGCCACCAGTTGCAGTTTATCGATAAATATCAGATGGCTGAACGTTTAAAACCTGGCGGCATTTTCCTGCTCAACACGCCGTACAGCGCAGATGAAGTATGGTCGCGCTTGCCGCAGGAAGTTCAGGCCGTGTTAAACCAGAAAAAAGCGCGCTTCTATGTGATTAACGCGGCGAAAATCGCCCGTGAATGTGGCCTGGCGGCCCGAATTAATACCGTCATGCAGATGGCTTTTTTCCATCTGACGCAAATTCTGCCTGGCGACAGCGCCCTGGCCGAATTGCAGGGCGCGATTGCCAAAAGCTACAGCAGCAAAGGCCAGGATCTGGTGGAACGCAACTGGCAGGCTCTGGCACTGGCGCGTGAATCCGTAGAAGAAGTTCCGCTACAGCCGGTTAATCCGCACAGCGCCAATCGACCGCCTGTGGTTTCCGATGCTGCTCCTGATTTCGTGAAAACCGTTACCGCTGCGATGCTCGCCGGACTTGGCGATGCTCTCCCCGTTTCGGCGCTGCCGCCAGACGGCACCTGGCCGATGGGTACCACACGCTGGGAAAAACGCAATATTGCCGAAGAGATCCCCATCTGGAAAGAGGAACTCTGTACTCAATGTAACCACTGCGTCGCCGCTTGCCCACACTCAGCTATTCGCGCCAAAGTGGTGCCGCCTGAAGCAATGGAAAATGCCCCTGCCAGCCTGCATTCGCTGGATGTAAAATCGCGTGATATGCGCGGGCAGAAATATGTCTTGCAGGTAGCTCCGGAAGATTGCACCGGCTGTAACCTGTGCGTCGAAGTTTGCCCGGCGAAAGACCGTCAGGATCCAGAGATCAAAGCTATCAATATGATGTCACGTCTGGAACATGTAGAAGAAGAGAAAATCAATTACGACTTCTTCCTAAATTTACCAGAAATCGATCGCAGCAAACTGGAACGTATTGATATTCGTACATCGCAACTGATTACACCGCTGTTTGAATATTCAGGTGCTTGCTCTGGTTGTGGCGAGACGCCGTATATTAAATTGCTGACTCAGCTCTATGGCGATCGGATGTTGATCGCTAACGCTACGGGTTGTTCTTCAATTTATGGTGGTAACCTGCCCTCCACACCATATACCACCGATGCCAACGGTCGTGGACCGGCATGGGCGAACTCGCTGTTTGAAGATAACGCCGAATTTGGCCTTGGTTTCCGCCTGACGGTCGATCAACACCGTGTCCGCGTGCTGCGTCTGCTGGATCAATTTGCCGATAAAATCCCGGCTAAATTACTAACTGCGTTGAAATCAGACGCCACGCCAGAGGTTCGTCGTGAACAGGTTGCAGCTTTACGCCAGCAACTCAACGATGTTGCTGAAGCACATGAACTGCTGCGTGATGCAGATGCACTGGTGGAAAAATCAATCTGGCTGATTGGTGGCGATGGCTGGGCTTACGATATTGGCTTTGGCGGTCTGGATCATGTATTGAGTCTGACGGAAAACGTCAACATTCTGGTGCTGGATACGCAATGCTATTCCAATACCGGTGGTCAGGCGTCAAAAGCCACGCCGCTTGGCGCGGTGACTAAGTTTGGCGAGCACGGCAAACGTAAAGCGCGTAAAGATCTTGGCGTCAGTATGATGATGTACGGTCATGTTTATGTGGCGCAGATTTCTCTCGGCGCGCAGCTCAACCAGACGGTGAAAGCGATTCAGGAAGCGGAAGCGTATCCGGGGCCATCGCTGATCATCGCTTATAGCCCGTGTGAAGAGCATGGTTACGATCTGGCACTCAGTCACGACCAGATGCGCCAACTCACTGCTACCGGCTTCTGGCCGCTATATCGCTTTGATCCGCGTCGTGCCGATGAAGGCAAACTGCCGCTGGCGCTGGATTCACGCCCGCCGTCAGAAGCACTGGAAGAAACGTTACTTCACGAGCAGCGTTTCCGTCGTCTGAATTCGCAGCAGCCAGAAGTGGCAGAACAGTTATGGAAAGATGCCGCAGCTGATTTGCAAAAACGCTATGACTTCCTGGCACAAATGGCCGGAAAAGCGGAAAAAAGCAACACCGATTAAATGCTCTGGATAAGGATTATCCAATTCTAAAAAAAAGCCCGGACGACTGTTCGGGCTTGTCTTTTTATATGTTGGAAAATCAGTGGCAATGCAATGGCCCAACAGAAAATAAAATCTGTGACAATAAAGGCATATAACCCGCGCAGAATAACGTATAGCAAATTAAAAGTATAATTTTTATTTTGTATGTATTACCTTCAATACATTCACCATACTTATTATCATTTCATAAGAATTATTTGATTAAGATTTAACTTAAGGCGTAACAAATGATATTTATCGGCTAACGGAACTTCTCCTTTAGGATGTTTTTACTCCCCGAAGCCGGGGTAAAAGGCAAATAAAATAACTAAAGGATTTATTCAATGAAAAGCAAAGCACTGGCACTCTTAATTCCGTCCCTGCTTGCAGCAGGTGCTGCACATGCAGCCGAAGTTTATAATAAAGACGGCAACAAATTAGATCTGTATGGCAAAGTTGATGGCCTGCATTATTTTTCTGATAATTCAGCGAAAGATGGCGACCAGAGCTATGCGCGTCTGGGTTTTAAAGGCGAAACCCAAATTAACGATCAACTTACTGGCTACGGTCAATGGGAATACAATATTCAGGCAAACAACACTGAATCTTCAAAAAACCAGTCATGGACCCGTCTGGCATTTGCCGGACTGAAATTTGCAGATTACGGTTCTTTCGATTACGGACGTAATTATGGCGTAATGTACGACATCGAAGGCTGGACCGATATGCTGCCTGAATTTGGCGGTGACTCTTATACCAATGCAGACAACTTTATGACTGGTCGTGCCAATGGCGTCGCGACTTATCGTAACACTGATTTCTTCGGTCTGGTAAATGGTCTGAACTTCGCGGTGCAGTATCAAGGTAACAACGAAGGAGCCAGTAATGGTCAGGAAGGCACCAACAACGGACGTGATGTTCGCCATGAAAACGGTGACGGCTGGGGTCTTTCCACAACATATGATTTAGGCATGGGCTTTAGCGCTGGTGCGCCATACACCTCTTCTGACCGCACCAATGACCAGGTTAACCATACTGCGGCGGGTGGTGATAAAGCAGACGCGTGGACTGCTGGGCTAAAATACGATGCTAACAATATTTACCTGGCAACCATGTATTCAGAAACGCGTAATATGACCCCGTTTGGCGACAGCGATTATGCTGTTGCAAACAAAACCCAGAACTTTGAAGTCACTGCACAGTACCAGTTTGATTTTGGTCTGCGTCCGGCAGTCTCTTTCCTGATGTCTAAAGGCCGTGACCTGCACGCTGCCGGTGGTGCAGACAACCCGGCAGGTGTTGATGATAAAGATCTGGTAAAATACGCCGATGTTGGCGCGACTTACTATTTCAATAAAAATATGTCCACTTACGTTGACTATAAAATCAACCTGTTGGATGAAGATGACAGCTTCTACGCTGCCAACGGCATCTCTACCGATGATATTGTCGCTTTAGGTCTGGTTTATCAGTTCTAAATCCTCCTGCCCGCTGTTATGGCGGGCTTTTTCTGCTTATTCTTCCTCCTTTGATCTAAATTAAAAATGTGAACTCCGTCATTACACAAAAAGTGTCATCTGGCGTTACACTTTATGCGGATACTAAAACAGGAGGTTTTATGAACAGAACGATTCTTGTCCCTATCGATATTTCCGATTCAGAATTAACTCAACGCGTGATTAGCCACGTTGAGGCAGAGGCAAAGATTGATGATGCAGAGGTTCATTTCCTGACGGTAATACCTTCACTGCCCTACTATGCCTCTCTGGGTTTAGCGTATTCCGCAGAATTACCGGCAATGGATGACCTGAAAGCGGAAGCCAAATCGCAACTGGAAGAGATCATTAAAAAATTTAAACTGCCAACCGACAGAGTGCATGTCCATGTTGAGGAAGGCTCGCCCAAAGACCGCATTCTGGAATTGGCGAAGAAGATCCCCGCTCATATGATCATCATTGCTTCCCATCGACCGGATATCACCACTTATCTGCTCGGTTCTAACGCCGCAGCTGTAGTGCGTCACGCAGAGTGCTCCGTGCTGGTTGTGCGCTGACACTAACGCCCGCACATTGCTGCGGGCTTTTTGATTCATTTCGCAAATGTGCTGACATTTTCCCCTCTAATCCGTACCATACACGCCACAGTTTTTATATCAGATTTCTTATGCTGGGCGTTCCGGCATGACGCATACTCTTCTGATGCCATATAACGAATTGAGTCGCTTTTAAATGTCGCAAAATCAAGAAATTAGTAAGAAAGAACAATACAATCTGAACAAATTACAAAAACGTCTGCGTCGTAACGTGGGCGAAGCCATTGCTGACTTCAATATGATTGAAGAAGGCGATCGCATCATGGTTTGCCTCTCCGGGGGTAAAGACAGCTATACCATGCTGGAGATTCTGCGCAATTTGCAGCAAAGCGCGCCAATCAATTTTTCGCTGGTGGCTGTTAACCTCGATCAAAAGCAACCGGGCTTCCCGGAACACGTTCTGCCCGAGTATCTTGAAAAGCTGGGCATTGAGTACAAGATTGTGGAAGAGAACACTTACGGTATCGTGAAAGAGAAGATTCCGGAGGGCAAAACCACTTGCTCACTGTGTTCTCGTCTTCGTCGCGGAATTCTTTACCGTACCGCAACGGAACTGGGAGCGACGAAGATCGCGCTGGGTCACCATCGTGACGATATCCTGCAAACGTTGTTCTTAAATATGTTCTACGGCGGCAAGATGAAAGGTATGCCTCCGAAACTGATGAGCGATGATGGCAAACATATTGTGATTCGTCCGCTGGCCTACTGCCGCGAGAAAGATATTCAGCGCTTTGCCGATGCAAAAGCGTTCCCGATTATTCCGTGCAACCTGTGCGGTTCACAACCTAACCTGCAACGTCAGGTGATTGCTGACATGTTGCGTGACTGGGATAAACGTTATCCGGGGCGTATCGAGACGATGTTCAGCGCGATGCAGAATGTGGTGCCGTCGCATCTGTGCGATACCAACCTGTTCGATTTCAAAGGCATTACCCACGGTTCTGAAGTGGTTAACGGGGGTGATCTGGCGTTTGATCGCGAAGAGATCCCTCTACAACCGGCGGGTTGGCAGCCTGAAGAAGATGAAAATCAGTTGGATGAGTTACGACTGAATGTGGTTGAAGTGAAATAACCCGGATAGCGCCCGATGCGCAAGCTTATCGGGCTACTCTTATGGAGGCCGGATAAGACGCGGCCAGCGTCGCATCCGGCAATCCCGAAGAAGATGTTTACTCTTGCACCCTGCGATTCAACATTTCATTATTTTAATAACCGCACCCGGCACGTTTTTCCTTTAATCTTCCCGCCCTGTAACTGTTTCCATGCTTTATGAGCAACAGCCTGACGCACCGCAACATAGACATGCGCCGGATGCACGGCGATTTTGCCAATATCTGCGCCATCAAGCCCGATATCTCCTGTCAGCGCACCTAATACATCACCCGGGCGCATTTTGGCTTTTTTCCCGCCATCGATACATAACGTTGCCATTTCTGCTTCCAGCGGCACAATGGAACTATTAACTGGCGGCGTTTGCCAATTAAGTTTTATCTGCAACATGTCAGAAATGATATTGGCCCGCTGTGCTTCTTCCGGGGCACAGAAACTGATCGCCAGACCGCTATTTCCTGCACGCGCTGTACGCCCGATGCGATGTACATGAACTTCAGGGTCCCACGCCAGTTCAAAGTTCACTACCAGCTCAAGCGATTTAATATCAAGACCACGCGCAGCAACATCCGTCGCAACCAGCACACGAGCGCTACCGTTAGCAAAACGTACCAGGGTCTGATCGCGGTCACGTTGCTCCAGATCGCCATGTAACGACAATGCACTTTGCCCTATGTCATTCAGCGCGTCGCAGACAGCCTGACAATCTTTTTTGGTATTGCAAAACACCACGCAAGAGGATGGCTGATGCAAACTTAATAACCGTTGCAACAGCGGAATTTTGCCTTTGCTGGATGTCTCATAAAATTGTTGTTCAATGGGAGGCAGAGCATCTGTTGAGTCAATTTCAATCGCCAATGGATCGCGTTGCACTCGTCCGCTGATTGCGGTGATGGCTTCCGGCCAGGTTGCCGAAAACAGAAGCGTCTGTCGAGATGCTGGCGCAAAACGGATAACATCATCAATGGCATCGCTAAATCCCATATCCAGCATGCGATCGGCTTCATCCATCACCAGCATATTCAACGCATCCAGTGATACCGTGCCTTTTTGCAGATGGTCCAGCAAACGACCCGGGGTTGCCACGATAATATGCGGCGCATGTTGCAACGAATCACGCTGCATACCGAACGGTTGACCACCGCACAAAGTCAAAATTTTGGTATTTGGCAGAAAACGCGCCAGCCGACGCAATTCACCTGCCACCTGATCCGCCAGTTCACGCGTAGGGCACAGCACTAAAGCCTGGGTCTGAAATAGCGACGCATCAATTTTCTGTAGCAGCCCGAGGCCAAAAGCCGCCGTTTTGCCGCTGCCGGTTTTCGCCTGCACGCGAACATCTTTTCCGGCAAGGATCGCCGGAAGCGCGGCGGCCTGCACCGGCGTCATAGTTAAATAACCCAACTCATTAAGGTTCGTGAGTTGGGCGGGAGGCAAAACATTCAGGGTAGAAAAAGCGGTCACAATCTGTTCTCGTGGTCATCGACGCAAAAATTAGCAAGCGCGTATCCTCGCAGATCTACGCTCACGATGCGACAATTTAATCGGTTCTTCATCGGGTGGTGGGTCAGGCATGGGTTGCGGGCGAGGGATTGGATCGGGCACTGGAACAGGATCGCCAGGAATCGGTTCAGGGACAGGAATTTGCAAATAAATGAGTGTCGTCATATTTCCCTCCGGTCATTGGGTGGACTCTTAAAGGGTAGACGCTGATATATAACAGGCAAAAAAAAGCCGACTCATCAAAGTCGGCGTCGTACGAATCAATTGTGCTATGCAGTAATTCAAAAAAGGAAGTAAGACAATATGGAGCGCAACGCCCATCGCTTGACGTTGCATTCACCTGCAAGAGAGATATTGCCCTGAATGGGTAGAGAGTTTATTGACTTCGCTCAAACTTTGCGGCGTTTTTGTATACAGATAGTAGGGAAAATTGCTGTTGTTACAACCATTTACTACGATGCAACCATAAAGCAACACCACCAATAAGAACGACTAACAGAATACAAAAAATTGAAAATCCGAATTGCCACCCGCCACCTGGGATCCCACCAAGGTTGACACCAAATAACCCGGTCAGAAACGTACTGGGTAAAAAGACCATTGCCATTAATGACATTGTATAGGTGCGACGGGCTAAATTTTCCTGCATCACCTGAGCGATTTCATCCGCCATCACGCCAGTCCGTGCTATACAGGCGTCAATTTCGTCCAGGCCGCGCCCAAGGCGATCGGCAATATCCTGCATTCGGCGGCGTTGATCATCATTCATCCACGGCAGACGCTCACTGGCAAGACGAGCATAAACATCACGTTGCGGTGCCATATAGCGACGCATAACAATTAATTGTTTGCGCAGCAGCGCCAGAAATCCACGCGGTGGAATTTGTTGATCGAGGAGATTATCTTCAAGGTCGATAATTTTATCGTGCAGCTGCTCAATAAATTCGCTGGAATGATCGGTCAACGCATCGCACACATCCACCAGCCAGCCACCGCAATCGGTCGGACCTGTACCCTCTTCCAGATCGCTCACCACATCGTCCAGGGCCAGCACTTTGCGTTGTCGGGTCGAAACAATTAACCGCCCGTCCATATATACACGCATGGCGACCAGTTGGTCGGGGCGTTCATCGGTGCTGCCGTTTATACAGCGCAATGTAATCAGCGTACCTTCACCGAGACGGCTGACTCGGGGCCGTGTGCTCTCGCCCGCCAGCGCATCACGTACGTTATTGGGAAGCAGCGGTGTTGTCGCCAGCCATTGGGCGCTATCATGGTGTACATAATTAAGGTGGAGCCAGCAGGGATGCGCTTCATCAATCACATCTGTATTTTCCAGCGGTTTAACGCCGCCTCTACCATCCAGCATCCAGGCAAATACTGCATCCGGGACATTAACGTCCGATCCCTTAATCGCTTCCACAGTGCCTCCATCATCAACGCATTATTTTGTAGTCTAGCCTTCTGGCCCTGTTACGCAACATCTCATCACCCCATTACCCTGAAATGATTAATAAAATTCTGTCTAAATTGAATACAAAAAGCAAAATGCTTTTCCATATACAAACCGTGTGAAGTGTTAAATAGCGTCTATCATTATCAGAATTATCTGATCATATGACGTGGCTTTATTGCGATCGGATAGCAACAAAAATTGATAAAAATAACGGGATCTCAATGATTACGCACAACTTCAATACCCTGGACTTACTCACCAGTCCTGTCTGGATCGTTTCGCCCTTTGAGGAACAGTTAATTTATGCCAACAGCGCGGCGCGACTGTTGATGCAAGACCTCACGTTTAGTCAGCTACGAACCGGTCCCTATTCCGTCTCCTCACAAAAAGAACTGCCGAAATACCTCTCCGATCTGCAAAACCAACACGATATTATCGAAATCCTCACCGTTCAACGTAAAGAAGAGGAAACAGCATTAAGCTGTCGGCTTGTTTTGCGAGAGCTGACAGAAGCAGAACCGGTGATTATTTTCGAAGGTATCGAAGCACCGGCAACGCTGGGTTTAAAAGCCAGTCGCTCGGCAAATTATCAGCGCAAAAAACAAGGTTTTTATGCGCGCTTTTTTCTGACTAACTCTGCACCAATGTTGTTGATTGACCCCTCACGAGATGGCCAAATCGTCGATGCTAACCTCGCCGCGCTCAATTTCTATGGTTATAACCATGAAACGATGTGCCAGAAACATACCTGGGAAATTAATATGCTCGGGCGTCGCGTCATGCCTATCATGCATGAAATCTCGCATTTACCCGGTGGTCATAAGCCTTTGAATTTTGTTCATAAACTGGCGGATGGTTCGACTCGTCATGTGCAGACCTATGCTGGGCCGATTGAAATTTATGGCGACAAGCTCATGTTATGTATTGTGCATGATATTACGGAGCAAAAACGGCTGGAGGAGCAGCTGGAACATGCTGCCCACCATGACGCGATGACCGGATTACTGAATCGGCGCCAGTTTTATCACATTACCGAGCCAGGCCAAATGCAGCACCTCGCCATCACTCAGGATTACAGCTTATTGCTCATCGACACCGATCGTTTTAAACACATTAACGATCTCTATGGGCATTCTAAAGGTGATGAGGTGTTATGCGCCCTCGCCCGCACTCTCGAAAGTTGCGCTCGCAAAGGCGATTTGGTGTTTCGTTGGGGAGGCGAAGAGTTTGTCTTATTGCTACCAAGAACCCCACTGGATACCGCGCTTTCGCTGGCTGAAACTATCCGCGTAAGCGTGACAAAAGTGAGTATTTCGGGCTTACCACGCTTTACCGTCAGCATTGGTGTGGCGCATCACGAAGGAAATGAAAGCATCGATGAACTGTTTAAACGCGTTGATGATGCTTTGTATCGGGCGAAAAATGATGGACGCAACCGCGTGCTGGCGGCATAAGCCGCGGATGCGTCTCGAGATCAACGACTGCGCTTAGCGTGGCGCTCCCAGTTTTCTTGCTTTGCCTGCGCCGTTTTACGTAGTGCGACGTAACACGCCCCGCTGCCGCCATGATGCGGTAGCGCGGTACAATATGCCTGGACATCATCAAATTCGGTCAACCAGCGCGCCACATAGCTGCGGACAATATTGGCATGCGATTTATCTTCCCGCCCTTTACCATGAATAATCAGCACATTACGCAAACCATCCGCCAGGGCTTGTTGAATGAAACTGAACACCATTTTGCGGCACTCTTCCACCGGCTGGCGCAAAAGATTCAGGCTCGCCTGTTGCGGATATTTACCACTGCGCAGCTTATCCAGCACCCCATGTTGCAACCCTTCCCGCCGAAACTCCAGCGGCTGGCTTAGCGGGATGATGTCGAGAAATCCGGTGGTGAGGAAATTATCAAGTTGCAGCGTGTCGATACGCTGCGGCGCACGTTGGTTACGCGTTGGATGCCAGTGGACATCTGTAGCACGTTTCAGCGGCTGGACATCTTCCATGGCGTCAAGAAACAGCGATTTGTCGTCAAGGTTCATGTTACATCCTCCCGCAATTAAGAGCGCGATATGATAACCAGACCGGGTCGGTCCAACAACGTATTACCCAAAATTCCAGTAATAAGTTCCAAATGTTGCCGATATTTTAAGCAAAATGCTTATGCATGATTATTCATTCACGATATTAATAATGTAACTTATATTTTCGTGAAATCTGTCACTGAAGAAAATTGGCAACTAAAGGTTAAAACCGTTATAACACAGTCACCGGCGCAGAGGAGACCATGCCGGATTTAAGACGCGGATGCACTGCTGTGTGTACTGTAGAGTCTGGCGGATGTCGACAGACTCTATTTTTTTATGCAGTTTTAACTTTGCAGATAGCCGCATTCTCGCCGAAATTGCGTGATTAATGACGCGGTCAGTGGTGTCTGGCGACTATCACGCCGCTGAATCAAATAATAGGCCGCTTTCGGTAAAATTTCGCTAACCGGCAACATCACCAGCCCCTGTCCGTGCAAGGGATCGCAGCCCATTTCTTCAGGTAGTATGCTGAGAAAATCGCTTTTTGCCACCAGACTGATACAGGCTGAAAACGTCTCGCAGACTACGCCGACCTGTGGCGTTTGCGCCTGATCGTCAAGCAATTCACTCAACTGTTTGTAGTAGCTGCCGTGTGGCGTCGGCATTGTCCAGCTGTAGTCCAGTAACTGTTTGATCGAACGGGCACCAATGGCGGGATGTCCCGGGCGGCAAAAGATCGCGAATTGCTTTTCCAGTAATTTCTCAAAAGTAAATTCGTGGTCGTAGGGTCCCTGATAATAGGTATTGATGGTGAAATCCAGTTCTCCCTGGCGCAATTCATTAATCATCGACACCAGTTGCCCTTCCATAATGCGTACTTTTACCTGCGGATGCTGCTGATGAAAACGAGATATGACAGCTGGCATCAGACTGCGGGAAATACTGGCCCCCATGCCGATATTAATTTGCCCTGCCAGTTGCCCTTGTCGTTGGCGAATATCCTCTTGCGCTGCGCGCAGCTCTTCAAGAATAAGACTGGCGTGCTGATAAAAACTTTCGCCGGCATCAGTTAACGTCACGCCTTTACTACGGCGAAAAAAGAGTTGCGCCGCTAACCCTTCTTCCAGCTCCTGAATAGATTTACTCAGTGCCGGTTGCGACATATTCAACATGCGGCTCGCTCCGCGAATGCTGCCCTGACGAGCCACTTCAACAAAAGCCCGAATTTGATGAATTTTTACCTGAAAAGCCATGACGCCACCGATAACCGTTATTTATCAGACCAAAGAAACTGGCATCTACTTTAATGCAGATGATTATGTCAGGGTAATTTATGAACGGTTAAAACTGTGAAAAATCAGTTAGTGATAAGTAAAAACTATCGCTACGTGAACCGGGTCACACTTTTTACTGATGACGGGAAAGGTTATGGAGTCTTTGAATCAATTTATTAATTCGCTTGCCCCAAAATTATCGCACTGGCGACGTGATTTTCACCACTATGCAGAGTCTGGCTGGGTGGAATTCCGCACTGCCACCCTTGTTGCGGAAGAATTGCACCAGCTCGGTTATTCACTGGCGCTGGGCCGCGAAGTCGTTAATGAAAGTAGCCGGATGGGATTACCTGATGAATTCACTCTACAACGCGAATTCGAGCGCGCTCGTCAACAGGGGGCGCTAGAACAATGGATTGCGGCTTTTGAAGGCGGTTTCACTGGCATCGTCGCCACCCTGGATACCGGTCGCCCCGGTCCGGTGATGGCTTTCCGTGTCGATATGGACGCGCTGGATCTCAGTGAAGAACGGGATGTCAGCCATCGCCCCTACCGCGACGGTTTTGCGTCATGTAACGCCGGAATGATGCATGCCTGTGGTCATGATGGACATACCGCTATTGGGCTTGGGCTGGCGCACACCCTTAAACAGTTCGAGTCCGGACTTCACGGCGTCATCAAACTGATTTTTCAGCCTGCAGAGGAAGGTACGCGTGGCGCGCGGGCGATGGTCGATGCAGGTGTAGTGGATGATGTTGATTATTTTACTGCTGTGCACATTGGCACTGGTGTACCTGCGGGCACAGTAGTGTGCGGCAGTGATAATTTTATGGCAACAACCAAATTTGACGCGTACTTCACCGGGACCGCCGCTCACGCAGGCGCAAAACCAGAAGATGGTCACAATGCCTTACTGGCGGCAGCACAAGCAACTCTTGCACTGCATGCAATCGCCCCGCACAGCGAAGGCGCTTCCAGAGTAAACGTGGGCGTTATGCAGGCAGGAAGCGGTCGTAATGTGGTTCCTGCCTCGGCGTTGCTGAAAGTTGAAACTCGAGGGGTCAGCGACGTCATCAATCAATATGTTTTTGACCGTGCACAACAAGCGATTCAGGGCGCAGCAGCCATGTATGGTGTCGGCGTTGAAACTCGGCTGATGGGTGCAGCTACCGCCAGTTCTCCTTCGCCGCAATGGGTCGCATGGTTACAAAGCCAGGCGGCTCAGGTCGCGGGGGTCAATCAGGCCATTGAACGTGTTGAAGCGCCTGCGGGTTCCGAAGATGCCACATTAATGATGGCCCGCGTGCAGCGACATCAAGGGCAAGCCTCCTACATGGTATTTGGCACACAGCTGGCGGCAGGTCATCACAACGAAAAATTCGATTTTGACGAGCAGGTTCTCGCTATTGCCGTCGAAACGCTGGCGCGCACCGCGCTTAATTTTCCCTGGACGCGAGGTATCTGATGCAGGAAATCTATCATTTTATCGACGATGCGATTGAAGCCGATCGCCAACGTTATACCGATATTGCTGATCAAATCTGGGATCATCCAGAAACACGTTTTGAAGAGTTCTGGTCAGCGGAACATCTGGCTTCGGCGCTGGAATCTGCAGGCTTCACCGTGACTCGCAACGTAGGCAATATCCCAAATGCCTTTATTGCTTCGTTTGGTCAAGACAAACCGGTTATCGCCTTGCTGGGGGAATATGACGCCCTGGCAGGTTTAAGTCAGCAAGCAGGTTGCGCGCAGCCTACATCCACGACGCCCGGTGAAAATGGTCACGGTTGCGGACACAATTTGCTGGGAACCGCCGCTTTTGCCGCAGCAATAGCCGTCAAGAAATGGCTGGAACAATATGGGCAAGGCGGCACGGTGCGCTTTTATGGTTGTCCTGGCGAAGAAGGCGGCTCGGGAAAAACGTTCATGGTCCGCGAGGGGTTATTTGATGATGTGGATGCGGCACTCACCTGGCACCCGGAAGCCTTTGCCGGTATGTTCAATACCCGCACGCTGGCAAATATTCAAGCATCATGGCGCTTTAAAGGGATCGCAGCACATGCTGCAAATTCCCCTCATTTGGGACGCAGCGCCCTTGATGCCGTAACGTTGATGACCACTGGCACCAACTTCCTCAACGAACATATTATTGAAAAAGCGCGCGTACACTATGCCATCACAGATAGCGGCGGGATCTCGCCCAACGTGGTCCAGGCGCAGGCAGAAGTGCTTTATCTTATCCGCGCCCCCGAAATGACCGATGTGCAGCATATTTATGATCGGGTCGCCAAAATCGCCGAAGGTGCGGCATTGATGACCGAAACCACGGTTGAATGCCGCTTTGACAAAGCCTGTTCCAGTTATCTCCCGAATCGCACCTTAGAAAATGCCATGTACCAGGCCCTATCCCATTTTGGTACTCCGGAATGGAACTGCGAAGAACTGGCTTTTGCGAAACAAATTCAGGCTACGCTCACCCCCAACGATCGGCAAAACAGTCTGAATAATATCGCCGCAACCGGTGGCGAAAACGGCAAGGCTTTTGCACTACGTCATCGTGAAACGGTACTGGCGAATGAAGTCGCTCCATATGCCGCCACCGATAACGTGCTTGCGGCATCAACTGATGTCGGCGACGTCAGTTGGAAACTGCCTGTTGCCCAGTGTTTCAGCCCCTGTTTCGCCGTCGGTACACCGCTACATACGTGGCAACTGGTTAGCCAGGGGCGAACGTCTATTGCTCATAAAGGAATGCTGCTGGCGGCGAAAACTATAGCAGCAACCACACTTAATCTCTTCATTGATTCAGGGCTATTGCAAGAATGCCAACAAGAGCATCAGCAAGTTACGGACACGCAACCGTATCACTGCCCTATTCCGAAAAACGTGACACCGTCACCTTTAAAATAACAACAACAACGCAAACACAACAATCGAGGAATGCCCATGAGTATGTCATCCATACCGTCGTCCTCCCAATCCGGGAAGCTCTATGGCTGGGTCGAAAGAATTGGTAACAAGGTTCCCCATCCTTTTTTGCTCTTTATCTATTTGATTATCGTACTCATGGTGACGACGGCAATTTTGTCGGCCTTTGGCGTCAGTGCGAAAAACCCGACCGATGGTACACCAGTGGTCGTGAAAAACCTGCTCAGTGTGGAAGGATTACACTGGTTTTTACCCAATGTGATTAAAAACTTTAGCGGTTTTGCCCCACTAGGCGCGATCCTGGCGCTGGTTTTAGGTGCTGGTCTGGCGGAACGCGTCGGCTTACTGCCAGCGCTAATGGTTAAAATGGCATCGCATGTTAATGCCCGCTATGCCAGTTATATGGTGTTGTTTATTGCTTTTTTTAGCCATATATCATCCGATGCGGCGTTAGTTATCATGCCACCGATGGGCGCATTGATTTTTCTGGCGGTGGGCAGGCATCCAGTGGCAGGTTTACTGGCCGCCATTGCAGGCGTCGGTTGCGGCTTTACGGCTAATTTACTGATTGTCACAACCGACGTGTTGCTGTCGGGGATCAGCACGGAGGCTGCGGCTGCGTTCAATCCGCAAATGCACGTCAGTGTAATTGATAACTGGTATTTTATGGCCAGCTCCGTAGTCGTACTGACGTTTGTTGGCGGCCTGATAACCGACAAAATCATTGAGCCACGGTTAGGTCAATGGCAGGGAAACAGCGATGAGAAACTGCAGACATTGACCGAAAGTCAGCGTTTTGGTTTACGCATATCAGGTGTCGTATCGCTACTTTTTATTGCCGCAATTGCGCTGATGGTGATCCCGGAAAATGGGATATTGCGCGATCCGATTAATCACACCGTGATGCCATCCCCCTTTATTAAAGGTATCGTGCCACTGATCATTCTCTTTTTCTTTGTGGTTTCGCTGGCTTATGGCATCGCTACCCGCACAATTCGACGTCAGGCGGATTTACCGCATTTAATGATTGAACCGATGAAAGAGATGGCGGGATTTATCGTGATGGTTTTTCCCCTGGCCCAGTTTGTCGCCATGTTTAACTGGAGCAACATGGGGAAATTCATCGCTGTGGGGCTGACCGATATACTCGAAAGTTCAGGGCTTAGCGGCATCCCGGCGTTTGTCGGTCTGGCGTTGCTTTCCTCTTTCTTATGCATGTTTATCGCCAGCGGTTCCGCAATCTGGTCGATTCTGGCCCCCATTTTTGTACCAATGTTTATGCTACTTGGCTTTCACCCGGCATTTGCGCAAATCCTCTTTCGTATTGCCGACTCATCCGTATTGCCTTTAGCACCGGTATCTCCTTTTGTTCCACTGTTTCTTGGATTCCTGCAACGCTACAAACCAGACGCGAAACTGGGTACTTACTATTCGTTAGTTTTGCCCTATCCACTTATCTTTTTGGTGGTATGGCTGCTGATGTTGCTGGCGTGGTATCTTGTCGGTCTGCCGATAGGTCCGGGGATTTACCCTCGTTTGTCTTAAGAGAGAACGGATGCTGAGATTACTTGAAGAAAAAATTGCCACGCCACTAGGTCCACTGTGGGTGATTTGCGATGAGCAATTTCACTTGCGGGCGGTTGAATGGGAAGAGTACAGCGAACGCATGGTGCAGCTGCTGGACATCCATTACCGCAAAGAAGGCTATGAACGCATTTCTGCCACAAACCCAGGTGGTTTAAGCGACAAGCTTCGTGAATATTTTGCCGGTAATCTTAGCATTATTGATACGCTTCCCACTGCCACGGGGGGGACGCCATTTCAGCGCGAAGTCTGGAAAACATTACGCACAATCCCCTGCGGGCAGGTAATGCATTACGGCCAACTGGCTAAACAATTGGGCCGCCCCGGCGCGGCGCGTGCCGTAGGTGCGGCAAATGGATCGAATCCCATCAGCATTGTTGTGCCTTGTCATCGGGTCATTGGCAGAAACGGTACCATGACCGGATATGCAGGCGGAGTTCAGCGAAAAGAGTGGTTATTACGCCACGAAGGTTATCTTTTGCTGTAAACCTTATACAATTTGTGCCAGCTTGTTCACACTTTTATGTAAAGTTACCCTTAACAACTTAAGGGTTTTCAAATAGATAGACATATATTTACATCTAATATCGGAATTCTCTGCTGTTAAGGTTTGCTTAGACTTACTTGCTCCCTAAAAAGATGTTAAAATTGACAAATATCAATTACGGCTTGAGCAGACCTATGATCCCGGAAAAGCGAATTATACGGCGCATTCAGTCTGGCGGTTGTGCTATCCATTGCCAGGATTGCAGCATCAGCCAGCTTTGCATCCCGTTCACACTCAACGAACATGAGCTTGATCAGCTTGATAATATCATTGAGCGAAAGAAGCCTATTCAGAAAGGCCAGACGCTGTTTAAGGCTGGTGATGAACTTAAATCGCTTTATGCCATCCGCTCCGGTACGATTAAAAGTTATACCATCACTGAGCAAGGCGACGAGCAAATCACTGGTTTCCATTTAGCAGGCGACCTGGTGGGATTTGATGCCATCGGCAGTGGTCATCACCCAAGCTTCGCGCAGGCGCTGGAAACCTCGATGGTATGTGAAATCCCGTTCGAAACGCTGGACGATTTGTCCGGTAAAATGCCGAATCTGCGTCAGCAGATGATGCGTCTGATGAGCGGTGAAATCAAAGGCGATCAGGACATGATCCTGCTGTTGTCGAAGAAAAATGCCGAGGAGCGTCTGGCTGCATTCATCTACAACCTGTCCCGTCGTTTTGCCCAACGCGGCTTCTCCCCTCGTGAATTCCGCCTGACGATGACTCGTGGCGATATCGGTAACTATCTGGGCCTGACGGTAGAAACCATCAGCCGTCTGCTGGGTCGCTTCCAGAAAAGCGGTATGCTGGCAGTCAAAGGTAAATACATCACCATCGAAAATAACGATGCGCTGGCCCAGCTTGCTGGTCACACGCGTAACGTTGCCTGATTTTTCCGCATCACTCACTATCCTTCTGTCATATCATTAAATTTTTCTGATTTATTGATCTGGCAGAAGGTTCATCACTGTTTCATTCACCAGATATGGGTTAATCTTTTAATTACAAACTGCGTTGACAGTTGTTGTAAGGAGACCCTGTATGGCTATGTATCAGAACATGCTCGTTGTTATCGATCCTAACCAGGACGACCAACCAGCATTGCGGCGAGCTGTTTATTTACATCAACGGATTGGTGGCAAAATTAAAGCCTTTTTGCCGATCTATGACTTCTCATACGAAATGACCACCCTGCTCTCCCCGGACGAACGTACCGCTATGCGTCAGGGCGTCATCAGCCAGCGAACAGCCTGGATCCACGAGCAGGCAAAATATTATCTCAATGCTGGCGTTCCCATTGAAATTAAAGTGGTCTGGCATAACCGTCCATTCGAAGCCATCATTCAGGAAGTGATCAGCGGCGGACACGATTTGGTGCTAAAAATGGCGCACCAACATGACCGTCTGGAAGCGGTGATTTTTACGCCAACGGACTGGCATCTGTTACGCAAATGCCCAAGCCCGGTGTGGATGGTGAAAGACCAGCCGTGGCCGGAAGGGGGTAAGGCGCTGGTGGCGGTGAATCTCGCCAGTGAAGAGCCGTACCATAATGCGCTCAATGAAAAACTGGTTAAAGAGACGATCGAACTGGCGGAACAAGTTAATCATACCGAAGTTCATCTGGTTGGCGCTTATCCGGTAACGCCAATTAATATCGCGATTGAACTGCCGGAATTTGATCCGAGCGTTTATAACGATGCCATTCGTGGGCAACATTTGCTGGCTATGAAAGCCCTGCGGCAGAAATTCGGTATTAATGAAAACATGACACACGTTGAAAAAGGTCTACCAGAAGAGGTGATTCCTGATTTGGCGGAGCACTTACAGGCGGGGATTGTGGTTCTGGGAACGGTCGGACGCACCGGTATTTCAGCAGCATTCCTCGGCAACACGGCGGAACAGGTGATTGATCATCTTCGCTGCGACCTGCTGGTCATTAAACCTGACCAGTATCAGACCCCCGTTGAACTGGATGACGAAGAAGACGATTAACGACTCTTCAATAACTGACAAGGCCCGAGTTAACGGGCCTATTTTTTACTTACTGCTCTTCGCCGCCAAGGAAATAAATTCCCAACGGGATTGCCAGCAACACAGTAAAGACCAGGCTATAAACAAAAATCATTGATGACTGAATCACATACATTGATGTCGTCCACTCAGACAGCGGAATATTGTACTGTTCTATCACGCCGCCGATGGTCGCGCGAGTCACAACCGACGCCGCAATAATGAAAACCGCCAACAAACCAAAGAGAAATTTCTTCCCTTTCGCTGACTTCAGTTTCGCCATAATCATGATGTAATCCTTGTGCAGACAAATTTCTTGTTACCTAACAGTAACAATACCATGACATTTCACCGTTGTCTGCTCTGAAAACCTCACCTCTTAGCTGGATTTACAATCAACGCATTGATTAGTTAGCTAATGTTGCTACTTCCTTCCCTGACTATTGATGATCTGAATGAATTGTCGCGGTAAAATAGCCCCGCCAGGGGTTTCCGGCATGACGACAATTATCTGGAGGAGCCTGATAAAACAATGATCGCTGAACTGTTTACAAATAATGCGCTTAATCTGGTCATTATTTTCGGTAGCTGCGCAGCATTGATTCTGATGAGCTTTTGGTTTCGCCGCGGAAATCGTAAAAGAAAAGGATTTTTATTCCATGCGGTGCAATTTTTAATCTACACCATAATTATCAGTGCTGTTGGTAGCATCATTAATTATGTTATAGAAAACTACAAACTCCAATTTATCACTCCAGGCGTTATCGATTTTATCTGTACGTCCCTGATTGCGGTTATTCTGACGATTAAGTTATTTCTGCTGATTAATCAGTTTGAAAAACAGCAGATTAAAAAAGGTCGCGATATCACCAGTGCGCGGATTATGTCGCGTATCATCAAAATCACCATTATTGTGGTACTTGTTTTGCTTTATGGCGAACATTTCGGTATGAGCCTTTCTGGCTTGTTGACCTTTGGTGGTATTGGTGGTCTGGCTGTCGGTATGGCCGGTAAAGATATTTTGAGTAACTTCTTTTCCGGGATTATGCTCTATTTCGACCGTCCTTTTAGTATTGGCGACTGGATCCGTTCACCGGACAGAAATATCGAAGGTACAGTAGCGGAAATTGGCTGGCGAATTACCAAAATTACGACCTTTGATAATCGTCCGTTATACGTCCCGAACTCGCTGTTTTCGTCTATCAGCGTAGAAAACCCGGGGCGAATGACCAACCGACGTATTACCACGACAATCGGTTTACGTTATGAGGATGCGGCAAAAGTGGGAGCCATTGTCGAAGCCGTACGTGAGATGCTTAAAAATCACCCAGCCATCGACCAGCGACAAACCTTACTGGTTTATTTCAACCAGTTTGCTGACTCGTCATTGAATATTATGGTTTATTGCTTTACCAAAACCACAGTATGGGCTGAATGGCTTGCCGCCCAGCAGGATGTTTATTTGAAGATTATCGATATTGTACAGTCACACGGCGCGGATTTCGCGTTCCCAAGCCAGACGCTGTATATGGATAACATTACACCACCAGACCAGGGTCGTTAATTCAGACATCACTGGCGTTACCCACAAGGGTAACGCCAGTTCACATCAATGTTTCACAATATACATAGTCCGGCTATACGCCACATCTTCCGGGTTATTAATGGGATAACCTTTCAGCCACGGCTTGATTAATCGTCCATTGGTATATTGATAAATTGGTGCAATCGGTGCTTGCTCCATGAGGATTTTTTCTGCCGCGTTGTAATCGGCATTACGCGCTTTAACGGTATTTTCCGTCGATGCCTGGGCCAAAACTTTGTCGTAGGCCGGGTTGTTAAAACGTGAAATGTTCCCTGAATGCGTTGACGTTAATAATGTCAGGAAGGTGGAGGGTTCATTATAATCCCCCACCCACGAGGCGCGGATAACATCAAAATTACCTGTATTACGACTATCGATATAGGTTTTCCATTCCTGATTTTGCAGTTTGACATCTACACCAAGGTTCTTTTTCCACATCGATGCCACAGCAATCGCAATTTTTTGATGGTTTTCTGAAGTATTATACAAAAGCGTCAGCTTCAGCGGTTTTTGCGGACCATAACCGGCTGCGCTCAACAAAGTTTTTGCCTGCGCATTCAGTTCTTCCTGACTCATTTGTTCAAACGGCGAAGGCTCCGGCGTGAATCCGGCAGTAACATCTGGCGTAAAATGCCACGCTGGTTTTTCGCCCGTCCCCAACACTTTTTCGGTCATCAGGCGGCGATCTATCGTCATACTTAATGCCAGACGAACGCGCTGATCTGCCGTCGGCCCTTTTTGCGTGTTAAACGCATAATAATAGGTCCCGAGCTGCGGCGGTGTATAAACCTGCCCCGGAATATCCTTCAACAGCTTCTGATACATATTTTTGGGGAAGGATTCGGTGATATCAATATCCCCCGCGAGATAACGCTTAGTGGCTGCGGATTCCTGATTAATTGGCAGGAAGGTCACTTTTTGCAACACCGTTTTGGCGTTATCCCAATAATGAGTATTTGGCACCACGACCAGTTTTTCATTGACTACACGCTCTTTAAGAACATAAGCGCCATTGCCGACCAGATTTCCGGGTTTCGTCCACTCTTTCCCGCTTTCTACGTTAGCTTTTTGCACCGGGAAGAAGGCAAAATTGGCTGTTAAATTCACAAACCACGGCAACGGTTTATCAAGCTGGATTTTCAAAGTACGGGCATCAACCGCGGTGACGCCTAGCTGATCAGGCGTAGCTTTACCATCAATAATCGCCTGTGCGTTGTTGATTCCCGCCAGCGCGGCAAACCAGGCAAACGGCGACAACGTTTTTGGGTCAACCAGACGTTGCCAGCTGTAGACAAAATCCTGTGCCGTTACCGGTGTGCCATCCGCCCATTTTGCGTTATCGCGCAGGGTGAAAGTCCAGATACGGTTGTCATTACTTTTCCACTGAGTCGCAACGCCGGGGACAATCTCCCCTTTCTCGTTCTGATTCACCAGTCCTTCAAAAAGATCGCGAATGACCTGAATCTCTGGCAGACCCACGGCTTTAGCGGGATCCAGCGACGCAGGCTCATCTTTAATATGGCGCACCAGCTCCTGCTTCTCTGCCAGTACTGTGCCGCTCGGAACTTCTGCAGCATACGAAAGAGAAATGCTGCTGACCAACAGCGCACAACACGTGACTGAAACAGAGTGCTTCATAAGTTACCCTCAAACCTGCGTTAATAATCATGCGTAATTATTTGTTTCGCCTTAAAGAAATGCAAACAACTTCCGGCAAAAAAGTGATACAAGATCGATAACATAGCGTTGAAGAAAAGGATTTGATAATCCGCAAAATTTGCACAACACTGCCTGTAATACTTCCTGAACCAGAGACGATCATGACCGTAACTCGCCCACGCGCCGAACGCGGCGCATTTCCGCCCGGTACAGAACATTACGGACGTTCATTATTGGGCGCGCCTTTGATCTGGTTTCCGGCCCCAGCCGCCAGTCACGAAAGTGGTTTGATTCTGGCTGGCACCCACGGTGATGAAAACTCTTCGGTCGTGACCCTCTCCTGTGCTCTGCGGACATTGACACCGTCTTTGCGCCGCCATCATGTGGTGCTGTGTGTGAATCCTGACGGCTGCCAGTTAGGGTTACGGGCCAATGCTAATGGCGTGGATTTAAATAGAAACTTTCCGGCAGCAAACTGGAAGGAAGGTGAAACGGTTTATCGCTGGAACAGCGCCGCTGAAGAACGTGATGTCGTTTTACTGACAGGTGACAAACCTGGCTCCGAACCTGAAACTCAGGCGCTGTGCCAGCTTATACATCGCATTCAACCTGCCTGGGTGGTCTCATTCCACGATCCACTGGCCTGTATTGAAGACCCCAGACACAGCGAATTAGGTGAATGGCTGGCCCAGGCGTTTGAATTGCCACTGGTCACCAGCGTCGGTTATGAAACGCCTGGCTCTTTCGGCAGTTGGTGTGCGGATCTCAACCTGCATTGCATCACCGCAGAGTTTCCGCCCATCTCCTCCGACGAAGCCAGCGAAAAATACCTCTTTGCGATGGCTAACTTGCTGCGCTGGCATCCTAAAGATGCAATGCGCCCGTCGTGAATTGAAGCGCCGGTTCCACATCTACCGCCAGCCAGGTCGGTCCGTCAAGATCAGCAAAACTGACCTGCGGCACCAGCGGTAAAGCGGCGTTAATGGCACGAGAGGTACACAACATGCAGCCCAGCATCAGACTGAAACCTTGTGCACGTGCTTCAGTCGCCAGCGCCAGCGCTTCCGTCAGGCCACCCGTTTTATCGAGCTTAATGTTAACCATCTCATAGCGCCCTATCAGCGCCTTCAGATTGCTACGAGTATGACAACTTTCATCTGCACAAATCGGTAACGGATGAATAAAATTCTCCAACGCCGCATCGTCCTGCGCAGGAAGCGGTTGTTCAAGCATCGCAACGCCTAAATCCGCCAATAGCTGGCAACGCGCCGCCAACCCTTCTGCACGCCAGGATTCATTTGCATCAACGATTAGCGTCGCATCGGGTACAGCCGTGCGAATTGCTACCATCCGCTCACTGATAAGATGGTTATCCAGCTTCACTTTCAGTAATTTCGCGCCTGCCTGCCAGAGTGTTGATGCACTATTGGCCATCTGATCAGGCGTACCGATGACTACCGTCTGGGCAGTGGTGACTGTCTCGGGAAGCGTTATGCCGATCAAATCAGCCAGCGATTGCTGCTGTTTTCGCGCCGCCAGATCCCACAATGCACAATCCAGCGCATTACGTGCTGCGCCGGCAGGGAGAATTTTTTGCAACTCCTCCCGTGTAAGCCCTTTCTCTAATTGCGGCACGACGCTCATAATTTGCGCCATTACCGAGGCATCACTTTCTCCATAACGCGGATACGGCGTGCATTCACCGGTGCCTTTAATACCTTCTTCTTCCAGTTCAACCACCACCACGCGCGCTTCACTACGACTTCCCCGAGCAATCACAAACGGGGTATGTAAGGGCCAGGCTTCCTCAAATACCTTAACGGTTCTCATCTTTACTCCTTGTTGTCGCGGTGGTCTGCGGATTAAGCGCAAATAGCGTTTGCTGTGTTATTGACAGTTAGCATAAACTAGGTGTGACGTTAACTATATGTAAACAGGAAAGATAATCATGTCACAAACCGTTCATTTCCAGGGCAACCCGGTTACAGTCGCCAATTCCATCCCGCAGGCGGGTAGCAAAGCGCAGACTTTTACTCTCGTGGCAAAAGATCTGTCTGACGTCACCCTCGGTCAGTTTGCGGGTAAACGCAAAGTGCTGAACATTTTCCCGAGTATTGATACCGGTGTTTGCGCCGCATCAGTACGTAAGTTTAACCAACTGGCAACCGAGATCGACAACACCGTTGTGCTGTGTATCTCTGCCGATCTGCCGTTCGCCCAGTCTCGTTTCTGCGGCGCAGAAGGTCTGAACAACGTTATCACCCTCTCCACTTTCCGTAACGCTGAATTCCTGCAAGCCTACGGTGTGGCAATTGCTGATGGCCCACTGAAAGGTCTGGCAGCGCGTGCCGTTGTGGTTATCGATGAAAATGACAATGTGATTTTCAGCCAGCTGGTTGATGAAATCACCACCGAGCCGGATTACGAAGCAGCTCTGGCTGTACTGCGCTAAACAACTGTGCCGTTCACTGAATCACCACCGGTGAACGGCAGTTTTTGATCTACCAGTCCCATTATTTTCCAGAGTTCCTGCCACTATTCCCCCTAACCGTTGTGCATTAAGATTGCTCTTTGCCATTATTGGCCCAGCGGAGTGATGACTATTATGGATGATAAACAAATTACGGTCTGGCTTAAACACAATTGCTGTTCAACGGACATTCCTGCCATTGCCGAGGCACTAACGAACCATGCAGAATGGCTTTTAGAGCTAGCGCCAGATCCTATTGAACAAGGTTGTTCATGTTTACCGCCGACAGCTGCAGCCGGTATTTTTCTTGGCGCAGCGGCGATGGTTCACTGCGGCGAGGCTAGTGGTGCAGAAACCTGGCTCGAAGCAGCCATTACTGATTACCATTTCTTTAATCCAAATGGATATAGTTCATGGAGAGGCAGTACGCCTGTTTTTACAGCATTATCGCGTTACCCGGCATTAAGAATGGTGTTATTTAACGCCGCTTGCGCAATGGAAGACTGGAATAAAGCATCCGCTGTTCTTGAATCGCTTTTCCATGCCAGCGATGTAACGGAAGATAACCCTGTCGCCCCCAATTTTACCCCTTATGCGCTGAAAGCGTTTATCGCGGATTACCACCCGTTAGGGCCTGCTTATTATGATGAAACCTGGTTGCTGGCAAAACAAGCGTGGTTAATTAATGCGGGCGTTCTGGATGAGCGAACCTGTAATACCTGGAAGCAATATACCCGCCATTTGCGCCATTTGATCCACAATGCACAGTTTTCCGATGCGTTCTCTTTTGTACGCAGTAAAAAAGAACCATTAAATCATATCCATACCTACTCAGACTTTTATCTCTATGCGATTGGTTTATTTTCGTCTACTGATCAGCTAAGTGAAGCGCTAACCTGGGTAAAACAATTAATCCGCAACAATGATGGTCATTTCCATGATCTTTTCGTTTCAACTGGCGCAAAGCGCCGAATAAAGCCTGAACTTAGTACCTTGCTGAATAATCTCTTGTACAGCGCAGAGTTTCAGGCGTTGCAGGATAAATATCTCACCGTCGGACATGATGTTGTGCATTCTGGTCCCTTCATGTCACTTTATGAAAAGGTTCTTGGCGGTAAGTCCCGAAAGCGCTGCGCGATTAGTCGAAAATTAATCTCGCCCGGCGAAGCGGTTTATGAATATCGTCAGCTGGATAGTGTGGAATATATTGCAGCGAAAGCGGCCTTTCAGACATCTGAGCTAAATAATATCGCCCACCGGCATCATAATAATAGTTATCAGTGGCATGAATTTGCCGCCCAATGGCTTCGTCGGGGTTCACTTTCTCACCCAGATATTGCCCGTTATTTGTTTGAGCGCCAGGAAGGAAAATGCTTTGATGCCGCAGAGTTTATACAACTGATTGCGGAACCGTTTGTCTTTCCGATGCGTTTCATATGGGTTGCCGGGTTGTCCTTTGAATTACATCAGTATCCGGATGCCTATTTCGTAAATGACAATATGGCGGGTGAATTTGTTAATCTCTGCTGGATAGCTATGAAATGCGGACATGCTGGCGACATTTTCAAACAACTGGCCCACGAGTCGCATGACGTTGCTGACCCTATTTACGCCATGCTCGCCACGTTTGACCGCGCTGATTGCCGTAGCGCCGCCGCCGCGCACTTTGGACAACCGGAACTACCGGAAATAATGGCACTGGCTTTCAGTTCGAGGTTATCGCTGGACAGCGTCCTTACCATCGCTGAGTTTGGTAAAAATCAGCCGCGATTTTCACATGCGCTAGCAACGGCTCTCCTGCGTTACAACCTGCACATCTACTCAAACTATATGCCGCAGGTTAACTGGTACCTTCAGGGGCTGGAACACTATGCTTTGGCAAAAGGCGGTCAACTTTTAAATTTCTTTGTGCATATTCCAGAACAAATTCCCGTTCTGGCGACCATGCTGGAACATGGCGTATTAGTGCGTGGGATCGGTGAAGGTGCCTATGATGGTTATGATAATTCAGCAAATTCATTTCATCATGCCGCCGTGATGCACTGCCTCACGCACGCGCCGGAAAAAGTCCGCTACTGGATGGAAACACCCTGGATTCAGAACTATTTAGTGAATGCGCCGCTGCGTCAAACGGCGCGCCATGTGGAAGCCTGGCATAAAAAGTTTGGCATCAAATGAACGTTGCCGCTGCGCCTGAACGGCGCAGCCAGCACAATCACTCTTCGCTTTTCTTCTGGTTTAAGCCATATTCCCGCAACTTATTGGCAATCGCGGTATGCGAAACGCCGAGACGTTTTGCCAGTTTGCGCGTGCTGGGATAATTGCGATAAAGCTGAGTTAATACCGAGCGTTCAAAACGGCTGGTAATTTCGTCCAGCGAACCTTCCATCGCATCTTCGCCCACGGCTACCGTTGCGGCGTCATAATCCGGCAACAAAATATCCTGAGGACGCAGCTCATAGCCGTCCAGTTGTGTCAGTGCGCGATAGATAGCGTTCTTTAACTGCCGCACATTTCCCGGCCATGCATAACGCGTAAGTACAGTATTCAGGTCAGCGGCCAGTTTCGGACGCGGCACGCCCTGCTCGTCGGCAAAGCGGGCGACGAACAGCTCGGTTAACGGCATGATGTCCTGCGGACAGTCACGTAGCGGCGGCAGATTGAGCGTCAACACGTTCAGACGATAATAGAGATCTTCACGGAACACGCCTTTTTGCACCAGTTCGACCAAATTCTTCTGCGTAGCGCAAATAACCCTTACATCAACATGCACTTCATGATCTTCACCAACTCGACGGAAAGTACCATCATTAAGGAAACGCAGTAATTTCGCCTGCATCCTTGGCGACATCTCGCCTATCTCATCTAACAGCACCGAACCACCGTTCGCCTGCTCAAAGAACCCTTTTTTACCTTCCGGAGCATGACCAAACAGTTCACTCTCGACCGCATCTTCCGGTATAGACGCGCAGTTCAGCGCCAGGTAAGGTTTGCCCGCTCGTGGGCTTGCCTGATGGCAGGCGTAGGCAAAGAGATCTTTACCTGTACCGGTGTCACCCGTAATCAGCAACGGCGCGCTTAGCATCGCCAGTTTCTGCGCCTGTTCGACAACATGCTTCATTTTCGGGCTGACGGCGACAATTTGACTGAAGGCACTGACGTCCTGTGCAGCGACATTCTGCAACTGACGGCCCATACGAATCGTCGAGCGCAACATCACCACCGCACCGGTCAGAACGTGTTGATCATTTTCATCCTGAAGATAAACAGGCGTAATCTCCATCAGGAAATTCTGCCCATTAATAACGACATGCTCGTTATGCGAGTCTTGCGGTTCGCTTTCCAGCCAGCGTAAAAAATTAAAGCCGTTAATTAATTGCGCGGCGGTATGGTTGCGCAGGCGATCCAATTTTTGCCCAAAAAGCTGACAGCTCGCCGGGTTCGCCATATCCACTTTGCTTTTCATATCAACAGAAAGCACAGGCTCAGGCAACGCCTCCAGTAACGCGCTCAACGCCAGATGCTCACGTTCGGAAGGCATCCACGGAACAGTGCGCACATCGGTAACACCTGCAATACGGCGTATTTCGGCCATCAGACTGCTGAAACTTTCAAATTCCAGTTCGGCAAAATTGAGGTAGATTCGCCCAATGGGGTCAATCTCAATACCGCGTAAATCAATGCCTCTTAGCACGAGTAGATCGAGTAATTCGCGGGTCAGACCGAGTCGGTCTTCACAAAAGACTTCCAGACGCATGGGAACCTTCACCTGAAAAAAGAACAATTAATATGATGATATGACACTATTTGGATAGCAGGAAGGTTTCTGTCAACAATCATTGACACAAAGACGGAAAAACGGGCACTTCGGCGTAAAGATATCCGGTCAGCACCCGATATTGCATTATTTTTCGCTGGGCGTTTTGCCTTTTTGCAGCGTCTCTTTCACCTGACCGATAAGCTGACGACGGAAATCCCCGAGGCGAGGTTTGTCATCGTCAATCCACGGCAGCGGGCGGCAAAGCTCCATAGCTTTAATCCCCAGTCGTGCCGTCAGAAGTCCAGCACCAATCCCCTGAGCTGCCCGGGTAGACAAACGCGCAGCGAGATCTTGCGACATCCAGTCCATCCCCACTTCGCGCACCAGTTCGCTGGCTCCGGCGAAAGCGATATTCAGCAATACCAGCTTAAACAGGCGCAAACGGCTGTAATATCCCAGTTCAATGCCATACAGCGTGGCGATGCGATTGATCAAACGCAGATTGCGCCAGGCGATAAATGCCATATCCACCAGCGCCAGCGGGCTAACGGCGATCATTAACGTTGATTCCGCCGCTGAGCGACTGATTTCGCGCCGCGCCTGGGCATCTAAAACCGGCTGGACCAGATGAGCATACAGGCTGACCACTTCACGATCGTTCTGCGTTTCATGGATTGAGGCATACCAGCGTTGCAGTGCCGGATGCGACTGGTCGATGCCCGCCTGCTGCGCCAGTTTTTCGCAGAATGCACGGCCTTTACCCGTGCCGTGACTGTGCAACAAATCGCGCGCTTCGTCGCGTTCATGGGCGCGCTGTCGCAAGCGCCATAAGCGCCGCCACTCTGTTACCACAGAACCTACGCCAGCGCCGATAATCAATGCCCCAGCGGCACATCCACCCAGCGCTACCCAATCCTGAGTTTGCCAGGCATTCATCGTCCACTGCACGCCCTGCCCGACAACGCTTGCGCCAAACAGAGCTAGCCCCCCCATCACCATTTTGCGCCACAGACTGCGTTTCGGACGTAACGCTGCATCCATCACCGCTTCAACTTGCCCCTCTTCTTCCGGCACTTCGTCGAGTGTGGCCGGGGCAAAATTTTGCGCCTGATTTTCGTCAAAGGTCTGCTGCGCCCTGAATTTTGGATTCTGATCGACCTCCAGCGGACCGTCGAAATCAATACGTGGTTTTAACGGTTCGGTCATCGCAATTTATCTCCTATTAAAAATTCCAGCGCAGCATCAAGACGAATATGCGGCAACGGTTTGTCGACATCCATTACCTGCGGGCGAAACGCCTCAAACTGGAAGCCTTGTTTATCCCAGAACGCCTGACCAGGCAAACGTGCGGGGACTTCGCCAGGATACACAGTGAGCGGTGCGCCATCGCTGAGTCGATTACCGCGCAGCGCCGGGATTTTCTCACCGTTAACATCAATAATGCCGCTGGTGGTCGCCTGAACTGACGCCAGCCCCAGGCAGTCCATGCTGATCCCTTCGAACGCCGCATTTTGCCAGGCATCCTGAATCAGTTGTTGCAGTAATGAAACCATATTGGCGTGCTGATCGATGGTCACATGATCCGCTTTAGTGGCAGCAAACAATAGCTTATCGATAACCGGCGAAAACAAGCGCCGGAACAAGGTACGCTGCCCGTAGTGGAAGCTTTGCATCAGCTGCGTCAGCGCCAGACGCATATCATTAAATGCCTGTGGCCCACTGTTGAGCGGTTGCAGGCAGTCCACCAGCACAATCTGCCGATCAAAGCGCAGAAAATGATTTTTATAGAACCCCTTCACCACTTTCTCGCAGTAATAATTAAACCGTTCGCGCAGCATTCCGGCATTGGTGTGCTTATCGGCCTGTGCAAGTTTTGATTCGCCCCAGGCATCGACATCTGGCCACGGGAAGAATTGCAGCGCGGGCGCACCTGCCATATCGCCCGGCAAGACAAAACGTCCAGGCTGAATAAAGTGCAGCCCCTGCTGTTTGCAGTGGTGGAGATAATCGGTCCATGCGGCAGCAATGTCTGCAAGACGGTTTTCGTCGGCAGGTGCTAACGGATCCAGCCCTTCACACATCATTCGCCATTTTGCCGACCATTCGCCGCGCTGACCATTGAGTAAGCCCGTCATCTGGCGCGACCAGCTTAAATAGTCCTGCGCCAACATCGGCAAGTCGAGTAACCATTCGCCGGGATAATCCACTATCTCCAGATACAACGTGGAAGTGTCTTTGAAGTGACGCAACAGCGAATCGTTCGATTTATAGCGTAGCGCCAGGCGAATCTCACTGACGCCGCGTGTTGGGGTCGGCCAGGCGGGAGGATCGCCATATAACTGCGCCAGCCCTTCATCGTAGGTGAAGCGCGGAATGCCAAAGTCACGCTGGGGAATGCGTTTTACGCCCAGCAGGCGCTCTTCACGCACCGCACTTAATAGCGGCAAGCGTGCTCCGGCATGAATATTGAGCAACTGATTGACCATCGCAGTGATAAACGCGGTTTTGCCGCTGCGGCTAAGTCCGGTTACAGCGAGGCGCAGATGTCTGTCGACACCCCGATTCACCAGCGCATTAAGTTCATTTTTAAGTCGCTTCATTGCTGTCCTGTGGACCAGAAAAAAATCATTCGTAAGGATATGAATGTGGGGGCCATGCCCTTGATTATCAACTGCCCGTGTTGTCATCTTGAGGCGAACTCCATAAGATGTGCAGCATTCACGTTCGGACGGAGTTCCTGACCTATGTCCCCTACTATTTATGATATTGCCAGGGTTGCCGGCGTATCAAAATCCACCGTATCACGCGTGCTGAATAAGCAAACCAATATCTCCCCGGAAGCGCGCGAAAAAGTGTTACGGGCCATTGAAGAATTACAGTATCAGCCAAATAAACTGGCCCGCGCGCTGACCTCTTCGGGCTTTGATGCCATTATGGTGATTTCTACCCGCTCGACCAAAACTACGGCGGGTAACCCGTTTTTCTCCGAAGTTTTGCATGCCATTACCGCCAAAGCGGAAGATGAGGGTTTCGACGTGATATTGCAGACGTCGCACAACCCAGCTGAAGACTTACAAAAATGTGAAAGCAAAATTAAGCAGAAAATGATTAAAGGCATTATTATGCTAAGTTCGCCAGCAGATGAGTCTTTTTTCGCCCAACTCGATAAATACGATATTCCGGTGGTAGTAATTGGCAAAGTTGAAGGTGAATATGCCCATGTTTATTCTGTCGATACCGATAATTTTGGCGACAGTATTGCGCTGACCGATGCATTAATTGAAAGTGGACATAAAAATATTGCCTGCCTACATGCTCCGCTTGATGTCCATGTTTCGGTTGACCGCGTTAATGGTTATAAGCAAAGTCTGTCTGAGCATAATATTGCAGTGCGCGATGAATGGATTGTTGATGGCGGTTACACCCATGAAACAGCATTAAAAGCAGCACGGCAATTATTAAGTCAGTCACCGTTGCCTGAGGCGGTGTTTGCCACAGACAGCCTGAAATTAATGAGCATTTATCGTGCGGCGGCAGAGAAAAACATTGCTATTCCGCAGCAGTTAGCGGTAGTGGGTTATAGCAATGAAACGCTGTCATTTATTTTAACGCCTGCACCGGGTGGTATCGATATCCCGACGCAGGAGTTAGGTCAACAAAGCTGTGAGTTATTATTCCGCTTAATTGCCGGAAAACCGTCACCACAAAATATTACCGTTGCCACGCATATGTCGTTGAAATAAATGCCAGCTACGTTGCCTGAATGCCGGATGCGATGCTGGCGCATCTTATCCGGCCTACATTTATAAACCGGATAAAGTACTCGCGCTGCATCCGGAAATTTAGCACATTATCAGAACGCGTAATTCACACCGACACCTGCATAATGGAATTTATCGCTGTCGCCTTCATCGTGATCCTGCCACTCAAACGCGTATTCCAGCGAAACGGAAAGACCATTCTGGAAATCATAACCGTAAAACAAACCAAGACGGTTAAAATCATGGCCTTCACGTTCGATATCATCCTGCCAGTCCCAGTTACTCCAGCGATCCAACCCAATGCGCGTATACGGTGTTACCGAGTGATTGCCGAGCGTCAGCGGTAAATAGGCGCGAATTTCTTGCGTGGAGAATTCACCGTTATTGCGGCTGTCGTCCATATTAAAGCCGCGCTCGAGATAATAGTTCACTCGCAAGGCAACCGTTTCGTTGAAGGTATATTGCAGACCCGTTTCCGTTTCGACACGGGTATCAGCATAACCGGTTGTATTCAGATCGTTGGCAAATTTATACATCGACAGCCAACCGTTGAAACGTAAATCGTCAGTCAGTTTCACATCCCAGTCTGGCGCGATTTTCCAGCGCTGCATATTTGCCGTGTCTTTGCCCGGTTCATCAACATAGTGATAACCATAGTTACGGAAACCACCGGTCAGGCCGAAACTGAAATCATCGCTTTCGAGAAACTGATAATGCACTTCCAGTTCCGGGCGATCAAACCAGGTTCCACGTTTACCCGCGCTATAATCTACCGGCCCTTCCTGGTAATAAGCCAGCGATATTCTCCACGGCCCGTTGGCAGCATTAAAATAGACGGAAGGCTCCGCCAGCCCGTCCATATCTTCGCCATAACCCTCGACGTTTTCTATTTCGTACATCGCGCCGATATTAAAGTGCCAGTCGTTTTTTTCCTCAGCCTGTGCGCAGGCCATTCCCGCACACATCACCAGTGCGGTACAGGGTAATAACTTTTTCATTATTGTTCCTTGTATTATCCTGGGGGAATGCCTTCCCCCTGTATTTAGCGAATTGCTATTTCCGTTTCTGCATCAAAGAAATGACATTTGGTCATATCGAAATGAATAGTGACGTTTTCTCCTGCATGATAATCATTTAACGCACCGGCACGGACCACCAGCTCGTGCCCCCCAACCGTGGTGTAGAGCATAAATTCCGCACCGGTTAATTCCGCCACGCTAATTTTGGCAGAAATGTTATTTTCCTCTTGCGCATCCGGATGAATATCCTCCGGGCGTATTCCCATCACGATGGGCTTATGCAAACTTTCCTGCGTTTTTAGAACCGCTAATTTATCTTCGGGAATGGTTAATTTAAGCGTTTCCGTAACGAATTTATCACCATCGATCGTGCCGCGAATAAAATTCATTGCTGGTGACCCAATAAATCCGGCAACAAACATATTCGCCGGTTGGTTATAGACCGTTTTCGGCGCACCGACCTGCTGAACAATCCCATCCTTCATAATGACAATCCGCGTCGCCATGGTCATCGCTTCGGTCTGATCGTGGGTCACGTAGATCATGGTGGTGTTCAGTTTCTGATGCAGCTTGCTGATTTCCGCGCGCATTTGTACGCGCAGCTTGGCATCCAGGTTAGAGAGCGGTTCATCCATCAAAAACACGCCCGCTTCGCGCACAATCGCCCGTCCGAGCGCCACACGCTGGCGTTGCCCGCCGGAAAGCGCACCCGGCTTGCGTTTCAGGTACTCACGCAGGCCAAGGATTTGCGCCGCCCAGTTAACCCGCTCATCAATCACCTCTTTGGCGATTTTTTGCATCTTCAGGCCAAACGCCATGTTGTCGTAGACCGTCATATGCGGATACAGCGCGTAGTTCTGGAACACCATCGCGATATTGCGCGCTTTGGCCGGAACGTCATTCATTCGTTTACCGTCGATCAACAGATCGCCGCCGCTGATCTCCTCAAGCCCGGCAATCATACGCAGGGTGGTCGATTTACCGCAGCCCGACGGACCGACAAACACGATGAACTCTTTATCGGCAATCTCCAGGTTGAAGTCCTTCACCACATGCACCTGGTTATCGTAGATCTTTTGAATATGTTGTAACGAAAGCTGTGCCATGTTGATTCCTTTGCTATACGTTTTGCCAGAAGGCCGATAACCGCGGCCAGGTCAGGGACTCCGTTGAGGGCAACAGTAATTGCGCCCCAGTTAAGCCCGCGCCGATCCCCACCGAGCGCATACCGCTGGCGTTAATGGCGTCAATGCCCGCCTGCGCATCTTCAATGCCGATACATGCCTGCGGCGGCACGCCCAGCCCGGCACAGGCGGCGAGAAAGATTTCCGGGTCCGGTTTCGAGTGTTTAAGTTGGGAAGCGTCCGCGCAGAAGGTGAAAAACTCGCGCAGCTCCAGCGCCGCTAAAATTGTTGGGGCATTCAGAGAGACGGAGGCCAGCCCTACCGGGATGCCTTGCGCCCGAAGATCTGCCAGCAAAGGCCGAATTCCCGGCAGAACAGCGTTAACCGTCAGTTCGCGCAGTGAGTGGACGTAGAGCAGATTTTTGCGATACGCCAGTTGCGCCCGCTCTTGCACGTTAAAGTCGCCCTCTTTGCCCCCGTGTTGCAGAATGCGTCGCAGGGACTCATCGCGGCTGATCCCTTTTAACGTCTCGTTAAATTGCGCATCGATGCTGATGCCGATTTCGGCGGCAATCTGCTGCCATGCCTGGAAGTGCAGATGTGCGGTGTCGGTGATCACGCCATCCAGATCGAAAATTACCCCTTGTAGTTTCATTCATCCTCCTGATGCGTGGTAGCGGTCCCATTGAAGGGCAAAATAAAATCACCCAAACAGAAAACAGATTCTTCAGTCACGGAAATAAGCTGACCGTTCAACCGCAGTGAAACGGGCGCAGAAGTTCGAATCGCAATACGCTGCGCGTCGAGAGTGACCTGTAATTCGCAGCCCTGCCAGAACAAAGGGAAAGATAACTGTTGCCACTGCTCAGGTAACGCTGGGTTCAGATGTAATTCGCCGTCGCGCACGCTGACTCCGGCAAAACCCTGAATCGCCCCCAGCCAGATAGCGCCAGTTGCGGCGGCATGGATACCGTCATCGCAGCTATGCGGATCAGCACCAAGATCGATTTCACTCCCCTCGCGCCAGAACGGGTAACTCTGCGCAAGCAAGCCACAACGCGCGGCAACAATGCCGTGGATCGCTTTACTCAATGACGAGTCGTGAATGGTGCGCGGTTCATAAAATTGCAGATTGGCGAGACAAGAGGCCGCTGAAAATTGTTCTGGTAGCATGTAATTGAGCATCACCACATCGGCCTGCTTGAGGATCTGCATCTCGTTCACTTCTGCGCGTGAATAATCCAGCAGAATGGTTTGTTTGCCTGCCGCCGCTTTGTATTTCGCCAGATCTATCGCCGGTTTCGCCATAAACGAATCATCCTGCGGCAAAACGCCGTCGGGCTGAATTTCTGGCATCCACAGCTCTTTGAGGAACATGTCGGCACGATGAATAAACGCATCGTCGCTACAGCCAAACTGGCGAGCAATATTCAGTGCCTGTTGGACGTTGTAGCAGGCCATATAACTTGTGTATGCGTTATTGTTAACGTGTTCGGTATATTCGTCTGGCCCAATAACATCATGAATTTCCAGACGATCGTTAACCCTTACCGCGCGGCTAATCCAGAACTTTGCGGTCTCCAGCAGTAGCGCCATGCCTTCGTGAGCAATGAAGCTTTCATCCCCCGTTACCTGCCAGTATTGAATAACCGCCCAGGCGATATCGGCGACCAGATGATGTTCCGCCTGCGCTGAGGCCACTTTTTGCCGCAGTCCGGTACGAATGTTAATGGCGGCAAATTCCGGCGTTTCTTCTTCGCCGCTACGTGCGCTCTCCCACGGAAACAGCGCGCCCTGCCAGCCATTGCGTCGCGCTTTCTCCTGCGCGCCAGGCAAGTTGTGCCAGCGATAGCGCAGTAAACTTCGGGCAATCGTCGGTTCGCTAAACAGATGGAACGGCAGCAGGAACACTTCCGTATCCCAGAAAACGTGGCCTTTGTAGCCTTCGCCGGTTAAGGCTTTCGCCGCAATGCTGCTACGCTCGTCATGGGCGGGCGTCATAATACGCAAATGATAAAGCGCATAGTCTAACGCCCGCTGATCGTGCGCATCGCTACTGTTTACCGTGATACGACGTTTCTGCCACCATTGCTGCCAGTTTTCTGTGGATGCTGCAAGAAGTTGGTCATAACTCTGTTGCGTGCACCTTTCGAGCTGGCGAAGCGACGCACTGCCCCACTCGTCTAAAGCGGCTTGTCGGTCGTCCCGCCAGTCAATCCACACCCGCTTTTGCAGGGTCAGTGTTTCACCTGTGCGAAGTTGCGCGCTGGTATGTTGCAGCAAACGGCGCTCTTTTGCGGTATAGCACTGCTGAACGTCACCACTCGCCTGACAGTGACAGCTGATGGCCACATCACTGCGCCCATCCTGGGTGGTGTAGATCCCCTGCATCAGGTGCTGGCCAAACACGCGCACCTGGGTTTCATCAAGATGCTGGCGACCATGGTTAGTTTGCGTGGCGTCAATGCCTGTTGAGATCAGCACTGATGCCTCGGCGTCCAGCGGGGTAATACTGATTTCCAGCGCGATCAGCGGCAGTTGATCTGTCGAAACAAAACGACGGCTTTCAATGGTGAACCCTGCGCCGTCGCTGGTGCGCCAGATAACACTGCGGCGTAATTCTCCACTGGCAAAGTCAAGCTCACGCTGCCACGCTTCGCGGGATAACGAAAAAATCTCCCCGTTTAGGGTAATTTCCATTCCCACCACGTCTGGCAGATTCACCAGTTCGTTGATTTCACCTTTCCCGGCTCGATGATAAAGCCCTGCCAGATACATGCCGCGCGTCTGCCGCGTGTAATCTTCTTCATGGCTGGCACGAAGCCCAAGATAGCCGTTTCCCTGCGCCATTAATGAGGCATATTTATTCAGGGTATGCTGGCTGAAATGGGGTTCCGTTAATGTTACTGGCCTGGTCATAATTCCACACGCGTCCCTGTTTCTGCGGATTGATACAGCGCCGCCACCAGTTGCTGGATGATGTACCCTTGTTCGGCGTCGGCAATCATCACTGGCTTGCCCTGTACGTGATTGATAAAGGCTTCCATGCTGCGCAAATGACGGTTGTCGTCGGCCAGTTCCCGTTGCATCAGCGTCATTAATTCACCGTTGTTATCGGTATAGATATGCGCCGGAAACAGCGTGGCTCCCGCTTTATCGCCGCAAAAGCTGACGTTCATAATCGACTGTTCGCGGATGTTGAGTGCAAATGATGTCTCGAGCCAAAGAATGCCGCCGTTAAGAAATTCAATGGTGCCAAACAGTGAATCTTCGACGCTGTAGGTTGCAGGGTCCCACTCGCCAAATTGACCACAGCTCTTTTGAGGGCCGATCTTTTGAAAGCTGTGCGCATTCACGCTTTTCACCGCCGGAAAGCCCAGCACATACATCGCGGCATCCAGCATATGAATGCCGATGTCGATCAGCGGGCCGCCACCCTGAAGTTCTTTATTGGTAAACACACCCCAACCGGGAACACCGCAGCGACGCAGGGCTCGGGCGGTCGTGACGTAAATCTCACCCAGAACGCCGTTGGTCACCTGTTCACGCAGTTGTTGCGTATCAAGGGCAAAACGATGGTGAAAGTCGTAGGCCAGCACCTTACCCTGTTTACGCGCGGTATCACACATCTCCCGCGCCTGTTCTGGCGTCATGGCGGGTGGTTTCTCGCACATCACATGGCAGCCTGCCTCCAGCGCCATCAGGGTATGCTCGTAATGAAAACGGTTAGGTGAACAGACGCTTACCACGTCAGGTTTTACCGCCAGCAGCATGGCCTGCGGATCGTCCCACACGGATGCGTTCCCGTATTTCTCTGCCAACGCCTGCGCCTGGGAAAGGCGGCTGTCACAGACAGCCACCAGTTCCAGATCGTTGCGGGTGCAGTAGTACGAAGCATGAACCTTATCCGCCACCTGGCCCGCGCCTATTATCGCGACCCGCAGCGGAGAGCTTGTCATTGCACTTTTCACAAAGACCTCTTAGCAGGTGCGCAACCAGGCCAAAGAATCACGGTACGCCTGAGCAGGATCTTCTGCCCGAATGCGCCCTTCATACACCACATAGCCCTGATAGTTATCGGCGCGCAGCTGTTCAAACAGCGCGTGGAAATCGAGGGTGCCGCTGCCCGGCTGATAGCGATGGTTATCGGCAATATGCACATGACCAAGCAGGTCACGGTTGTCATGCAGCGCCTGCGCCAGGTTATCCTCTTCGATGTTCATGTGATAGAAATCGCCGATAATCTGCACATGTTTAAGGTTGTTTTCGACGATGTAACGACGAGCATCGGCGAGCGTGTTGATCATGTGGTCCTGATAGCGGTTTAGCGGTTCGAGATACACCACCGTTCCGGTACGCGCGGCTACCTTCTCCAGGAAACGCAGGGAATCGCTCACCATTTGACGATCGCCATCCAGGCTGCGCGGCGAGGTCATCGGCGGTAAGCGAAAGGTAAACATGCCCCACGCTGCTGGAACGACAATACCTTTGCCGCCCACTTCCGCCAGCGCCTCAAGAATGCGCTCGATCTGCTTTAAACCATTAAGACGACGTTCTTCGATAAAGTCCCCAATCCAGCCGTCATAACCGCCGCAGGCAGTGGTCACCGGTAAACCGGTTTCTTTGATCGCTGATTTGACTTCTTCGAGATTGTTGACCAGCAGTTTGCCGTCAATTTCAAAACCATCAAAACCCATCTCTTTGATATAACGAAATTTCTCCAGAATATTTTCCGGAAAGAAGGCCTGATTCTGTGTGCCGATTTTCATTTTTCCGTCCTTAGAATTAAAAAGTTACGCCCATTTTGATGCTTTGTTCCGGATGCTGGTCGACATACTGCATGTAGCTTTCCGGGCTGTTAGCAAAGGTCACCACCGGGTCTATTAAATCTTCACAATTGAGATAACCGTTCATCAGCAGTTCCCAGCAGGTTTCTTCAATACGCTTTCGGCTCCAGCGCGGATAATCCGGGTTCGGTTCACTGCACGCACGAGAGAAGACAATTTTGGCGTTGTTGAAATGCGCTTCGCGTCCGAGGTTAAAACCTTCGGCAAATGGTTTGGCAAATGCGACATACGAGATGGTGCCGCCATAAGCCAGGCCGCGCAGTGCCGATTGCAGCGCGTCGGCGTAGCCGCTGGTTTCGATAATCACATCGGCACCCTGCTTGCCGGTCAGCGTTTTAATCTCTTTGCCTACATCCGTGCCAATGGGGTTAAGGCAGAAATCCGCCCCGTGGCGACGGGCAATATCACAGCGATGAGCGATAGGATCGACACCAATCACCACCGACGCGCCAGCGCGTTTTGCCAGTTGAATGGCAATTTGACCAATCGCGCCAAGCCCTACTACCACCACAAAATCGCCCACGCGCACGTTGGCATCGCGCACGCCGCTCATGGCAAACTGCGCCGGGTCGTAACAGACGGCGTTTTTCCACGAGCTACCTTGCGGCATCTTGCGCAGTTTGTAGTTATTCACCGCGTTAATGATGACCGTTTCGGAAAGCGGGCCGTAGCCGCATACGCTGTCACCCACCGCGTAGTCGGTAACGTCGCTGCCGCACTCGATAATGTCGCCAACCACCATGTTGCCAAGCTGGAACTTGCCAAACTCAATGCCGCGCGGCGCATCTGCCGGACGGGGGGTGAACATCTGCCATTCGCCATTAAAGTCTTCATCGATAAACGGGCTGGCGGCGCGGAAATCGACCACTTCCGTCCCGTGTTTCGGCGCGCCGAACCGCACGCGGATCTTCACTTCATTGGCTGAAATCGCCCTGTCTTCATACTCCACCAACGCGGCAACGCGCGGTGCTGTGGCTACTAACTTTTTCATGTAAAACTCCTTGTCAAGAAACTGGCCGCTTTAGCCCTTCACGCCACCGGCGGTCAAACCACTCTTAATAAAACGTTCCGAAAGTGCATACATAATCACCACCGGCAATGCGGTCACCAGCGAGGCTGCCATCATTCGGCCCCAGATGTAATCAGGGGTACTGAACAGCGCGTTCAGGCCTACCGGTAAAGTGAAATTGCTGGCGCTGGAGAGGAAAATCGAGGCAAACAGATAGTCGTTCCACGCCACCATAAAGCAGTAGACGAACACGGATATCAGCCCGGACATCGCCAGCGGTACCGTGATGCGGAAGATAATTTGCAGCCGGTTGAGGCCATCCATCATCGCCGCTTCTTCGATTTCATCGGGGATGGTGTCGAAGTAGCTTTTCAGCATAAACACGGCGGTAGGCAGGGTTTGCGTCACCATGGTGATGATCAGCGCCATCTCGGTGTCGTAAATGCCAAGCGCAGTGATGATTTTGAACAGCGGCACCACCAGCAAAATGCCGGAGAACATGTACACCGTGTAAAAGCTGGCGTTGATGGTCATTCGCCCTTTAAAGCGCAGGCGGGAAAGCGCGTAAGCCCCGAGAATGCCGAGAAATACTGCTATCACGGATGAAACTACCGACACCACCAGGCTGTTACGGAAATAATCGACAAACGGGAAAATCACCGGATTAAAAATGTCGACGTAATGCTCCAGCGTCCACTGCTGTGGCAGCAGCGTAGGATGCAGCGAGATCGCCTCTTTCGCGCTTTTGAACGAGGTCATCAACATCACAAAAAACGGAAACAGCGTGATGATGAGAAACAGCGCCAGCCCGCAGTAAAAACCGATGCGACTGAGTGTGCGTTTATTTGTTGCCATTGAGGTTCACCCGTTTTCTGGTCAGCAGAATGACAGCGAAAATAATGATGAAGAGCACCACTGAGATCGCCGCCGCTTTCCCTAAGTCATTAAAGGCAAAGGCGGTTTTGTAGAGATAGACGCCGAGAATATCGACCTTGGTCGTCAGCAAATAAACGTCAGCGAACATGTAGAACATCCAGATGGTACGCAGAGTCACCACCGTCGCCAGGACCGGCATAATCGCGGGCAGCGTGACGATGCGAAACCGCTGCCAGGCATTCGCGCCATCCATCTCTGCCGCTTCGTACAGCGATTTGTCGATGGTCTGCAAAATCGCCAGAAACGAAATAAAGGCATACGGGAAGTAGCGCCAGATGGCGAACAGCACCACCAGTACAAAACTACTGCCCGGGTTATCGAACCACAGCGGCGCCTGCTCATAGAGATGCAGAAGATCGACGCCGAGGTAGTTCACAATGCCGTAGCCGTTGTTGAACATGTATTTCCAGGCGAACACCAGCGAAATGGACGGCGTTACGTAGGAGAGGATCACCAACGAACGCGCGGTTTTGCGCAGGCGAAACTCGCGGTTGAAAAACATCGCCACCGCCAGGCCGAGCACGGTGCTACCTGCCACCACCAGCGCGGTATACCAGACCGTCATCCACAGCGAGTGCCAGAAGCCGGGATCGGAGAGAATACGCACATAGTTGCTCACCCCAACAAACGTTGACTCGATGTTGGGATTAAGCGGCAGACGTAAAAAACTGATTTCGATATTCGACACCATTGGCCACGCCACCAGACCGCCCAGCAGTAATAAGCTGGGCGCGAGAAGCAGCAGCGCAAAGGGCATATCGGAACGACCTGAAAAAAGCCTGTTCATTGCGGATTCCTGTCCTGGGATTAGTGCTGTTCGATCAGTTCATCCAGCTTTTTCTGGCTCGCTTGCAGCGTGGTTGAGAGATCGGCTTTCCCCACGGTGACGTTATGCACCATTGAACTCACCACACCAGACCCCGTGACATCGCCCATGCGGGTAAAGTTTTTGTCCCCTACCGCACCAAAGACCTGAATGTTTGGCAGTTCGCTAATCAACTGATTCGGCAAGTCTCCCAGCGCCTTAATCACGTCGTTATCTTTCCAGGTGGCAGTCGTCACAACCGCTTTGTTCACCGGCAGCGCCGCGCCTGGCGACATCATCACCCAGTCGGCAATGTTGTCCGCCTGCTCCATAAAGGTGACAAATTTTTCCGCCGCTTCCGTCTCTTCGCTTTTTTGCCCGGCGGTAATGGTCAGCGATGTCAACATGCCGTAGACCGCCGAGTTTTTCTCGGTTGGCACCACGAAACCGACATTTTTCGGGTCGCCTTCTTTAATCACAGCCGGAAGGATGTAGGTGGAGTAAATCGCCATCGGCGCGGTGCCGTTCATAAAGGCGTCTTTCACTTCCATAATGTCGTTAGAACCCGGCATGGTGTTGGCAGCAAGGTCGCGGTAATAGGTCAGCGCCTGCATCATCTCCGGCGTATCAAGGGTGATTTTGCCTTCGGCGTTAAAAACGTTGGCCTGATTGGATAACGCAAACTGGGAGAACGATTGTTCCGTCAGTACGCTTTCTGCCGTCGGCAGTGCAATACCGTATTTTTTATTCGCCGGATCGTTCAGTTTCTGTGCGACATCCAGCAACTGTTGCCAGTTTTTCGGCTCATCCAGCCCGGCTTTTGCCAGCACATCTTTGCGATACCAGATACCGCCAATCCATGCGCTGACAGGAACACCGGTCCAGGCGCTACCATCTTCGGTGCGCACAATCCGCAGAACGCCGTCATAAAACGCGCCTTCACCGACATTACTGATGACCGTAGCAACCGCTTTGCGATCGATAAGCTGTTCTTTGTCCATCACTTTCGCGTAGTCATGGCTGGTTTCGATCACTTCCGGCAGCGAGCCGCTACGGGAAAGGGTGATGACTTTGGTGTTATAGGCATCTTCTTCCACCGGCACTTGTTTAACAGTGATGCCTGGGTTTTCTTTTTCAAAACGCGCAATTAACTGACTAATTACCGCCTGGCGTTCCTGTTCCACCGAAGAATGCATAAACTCGATGGAAACATTCGTTTTATTTTCTTCTTTACAACCTGAAATCAGGGCGCAGGAAACCAGTGCTGATAACAGCACGATTTTTGATTTAATCATGAGATGTTCCTTTTTATTTAATCCACATAACCTGCCAGGGGCGCAGCGTTATTTCATTACCCACTATATCAACTTCACTAATCAGATCCCGACCGTGCAGGTCAGTAATATTTATATGCTGAATATTTTCACTGACATTAAACAATCCTGTCAGACAATTACCATCCGCGTTGCTTCTTTGAATACGCATTACGGATGAATTAACCGTATCGATGGTAAAATCATTATCTGGATGAAACTCGTTATGACTGCGACGAATTTTAATTAGTCGCGACAATTCATGATATACCGCGTGCCTTAACGTCGCTTTATTGTTCAGTTCGGTCGTGATCTCTTCGCTGGTGTATTTTTTACGGTTAATCGCACGGTTATATCCCAGTTTTTCGACACCTGCGTAATCATTACGCGAGCCCAGAATACTTTGAATATATATCGCTGGCACACCGGGGAAAATTAACAAAATCGCATGGGCAAGGATAAACCTGGCGCAACGTTCTTCATCGCTACTCTCGCGGCGGCTTAACGCATCCATATAGGTGACATTTATTTCATAGGGACTGCGCGTACCATCGGGATTATTTTTCCAGTTTACTAATGCCCCTTCCTGCTGTAACGCCTCGACTAGCGCTAATATCTCGCTTTCAGGCAACAAGCCTCGCAGTGGGTTAAGTCCAATACCATCATGAGACGCGAGGAAGTTAAACCAGGTGGTTTTGCTGGAAGGCAACGTCAGACTTTGCGCCCACTGGCACAGCGCCTCGACGTTCTGTTTTTGCACCGCATGTAACACCAGCGGCGGCAGTGAGAACTGGTACACCATATGCGCTTCGTCATCGCCGTTGCCAAAGTAAGCAATGTTGTCTTTATGCGGGACATTGGTCTCAGTAATGATGACCGTCCCCGGCGCGACGCTATCAGTAATGGCGCGTAACAGTTTGATAATTTGATGTGTTTTATCCAGGTGGATGCAACTCGTTCCCGGCTCTTTCCACATAAAGCCAACGGCATCCAGACGGACATACTCAGCACCTTTCTCAAGGTAACACAGTAAAACATCCACCATCGCCAGTAACACTTCAGGGCTACGGTAATTCAGGTCAATTTGATCGTCGCTAAAGGTGGTCCATAAATGGCGCGTTGAATGATCGCGCATCTGGAATGGCGTTAATAACGGTAACGCGCGCGGGCGAGTGACGGCGCTAAGATCGGTTTGCGGGTCAACGGCAATAAAAAAATCTTCAAAACCTGGCTGCTGTTGTAAATAGTTTTTAAACCATTCACTTTTTGCCGACATATGGTTGCAGACAAAATCAAACATTAAATGACTGCATTCACCGAGTTGCTGAATATCCTGCCACTCCCCTGCTTCACTGGCGACCTGATGATAATCAATTACCGAAAATCCATCATCAGATGACCATGGGTAAAATGGCAACAAATGGACATGTGAAAAAATGCTTTGCAGCCAGTGATGGTAAAACTGATTAAATGTGGGTAGTGGTTTTAAATCATTACTGTGAAATTGATCGGCATAGGTAATTAACACGACATCACTTTCATCCCAGTGTTTTTTACGTCGCTGTGTAATTAATCTTTTCGCACTCTCAAGACGCGTTACAAGTTTCTGTAAATGAGTCGCGGTAAATGTTCCACCGTAGATTTCGTCCAGGTAATCCGTAATTTTCTGTTTCATGTTGCCTTTCCGTGGTAGCGGTCCCATGAAACGAGAGACTACTCCGCAGAAAATAAACTGTCAATTGAGCACAAGGGTTTTAGTCACGCAGGAAATCATTTTTTACCAGGGAAAAAGCGTATTTGTGAGCTGACGCAAATAATCTATGGGGATGTAAATAAGGTGTGACAGAAAAAGTAAACGGCGCATAAGCGCCGCTTAGGGTGGATTCTTTTAACCTTTGACCTTCGGCATTGCGATGTCTTTCAGGCCGCCAGCGTTCTCAACGTGGGTATATCCCATCTCGCTAAGGATCTCTTTTGCCTGCCCTGACTGGCGTCCGGCATTGCAATACACTTTCACGGTGTCGTTTTTATCCGGAACGGCGGTGGCAATGCGCTCTTTCACTTCCTTCAGGGGAATATTGATGGCTCCCTGAACGTGCTCTTGCTGATACTGCTCTGGAACACGAACATCGATCCAGTGTTCAGCGGCGAAAACGGGCAGTGAAAACACCAGTGTCAGAGCAAGTAAGCCTTTTTTAAACATGTAAGCGTCCTTCTATGGATGAAAATTGCCATCCATAATACGCCTTAGCTTTAACAATTTTTGCGAAACTCCCCTCACCTTTTATAACGCTGCGCCAGTTTATTGGCAGCCCGACTTAACAGCGGTTCCAGCGCCACGGCCAGCAACATTTTCAGCGGTCGGCGAGCAACTGATTTTATCGCCCAACCAGCTACACCCGCCGGGCCATAGCGCAGTGCGGTAAGAAGTACCAGCTTGCCTGCTAATTTGAAACCAGGCTTCACCTTTTGCCCGGCCTGTTGCCAGCGAGTATTCATAACTTTCCTCACAGTTGACGGAAACGGCTACGTAACGTGAAAGTATCGGAAGTGACATAACGTTCCATCTCGCGTAAACGCGTTTCACTTGCCGCCAGTTCACGGTCGACATCATCCAGCAATTCGCTGCTGGAAGGTAGCTGCTCACCAAAGGCCATGTTGTCCGGCATTGGATCAAGCGCAAATGACAAAATGATGTAAGCAACCAGGGTAAACAGCGCCAGGCCGAAGAAAATCGACAGCACCACCAGGATACGTACCAGTTTTACCGGTACATCAAAATAGTTGGCAATCCCGGCGCAGACGCCGCGTACCATGCCCCGCTGTGGAATACGCCATAATTTTTTATTGAGATTAATGCCCGCCATTAGCGATCCCTCCAGTTCGGATGTTCTGCATCAAGAATGGATTCCAGTGCCTGAATACGTTCGCGCATCCGTTTTGCTTCATCAGCCAGTTGCGCTAATCGTTGCTGCTCACTTTGCGACAATTCACTGCGACCAGAACGATTGCTGTAATGCAGCCATAACCAGATCGGTAAAACAAACAGCACAAAAATGGTTAACGGAATAGCCAGAAATAGCGCGCTCATAAGGACTCCTTAGACGATGAGCGGCGGCGCGTTCGGACGCCGCCTGGATGTTATTATTGATTGTCTTGCTTCATTTTGGCTTTTAATTGTGCCAGTTGCTCGCTGATTGCATCATCGGCTTTCAGTTCGGCAAACTGATCGTCCAGCGATTTTTGTTTACCGAAGCTGTGGCTTTCTGCTTCCGCTTCCATCTGGTCAATTCGACGTTCGAAAGATTCGAAACGAGCCATTGCTTCATCCAGTTTGCCACTGTCCAGCTGACGACGCACATCGCGCGACGAGTTTGCCGCCTGATGGCGTAACATCAATGCCTGCTGGCGAGCGCGTGTTTCACTCAATTTGTTTTCCAGCTCGCCGATCTCTTTCTTCATACGCACCAGCGTATCGTCCACCAGCGTCACTTCATGTTCCAGGCTCTTAATCAGATCGGTCAGTTTCTGTTTTTCAATTAACGCCGCACGCGCCAGATCTTCTCTCTCTTTCAGCAGCGCCAGTTCGGCTTTTTCCTGCCATTCAACTTCACGCGCCGACGCTTGTTCAATACGGCGAGTCAGCTGTTTCTTTTCTGCCAGCGCACGCGCCGAAGTAGAACGTACTTCAACCAGTGTATCTTCCATCTCCTGGATCATCAGACGCACCAGTTTCTGTGGATCTTCCGCTTTCTCTAACAGAGCGTTGATGTTGGCATTCACGATGTCGGCAAAGCGAGAAAAAATACCCATAATGTTGTCCTCTTGATTTCTGCGTTCAGGATTGTCCTGCTGAACTATTAATACAATTTGCGTGCCAATTTTTTATCTTTTTGATTTATAAAGATCTGATTGAAGAATCAACAGCAACATGCCAGGATGAGTTAGCGAATTACACTAACAAGTGGCGAATTTCATCATGGCAGAATACAAAGATAATTTACTCGGTGAGGCGAACAGCTTTCTCGAAGTGCTGGAACAGGTTTCGCATCTCGCACCGCTGGACAAACCGGTGCTCATCATCGGCGAGCGCGGCACAGGTAAAGAGCTGATTGCCAGCCGTCTGCATTATCTCTCCTCCCGTTGGCAGGGGCCGTTTATTTCCCTTAACTGCGCGGCGTTAAATGAAAATCTGCTGGATTCCGAACTGTTTGGTCACGAAGCGGGCGCGTTTACCGGTGCGCAAAAACGTCATCCAGGGAGATTTGAACGTGCCGACGGCGGTACGCTATTTCTTGATGAACTCGCTACGGCACCGATGATGGTACAGGAGAAATTATTGCGCGTGATTGAGTACGGTGAACTGGAGCGCGTTGGCGGCAGCCAGCCATTGCAGGTGAATGTGCGGTTAGTATGCGCGACGAATGCCGATCTCCCCGCGATGGTCAATGAAGGTACTTTTCGCGCTGACCTGCTCGACCGGCTGGCTTTCGATGTAGTGCAACTGCCGCCCCTGCGCGAGCGCGAAAGCGACATTATGCTGATGGCAGAACACTTTGCCATTCAGATGTGTCGGGAAATCAAGCTGCCTCTGTTCCCGGGTTTTACGGAGCGCGCCAGAGAAACATTGCTGAATTATCGCTGGCCGGGAAATATTCGTGAATTGAAAAACGTGGTGGAACGTTCAGTGTATCGCCACGGCACCAGCGAGTATCCGCTGGATGAAATTATTATTGATCCCTTTAAACGGCGTCCGCCTGAAGACGCTATCGCCGTTTCAGAAACCACCTCACTTCCGACGCTGCCACTGGATTTACGTGAGTTTCAGATGCAGCAGGAAAAAGAGTTGCTGCTACTCAGTTTGCAACAAGGGAAATATAACCAGAAGCGCGCGGCTGAATTACTGGGGTTAACCTATCATCAGTTCCGCGCGTTGTTGAAAAAGCACCAGATTTAGCGAAGTTGGGCAATACAACTTGCCGGATGCGGCGTGAACGCCTTATCCGGCATACATAATCAATACGTCGTTTGCAGGCCTGATAAGCGCAGCGCATCAGACATTATTGCGTTGGGCTATTAATCGCTCAGCGCATCCTGCAATATTTTCATTGCCGCATCGAATTGCGCATCCGGGATGGTCAGCGGATACAGGAAGCGAATCACGTTGCCGTATGCGCCACAGGTCAGCAGGAGCAGCCCCTGCGCCAGCGCGCGTTGCTGGATTTTTTGTGCAATCGCCGCTGACGGCTCGCCCGTTTGCGGATCGTTAAACTCTGCCGCAATCATCGACCCCAGACCGCGTACCGCAGCGATGGCCGGAACGCTTTCTTTGGCATCAATCAACGTATTTGTCAGACGCTGGCCCAGTTGATTAGCGCGTTCACAGAGTGATTCTTTGTCGATAATGTTGAGCACCGCGTGCGCGGCAGCCACCGCCAGCGGGTTCCCGGCGTAGGTACCACCAAGCCCGCCCGGCGCGGGTGCGTCCATAATATTCGCGTTCCCAACCACACCTGAAAGCGGCATCCCGCCCGCAAGACTTTTCGCCATGGTCATTAAGTCCGGCTTGTCGGCGTAGTGATCCATCGCGAACAGTTTACCGGTACGCGCAAAGCCGCTTTGCACTTCATCGGCAATCATCACAATACCGTGCTCGTCGCACAGGCGGCGAATGGCGGCAACCAGCTCTTTTGGCGCAACGTTGAAACCGCCTTCGCCCTGCACCGGTTCGAAAATAATCGCCGCCACCTGCTTCGCTTCAATGTCCGATTTAAACAAGCGTTCGATGGCATCGAGGGAGTCCTGCGTTGAAACGCCATGTAAATCTGACGGATAAGGTACGTGATACACCGAACCGGGGAACGGGCCGAAGCCGATTTTGTACGGCGCGACCTTTCCGGTCAGCGCCATGGTCATATATGTACGACCGTGGAAGCCGCCGCTAAACGCAATCACGCCAGGGCGTCCGGTATGGGCGCGGGCGATTTTCACCGCGTTCTCCACCGCTTCCGCACCGGTGGTGAAGAACGCAGTTTTAGCCTGCCCGCTCACCGGGGCAAGGGCGTTGATTTTCTCCGCCAGGGTGACGTAGCTTTCGTACGGCACAATCTGATACGCCGTGTGGGTAAACTGTTGCAATTGCTGCTCCACCGCCGCGACCAGATCAGGGTGGCGATGCCCGGTATTCAGCACCGCAATGCCTGCGGCGAAATCGATATATTCGTTGCCCTCTACATCCTTCAGCGTGGCGTTTTCAGCCGACTGGGCGAAGAAGTTACACATCACGCCAACCCCGCGCGGAGTGGCAGAAAGACGACGCTGATGGAATTCATTGTTGCTCATGTTTCACACCTTTAGCTCTTCACTGTTAATCGGAAATTAAACGCCCAGACGATCGCGCAGGCTGTAATAAGCCGCACCCATCGCGGTAAACGGCACGCGCAGCGTGCGCCCGCCGGGGAACGGGTAATGCGGCAGATTGGCGAAGGCGTCGAAACGCTCGGCGTCGCCGCGCAGCAGTTCAGCAATCAAACGCCCGGCAAGATGGGTACAGGTGACGCCGTGACCGCTATAGCCCTGCATGTAATAGATGTTGGTATCAAGGCGACCAAACTGCGGCATCCGTGACAGAGTCAGCAGGAAGTTGCCCGTCCAGCGGTAATCAATTTTCACGCCCTTCAGCTGCGGGAAGGTTTTCAGCAGTTTCGGCACAACAAGACGCTCAACGTCATCCGGGTCGCGCGCGCCGTAGACCACGCCGCCACCGTACAGCAGGCGGTTATCGGCAGTCAGGCGGTAGTAATCAAGAAGATAGTTACAGTCTTCCACACAGTAGTTTTTCGGGATCAGCGAACGGGCTAAATCTTCCGACAGCCGCTCGGTGGTGATCACCTGCGTGCCGCACGGCATGCTGCGTTTCGCCAGTTCCGGCTCTACTTTATCGCCCAGATACGCGTTGCCTGCGACAATCACATACTTCGCCGTCACCTGCCCTTGGGCAGTGCGCACAACGGCTGGCGTGGTGTGCTGGATATGCGTCACCGCAGAAAGCTCATACACGCGTCCACCGTTCAGACGGATGGCGTCGGCTTCACCAATAGCGAGGTTCAGCGGGTGAATATGTCCACCGCTGTGATCCAGCAGCGCACCCGTGTAGCGATCGCTGGCGACTTCGCGGCGAATGGCGTTGGCATCCAGCAATTCAAGCTGTTTATTACCGTAGCGTTCCCAGTTCTCTTTCTGCTCTTCGAGTGTGGCGAGTTGTTTATCATTCATCGCCACAAACAGGCCGCCGGGGCGATAGTCGCAGTCAATCTGATAACGTTTGATACGTTCGCGGATGATCTCGCCACCCTCGAACATCATGCTGCCGAGCATACGGGCGGTATCCATGCCGTAGCTTTTTTCGATAACGTCGATGTCGCGGCTGTAGGAGTTCACAAGCTGCCCGCCGTTGCGTCCGCTTGCGCCGAAGCCGATGCGTGAGGCTTCAAGAACCACCACGTCAAAGCCCGCTTCCGCCAGATGCAGCGCGGAGGAAAGCCCGGTATAGCCGCCGCCGACCACGCAAACGTCGCAGGAAATCGACTCATTCAGCGTGTCGAATGGCGCGTATTTATTCGCACTGGCGGCGTAATAACTGCTGGTATGTTCGGTCATTTCAGGCCTCCAGGCTTATCCAGATGGTTTTCAGTTCGGTGAATTTTTCAAGGGCGTGCAGGGATTTGTCGCGACCGTTGCCGCTCTGCTTATAGCCGCCAAACGGCACGGTCATATCACCGTCGTTGTAGTTATTGACGAAGACGGAACCGGCTTTCAGGCGGCGACTCATGCGGTGCGCGCGGGAGAGGTCGCGTGTCCATACCGCCGCGCCAAGTCCGTACTGGCTGTCGTTGGCAAGCTGTAGCGCCTGTTCTTCTGCTGTGAAACGCGTGACCACCAGCACCGGACCGAAAATCTCTTCGCGGCTTAAGGACGCATTCGGGTCTACATCCACAAAGATGGTCGGGCCGATGGCGGCAGCCAGCTCGGCGTTACGACCATCCAGCAGCAGTTGCCCTGTGCTTTCGCCTTCCCGAATAAAGCTATGCACCGAGTCAGCGTGGGCGCAGTCGATTAAGGTGCCCATGGTGGTTGCGGGATCAAGTGGATGGCCCGGCTGCCAGTTTTGCGCCTGCTGTTTTAACAGGTCTAAGAATTCATCGGCGATGCTCTCTTCCAGCAACAGGCGCGTTCCGGCGATACACACCTGCCCCTGGTTGTAGAAGATGCCTGCTGCGGTGGCGCTTGCTGCCTGTTGCAGATCCGGGCAGTCGGGGAAAACGATGTTGGCGCTTTTGCCGCCTGCTTCCAGCCAGACGCGTTTCATGTTGCTGTCGCCTGCATCTTTCAGCAGCTGTTTCCCGGTACGGGTCGAACCGGTAAAGGCGATGGCATCGATATCGTTATGACGCGACAGCGCCTGCCCCGCTTCATGACCAAAACCGGTCACCACGTTCAGCACGCCATCCGGCAGACCTGCTTCTTTCGCCAGCCCGGCGAGACGAATCGCACTGAGCGGTGATTTTTCAGACGGTTTTAGAATCACGCTGTTTCCCGCCGCCAGCGCCGGGCCGAGTTTCCAGCAGGTCAGCAGCAACGGGAAGTTCCACGGTACAATGGCAGCAATCACGCCCACCGGTTCACGCACGATCATCGCCAGGTCATTGCTACTGGTGGTCGCCACTTCGCCATACACTTTGTCGATCGCTTCGGCGTACCAGCGAATGGCGCGCGCCGCGCCGGGAATATCATCACGCAGACTGTGACGAATCGGTTTGCCGGTGTCGAGAGTTTCCAGCAGTGCCAGCTCTTCGGCGTTGGCTTCCATTAAATCGGCGAGTTTATTCAGTACCGCTTTACGTTTTGCCGGAGAAGAGTGTGACCAGTCGCCGCGTTCAAATACGCCGCGTGCTGCGCTCACCGCACGGTCGATATCGACGCTCTTGCCGCGGGCAATTTTCGCCAGCGGTGCCTGGGTGACCGGATCAACGGTTTCAAAAGTTTCATTTTCCGCCGCAGCAGTATATTCACCGTTAATAAATAAGCGGGTTTCAATGGCGAGACTTAACGCTTTATCCTGCCAGTAAGCCAGATGATGAAAATTCATTATGACTCCTGTTTCACGTGTATCAGATATATGCAGTTTGTGAACGTCAGGGCGCAGAGATCCCCGGGCCGCATGCCCGCTTATTTCTGGCGACATTCTTTATGGATTGCCGGGCGCATTGCGCTTACCCGGCTTACAGAACAAAAAAGATTAAAACGTGGTGGGCGTATGGGCGCTGATAATTCGGCAAATACCTGCCGACGTATTACTGAAACTGTGCGGGATGCCGGTATTAATGGCATAACTTTGCCCCGCGACGAGGTGGTAATCCTGACCATTAATCGTCAGAACAATTTCACCTTCCAGTACAGTGCCTATTTCCTCACCCTGATGCTTAATTCTTTCCCCAGTGGTTGTGCCTGGCTGGTACGTTTCAAATATCATCGCCAGCGTACGATTCGGGTTACCGTTATGAACCAGCTTCATTGACACACCCTGACTGCCCATCTCAATTAAGTCGTCCTGATTAATGACGACCTGTGGCTCATCAGGTTTTTCCGGCTCGGAAAAGAATTCCGAGAGTGACAGACCATACACCTTCAGCAGCTTTTGCAGCGTACTGATGGCAGGGCTGACTTTATCCTGTTCTATCGTACTGATAGCACTGTGAGTCAGCCCGGAGAGTTCGGCGGCACGACGTTGTGAAAGCCCCTGCTGCTGGCGGATTTCCGACAAGCGTTTTCCTGGCGCCAGTCCCTCATCACTCATATTTGCATTTCCTTAAACTGTAGTGGTCAGAGTCGCTGTTTTTCAGCGATATGGTGCTGACAAGCGGTGATAAAGCCCTCGAACAATATACGCGAAAGCGCGTACTCGCTACTGTTCCATTCCGGGTGCCACTGTACGCCCAGCGCAAAAGGATGATTGATGACGCTAACCGCCTCAACTAAGCCATCCGGCGAGCGAGCTTCAACACGCAACCGTGGGCTAACGACCTTCGCCCCTTGTCCATGCAGAGAGTTTACCCAAAAGTTGCTACATTCAGGTAACAACGCAGACAGCAATCCCCCCTCTTCAACCTGAACTTCATGCGACGGTGCATATTGCTGTTCCACCGGCAGTTCGGGATCTTCCCGATGTTCCAGCAATTCAGGCTGTTCGCACAGCTTGCGATGCAACGAACCACCGGTTGCCACCACCAGTTCCTGTAAACCCCGGCAGATGGCGAAAATGGGGATGCGCCTTTCGAGTGCGGCATTAATTAACGCCATGCTCAGAAGATCACGCCCGGGATCGGCGTCAGGCTCATCGCCGTTTTCACCATATAGGTGCGGCTGCACATTGCTGGGACTACCAGGAAGATAAATACCATCGAGTTTCGGCAAAAGTTGTTCAAGTAATGACGGTTCCGCCAGCGCATGTGGCAGCGCAATTGGCAAGCCGCCTGCGTGGATGATGGCATTCAGGTACTTTTCTTGCAGAGTCTGGGTCGCATGACCCTTAAGCCTGTTCCTGCACATTACGACACCGATAATCGGATTGTTCATTATATTTTCCATGCTCAATCTCACAAAGTGGACTAAATTATCGCCATTACTGCGCTTTAAATGACCTTTATGTTCAATATTTTTTCAATCTAGCAGCGGGTTTTCATTTTTGCAAACTCAATTTAACATTTGACAAACATTTAGTTTGCATACAGATTCGAATGGTGGTCATTATATTTTACGCTTTGATAACGAGCGGAAAACAAACCAAAGGCGAAGAATCATGGAAACCAATATCGTTGAAGTAGAGAACTTTGTTCAGCAGTCAGAAGAGAGGCGGGGTAGCGCCTTTACGCAGGAAGTGAAACGCTACCTGGAGCGCTACCCGAATACGCAATATGTTGATGTTTTACTTACCGATCTGAATGGTTGTTTTCGTGGGAAACGTATTCCTGTTTCAAGCCTGAAGAAGCTCGAGAAAGGGTGTTATTTCCCGGCCTCGGTGTTTGCAATGGATATTCTGGGCAACGTAGTAGAAGAAGCGGGCCTGGGTCAGGAAATGGGCGAGCCGGATCGTACCTGTGTTCCTGTTCTCGGTTCCTTAACCCCTTCTGCTGCAGATCCTGAGTTTATCGGTCAGATGCTCCTGACCATGGTCGATGAAGATGGCGCTCCCTTTGACGTTGAGCCGCGGAACGTTCTCAACCGCCTGTGGCAGCAGCTACGCCAGCGCGGATTGTTCCCGGTTGTAGCGGTAGAGCTGGAGTTCTATTTACTGGATCGCCAGCGCGACGCTGAAGGGTATCTGCAACCGCCCTGCGCGCCCGGCACCGATGACCGCAATACACAAAGTCAGGTTTACTCCGTTGATAACCTCAACCACTTCGCCGACGTGCTCAATGATATTGATGAGCTGGCGCAGTTACAGCTGATTCCGGCAGATGGCGCGGTCGCCGAGGCCTCGCCAGGTCAGTTTGAAATCAATCTTTACCATACCGATAACGTGCTGGAAGCTTGCGATGATGCGCTGGCACTAAAACGCCTGGTGCGTCTGATGGCAGAAAAGCATAAGATGCACGCCACTTTTATGGCGAAGCCGTATGAAGAGCACGCGGGCAGCGGGATGCATATCCATATCAGTATGCAAAATAATCGTGGCGAGAACGTGCTTTCTGACGCGGAAGGCGAAGATTCGCCGCTGCTGAAAAAGATGCTCGCCGGGATGATTGACCTGATGCCGTCATCAATGGCGTTGCTGGCACCAAACGTGAACTCGTATCGCCGCTTCCAGCCGGGGATGTATGTACCGACGCAGGCGTCGTGGGGCCATAACAACCGCACCGTCGCCCTGCGTATTCCCTGCGGCGATCGCCATAATCACCGCGTGGAATATCGCGTGGCGGGTGCCGATGCCAACCCGTATTTGGTGATGGCAGCGATTTTTGCTGGTATTTTGCATGGCCTTGATAACGAACTGCCATTACAGGAAGAAGTCGAAGGCAACGGGCTGGAACAGGAAGGCTTACCCTTCCCGATTCGCCAGAGCGATGCCCTGGGTGAGTTTATCGAGAATGATCACCTGCGCCGCTATTTAGGCGAACGCTTCTGCCATGTCTATCACGCCTGTAAAAATGATGAGCTGTTGCAGTTTGAGCGCCTCATCACAGAAACAGAAATTGAGTGGATGTTGAAAAACGCGTAATACCCCTTGCGGGGTTGTTTCAGCGGCCTGAGCGGAGCCAGGCCTGACATTTGCTGGTAATCCAGACATTTCCCGGATGTCGCGTTATGGAGCGCAGGCGGCAACGGGCTTCCGTTAACGATTAAGACTGTGACGAGGAAATGAGATGATGCCGATGATTAAATCCCCGCATGGCGAGGGAGGCTGCGTATGCGCCCCTCCTGCGACTGACTGGACTCCGCCCCCTTTGCTTCCCTTGCTAAACAGGTTTGATTTCAGGTCGATACGACCGCAAACCTTATTACGCAGGGGAGGCAGCAATTATGGCTATTAATTCACCACTGAATATTGCTGCGCAACCCGGCAAAACCCGTCTGCGAAAATCACTGAAATTGTGGCAGGTGGTGATGATGGGTCTGGCCTATCTCACGCCGATGACTGTGTTCGATACCTTTGGCATTGTTTCCGGCATTAGCGACGGTCACGTTCCGGCGTCCTATTTGCTGGCGCTGGCGGGTGTGCTGTTTACCGCGATCAGCTACGGCAAACTGGTTCGCCAGTTTCCGGAGGCCGGTTCGGCCTATACCTACGCGCAAAAGTCGATTAACCCGCACGTCGGATTTATGGTCGGCTGGTCATCGCTGCTGGATTATCTCTTTTTGCCGATGATCAACGTTTTGTTGGCGAAAATCTATCTCTCCGCCCTCTTCCCGGAAGTGCCGCCGTGGGTGTGGGTGGTAACCTTCGTCGCCATTTTAACCGCCGCGAATCTGAAGAGCGTCAACCTGGTCGCTAACTTCAATACCTTGTTTGTACTGGTGCAAATCTCCATCATGGTGGTGTTTATCTTCCTGGTGGTTCAGGGACTACATAAAGGAGAAGGCGTTGGCACCGTCTGGTCACTTCAGCCGTTTATCAGCGAGAACGCGCACCTGATCCCGATTATTACCGGGGCGACGATTGTCTGTTTCTCGTTCCTCGGTTTTGATGCGGTGACCACGCTTTCAGAAGAGACGCCGGACGCCGCACGCGTGATCCCGAAAGCCATCTTCCTGACGGCGGTGTACGGCGGCGTTATCTTTATCGCCGCGTCGTTCTTTATGCAGCTGTTCTTCCCGGATATCAGCCGCTTTAAAGATCCGGACGCCGCACTGCCGGAAATCGCACTGTACGTTGGCGGCAAGTTGTTCCAGTCGATTTTCCTCTGCACGACGTTTGTGAACACGTTAGCGTCTGGCCTGGCGTCACATGCCAGCGTGTCGCGTCTGCTGTATGTGATGGGGCGCGACAATGTGTTTCCGGAACGCGTGTTTGGCTATGTGCACCCGAAATGGCGGACTCCGGCACTGAATGTCATTATGGTCGGGATTGTCGCGTTGTCAGCGCTGTTCTTTGATTTAGTCACCGCGACAGCATTGATTAACTTCGGTGCTCTGGTGGCGTTTACCTTCGTTAACCTGTCGGTGTTTAATCATTTCTGGCGGCGTAAAGGAATGAATAAAAGCTGGAAGGATCACTTCCACTATTTGCTGATGCCGCTGGTTGGCGCGCTGACGGTGGGTGTGCTGTGGGTTAACCTCGAGTCAACGTCACTGACACTCGGTCTGGTATGGGCTTCATTAGGCGGCGCATATTTGTGGTATCTGATCCGCCGCTATCGCAAAGTGCCGTTGTATGATGGTGACAGAACGCCGGTGAGCGAAACGTAATAGTCGGATGCGCGGCGCATTATCCTGCCTGAGGGTAATGCGCCGCGCCATTAACTATAAAAAGATGTATGACCCGGATCACGAGTGCTATCATCCGCCCTTATGCTTAGCGCATTAACCCCAGGGGCAAATAATGAACCACGATATCCCGCTAAAATATTTTGATATTGCCGATGAGTACGCGACCGAATGCGCAGAGCCTGTCGCAGACGCTGAACGCACACCGCTGGCCCACTACTTCCAGTTACTGCTCACCCGTTTGATGAACAATGAAGAGATCAGCGAAGAAGCCCAACATGAAATGGCTGCTGAAGCGGGGATTAATCCCGTACGCATTGATGAGATCGCAGAGTTTTTGAATCAATGGGGTAATGAGTAATTATTTCATTGCAGACGCTCGGTCAGTATCGTTGCCCGGATAAAGCGTTCACGCCGCATCCGGCTAAAAATGACACGCACTGCAGCGTGCTTTAATGGGTTTCTCACGATCGTACCGCTCTGCTCCTCGCTAAGTTGTTCTGTGAGTTATAGTTATAGAGAAATCACGGGTACGAATGTTGAACAGATGGCGACGTCACCTGTTCAACGACCAACCACACGGCCCTCATTACGACCCCTGAACACAAACGGTAATGGCAAATGTCATTAAATATTAGTAAGATAGCCTCTTTACATAAAATCCCTTAATATTATGCGCCAGGTATTATCGTCTCTTTTGGTGATTGCTGGACTTGTGAGTGGTCAGGCAATCGCCGCGCCTGAATCCCCCCCGCATGCTGATATCCGCGACAGCGGTTTTGTCTATTGCGTCAGCGGGCAAGTCAACACCTTTAACCCATCCAAAGCGAGCAGTGGGTTAATTGTCGATACCCTTGCCGCCCAGTTTTATGATCGACTCCTGGATGTCGATCCCTATACCTATCGCCTGATGCCGGAACTTGCCGAAAGCTGGGAAGTGCTCGACAACGGCGCGACCTATCGCTTCCACCTGCGTCGCGATGTTCCGTTTCAAAAAACCGACTGGTTTACTCCCACTCGTAAAATGAATGCCGACGATGTGGTGTTTACCTTCCAGCGAATTTTTGACCGTAACAACCCGTGGCATAACGTCAACGGCAGCAACTTTCCCTACTTCGACAGCCTGCAATTTGCCGATAACGTTAAAAGCGTTCGCAAACTGGATAATCATACCGTTGAGTTCCGACTCGCCCAGCCGGATGCTTCTTTTTTGTGGCACCTGGCGACCCATTATGCTTCGGTCATGTCGGCAGAATATGCCCGGAAGTTAGAGAAAGAAGATCGCCAGGAGCAACTCGACCGTCAACCGGTCGGCACTGGACCGTATCAGTTGTCGGAATACCGCGCCGGGCAATTTATTCGCCTACAACGTCATGATGACTTCTGGCGCGGTAAACCGTTAATGCCGCAGGTGGTGGTGGATTTAGGCTCTGGCGGTACCGGACGTCTGTCGAAACTCCTGACCGGGGAGTGCGACGTCCTGGCCTGGCCTGCAGCCAGTCAGCTATCCATTTTGCGTGACGACCCGCGTTTGCGTTTAACGCTGCGCCCGGGGATGAACGTCGCCTATCTGGCGTTTAACACCGCTAAACCGCCGCTAAATAATCCGGCGGTCCGCCATGCGCTGGCGTTGGCGATCAATAACCAGCGCCTGATGCAATCCATCTATTATGGTACGGCTGAAACGGCGGCCTCTATTTTACCGCGCGCCTCGTGGGCCTATGACAACGAGGCTAAAATTACTGAATACAATCCGGCGAAATCGCGCGAACAGTTGAAGGCGTTGGGGCTGGAAAACTTAACGCTGAAACTGTGGGTGCCAACACGTTCGCAGGCGTGGAACCCCAGTCCACTGAAAACCGCCGAACTGATTCAGGCGGATATGGCGCAGGTTGGCGTAAAAGTGGTGATTGTGCCGGTAGAAGGTCGTTTTCAGGAGGCGCGGTTGATGGATATGAGCCATGATCTGACGTTATCCGGTTGGGCGACAGACAGTAACGATCCGGACAGTTTCTTTCGTCCGCTACTGAGCTGCGCAGCAATACATTCCCAGACCAACCTCGCCCACTGGTGCGATCCGAAATTCGACAGCGTGTTGCGTAAGGCGCTCTCCTCGCAGCAGCTAGCGGCGCGTATTGAAGCCTATGACGAAGCGCAAAGTATTCTGGCGCAGGAATTGCCCATTTTGCCGCTGGCGTCGTCATTGCGCTTGCAAGCCTACCGTTACGATATCAAAGGGCTGGTTCTTAGCCCGTTTGGTAACGCCTCCTTTGCTGGTGTGTATCGCGAGAAACAGGATGAGGTGAAAAAACCATGATTATCTTCACCTTACGCCGCATTTTGTTATTGATTGTCACCTTGTTCCTGCTGACGTTCGTTGGCTTTAGCTTGAGCTATTTCACCCCACATGCGCCGTTACAAGGCGCGTCACTGTGGAATGCCTGGGTGTTCTGGTTTAACGGCCTGATCCACTGGGATTTTGGTGTTTCCAGCATTAACGGTCAACCGATTGCCGAACAGTTAAAAGAGGTCTTCCCGGCGACGATGGAACTGTGCATCCTCGCCTTCGGTTTTGCGCTGATTGTTGGCATCCCCGTAGGAATGATTGCCGGGATTACGCGCCATAAGTGGCAGGATAACTTGATCAACGCCATCGCCTTACTGGGCTTTTCAATCCCGGTGTTCTGGCTGGCGCTTCTATTGACGCTGTTTTGTTCACTCACGCTAGGTTGGTTGCCCGTTTCAGGGCGTTTCGATCTGCTCTACGAAGTGAAACCGATTACCGGTTTTGCGTTGATTGATGCCTGGCTTTCGGACTCACCGTGGCGGGATGAAATGATTATGAGCGCAATACGTCATATGGTATTGCCCGTTATCACCTTGTCGGTTGCGCCAACAACTGAAGTCATCCGACTGATGCGTATCAGCACTATCGAAGTGTATGACCAGAACTATGTGAAAGCGGCGGCGACACGCGGGTTGTCACGCTTTACTATTTTGCGTCGCCACGTTCTGCATAACGCGTTACCTCCAGTTATTCCTCGCCTGGGCTTACAGTTTTCTACCATGCTGACGCTGGCGATGATCACCGAAATGGTTTTTAGCTGGCCGGGTTTAGGGCGCTGGTTAATTAACGCCATCCGCCAGCAAGATTACGCGGCCATTTCCGCCGGAGTGATGGTGTGTGGCTCACTGGTCATTATTGTTAACGTGATTTCTGATATTTTGGGTGCCATGGCTAACCCTCTGAAACATAAGGAATGGTATGCCTTACGATAGCGTATACAGCGAAAAGCGCCCGCCGGGCACGCTGCGTACCGCCTGGCGCAAATTTTATAGTGATGCCTCTGCGATGGTCGGTCTGTACGGCTGCGCGGGACTGGCTGTACTGTGTATTTTTGGCGGCTGGTTTGCGCCTTACGGAATCGATCAGCAATTTCTCGGCTATCAATTATTGCCGCCTTCATGGTCACGCTATGGCGAAGTTTCTTTCTTCCTGGGGACTGACGACCTCGGACGCGATGTTTTAAGCCGTTTACTGAGCGGAGCTGCGCCAACCGTAGGTGGCGCATTTGTGGTGACGCTTGCCGCGACGATCTGTGGCCTGGTACTGGGCACCTTCGCCGGGGCGACGCACGGCCTACGCTCAGCGGTGCTTAACCATATTCTGGATACCTTACTGGCGATCCCTTCCCTATTGCTGGCAATTATCGTTGTAGCGTTTGCCGGACCGAGTTTGTCGCACGCCATGTTTGCCGTCTGGCTGGCGCTGCTGCCGCGTATGGTACGTTCAATTTACAGCATGGTGCATGACGAACTGGAAAAAGAGTACGTTATCGCCGCCCGTCTGGATGGCGCATCAACGCTGAATATTCTCTGGTTTGCGGTGATGCCTAACATCACCGCCGGGCTGGTCACCGAAATCACCCGCGCACTGTCGATGGCAATTCTTGACATCGCCGCGCTGGGCTTTCTCGATCTCGGCGCACAACTCCCCTCGCCTGAATGGGGAGCGATGCTCGGTGATGCGCTGGAACTGATTTATGTCGCCCCGTGGACGGTCATGCTGCCAGGTGCGGCAATTATGATTAGCGTGCTGTTGGTTAACCTCCTTGGCGACGGTGTTCGTCGTGCAATTATTGCGGGGGTGGAATAATGCCATTACTCGATATTCGTAACCTGACCATTGAATTTAAAACCGGTGATGAGTGGGTTAAAGCCGTCGACCGCGTAAGTATGACCTTAACCGAAGGTGAAATCCGCGGTCTTGTTGGCGAATCCGGTTCCGGCAAAAGTTTGATTGCAAAAGCAATTTGTGGGGTGAATAAAGATAACTGGCGTGTTACTGCTGACCGTATGCGTTTTGATGATATCGATTTGCTGCGTCTCTCCGCACGCGAACGGCGCAAGCTGGTTGGTCACAACGTGTCGATGATTTTCCAGGAACCGCAGTCTTGTCTTGACCCTTCAGAACGTGTGGGTCGTCAGTTGATGCAAAACATCCCAGCCTGGACCTATAAAGGCCGTTGGTGGCAGCGTTTTGGCTGGCGCAAACGCCGTGCCATTGAACTACTGCACCGTGTGGGGATTAAAGATCACAAAGATGCGATGCGCAGTTTTCCCTATGAGTTGACCGAAGGTGAATGTCAGAAAGTGATGATAGCCATTGCACTGGCGAATCAACCGCGTCTGCTAATTGCTGACGAACCGACCAACTCAATGGAGCCAACAACCCAGGCGCAAATCTTTCGCCTGCTGACGCGTCTCAACCAAAACAGCAATACCACTATTTTGCTTATCAGCCATGACTTACAAATGCTTAGCCAATGGGCGGATAAAATTAACGTGCTTTACTGCGGTCAAACGGTGGAAACCGCGCCCAGTAAGGAGTTGGTGACGATGCCACACCATCCTTATACCCAGGCGCTGATCCGCGCGATACCAGACTTCGGCAGCGCGATGCCGCATAAAAGTCGCCTCAATACGCTGCCAGGCGCTATCCCGCTGCTGGAACAGTTACCGATTGGTTGTCGTCTGGGGCCACGTTGCCCGTATGCACAACGAGAATGCATTGTGACGCCACGTTTGACGGGGGCGAAAAATCATCTCTATGCCTGTCATTTCCCACTGAACATGGAGAAAGAGTGAGATGATCGAAACGCTACTTGAAGTGCGTAATTTAAGTAAAACGTTCCGCTACCGGACCGGCTGGTTTCGTCGTCAGACCGTAGAAGCGGTAAAACCCTTGAGCTTTACGCTACGTGAAGGCCAGACACTGGCGATTATCGGCGAGAATGGTTCGGGTAAATCCACGCTGGCAAAAATGCTGGCGGGAATGATAGAACCTACCAGCGGCGAGTTATTGATTGACGATCATCCGCTGCATTTTGGCGATTATTCCTTCCGCAGTCAGCGTATTCGCATGATTTTTCAGGATCCTTCGACCTCGTTGAATCCCCGTCAACGTATCTCGCAAATTCTGGATTTTCCACTGCGTCTGAACACCGATCTGGAACCTGAACAGCGTCGCAAACAGATTATTGAAACGATGCGGATGGTTGGGCTGCTACCGGATCACGTCAGTTACTATCCGCATATGTTGGCGCCCGGACAAAAACAACGTCTGGGTCTGGCACGCGCGCTGATATTGCGCCCAAAAGTGATTATTGCCGATGAAGCCCTCGCCTCACTGGATATGTCGATGCGTTCGCAGTTGATTAATCTGATGCTGGAATTACAGGAAAAACAGGGCATTTCGTATATTTATGTTACCCAGCATATCGGAATGATGAAGCACATTAGCGACCAGGTGCTGGTGATGCATCAGGGAGAGGTTGTCGAGCGAGGCAGCACCGCAGATGTGCTGGCATCGCCGCTGCATGAACTCACCAAACGGCTGATCGCCGGTCATTTTGGCGAGGCATTGACGGCGGATGCGTGGCGTAAGGACCGTTAACAGGTTTCCTGGCTAGTACAATATTCTTCACCGATAGCATCAGGGTCGATAAAGGGATACTCATTTTGCATAATATCCTGTACATATTGTGCAAAATTATCAGCAATGACCTGATAGCTATCGGGATCATGTAAATAACGAACAATTTGTCCAGATTTTCCTTTTGGAGATGGAGAAAAGTCGATATATAAACGTGAAGTGCCGCCATTATTAATGCAATGAGCAAAACAGAGCCAGCGATGAAACGGTACAGTTGGATCTATACGTTCATCAACATCGACTTCATCCATTTGCCCATCGTAGATTTTCATGATGGATTCTTGACCAAACCATGACTTTCTTTCCTCCAAAATCTGCTGGGCAGACTGGAGATAATAGGGATATTCTCCGCCTTCAACATCCGCCCCTAAAACGGGTAAAAATACCTTTTTATCCTGATGTTGTTGAAAATAAGTTCCCTTGATCTGGCGAAGCAAACCGAGTAAATCCTCTGAAGAATCAGGATATTCATGGAGAAGTTCTGTTATATCGCTTTCTTGCGCTCCAGACAGTGTTGCAAATAATGCCCTGACATCCGTTGGCAAATGTGCGGCAAGCCCGGCCAAATATTCCTGATACATTGTCATCATAACGTCCTTTTTTAATCCATAATGAACAGCGTGTTTTGACTGTTTTTCTTAACAAAAGTTCCTGCTGTGCAACGCTCTGGCTCTTTAGTCCTTTCGTCGCTTATAATAGCTTTTTCGGTCTTCCTCTTTCTCAAGAGAAAAGCTGCCTGATGTACAGGCACTGAAACGAGTATCAACAATAAGGATTAAAGCTATGGGTTTTCTTTCCGGTAAGCGCATTCTGGTAACCGGTGTTGCCAGCAAACTGTCCATCGCCTACGGTATCGCTCAGGCGATGCACCGCGAAGGAGCTGAACTGGCATTCACCTACCAGAACGACAAACTGAAAGGCCGCGTAGAAGAATTTGCCGCTCAATTGGGTTCTGACATCGTTCTGCAGTGCGATGTTGCCGAAGATGCCAGCATCGACACCATGTTCGCTGAACTGGGGAAAGTTTGGCCGAAATTTGACGGTTTCGTACACTCTATTGGTTTTGCACCTGGCGATCAGCTGGATGGTGACTATGTTAACGCCGTTACTCGTGAAGGCTTCAAAATTGCCCACGACATCAGCTCCTACAGCTTCGTTGCAATGGCAAAAGCTTGCCGCTCCATGCTGAATCCGGGTTCTGCCCTGCTGACCCTTTCCTACCTTGGCGCTGAGCGCGCTATCCCGAACTACAACGTTATGGGTCTGGCAAAAGCGTCTCTGGAAGCGAACGTGCGCTATATGGCGAACGCGATGGGTCCGGAAGGTGTGCGTGTTAACGCCATCTCTGCTGGTCCGATCCGTACTCTGGCGGCTTCCGGTATCAAAGACTTCCGCAAAATGCTGGCTCATTGCGAAGCCGTTACCCCGATTCGCCGTACCGTTACTATTGAAGATGTGGGTAACTCTGCGGCATTCCTGTGCTCCGATCTCTCTGCCGGTATCTCCGGTGAAGTGGTCCACGTTGACGGCGGTTTCAGCATCGCTGCAATGAACGAACTCGAACTGAAATAATCGTTCTGTTGGTCAAGATGGGCGGCGTTCTGCCGCCCATTATCTCTGTTATACCTTTCTGATATTTGTTATCGCCGATCCGTCTTTCTCCCCTTCCCGCCTTGCGTCAGGATAACGATTTCCTTTACGACCAAGGAGCGCCCATGGAACAACGCCACATCACCGGCAAAAGCCACTGGTATCATGAAACGCAATCCAGTACTGCGGAGAATGACGTTCTGCCTCTGGTCCCGGAAGCCGCAAAGGTTCGCGATCCCTTTCTGCTCGACGTGATCCTTGATGAAGAAACGCTGGCCCCCTTCCTTTCATGGATGGTCCCGGCGCGCATTCTTGCAGCGGAGTTGTTCCCTGACCAGCTTACTGTGACCCGTTCACAGACCTTCACCGCTTATGAACGCTTGTCGACGGCCCTGACGGTTGCTCAGGTTTGCGGCGTCCAGCGGTTATGTAACTACTATTCGGCGCGACTTACGCCGCTCCCCGGGCCTGATTCCTCCAGGGAAAGTAATCATCGGTTGGCACAAATCACGCAATATGCCCGCCAACTGGCCAGCTCGCCTTCTATTATCGACAACCGATCGCGCCAACATCTGAATGACGTCGGTCTTACTGCCTGGGACTGTGTGATAATCAACCAAATAATTGGTTTTATTGGCTTTCAGGCGCGGGCAATTGCGACATTTCAGGCTTATCTCGGGCATCCGGTACGCTGGTTACCCGGTCTGGAGATACAAAAGTACGCCGACGCGTCACTGTTTACGGTTGAATCAATACGCTGGCGAAGCTGCTATGAGGTGGAAAAACTCCCTGAAGAACAGACAAAAAGTTCAACTGCAGAACTGTGCCAACTGGCTGAAACGCTCTCTCTCCACCCTAATTCACTTTCCCTTCTCGAACAGTTGTTAAATAACACACGGCCGGGTAACCAGCTTGCGGCGTTGTTATGCGCGCGTATTAATGGCAGTCCTGCTTGTTTTGCCGCCTGTATGAATTCATCAAATGAATATAAAAAAATCAGCCCCCTTCTGCGCAAGGGCGAAAATGAAATTAACCAATGGGCTGACCGTCATTCTGTTGAGCGCGCTACCGTTCAGGCGATACAATGGCTGACCCGAGCACCCGATCGCTTTAGCGCCGCCCAATTCAGTCCATTACTCGAACACGAAAAATCATCAACGCAGATTATTAATCTGCTGGTATGGAGCGGGATGTGTGGCTGGATAAATCGCTTAAAAATCGCATTGGGTGAGACATATTAACCTTGCTGCGTCAGACAGATTCGCGTAAAACTGTCAGCCGCTCTAATGGCCACCAAAATAGACAATTATGTTTCAGGACAACCCGCTGCTAGCGCAGCTTAAACAGCAACTGCATTCCCAGACGCCACGCGCTGAAGGGGTGGTAAAAGCCACAGAAAAAGGCTTTGGCTTCCTGGAAGTCGACGCGCAAAAAAGTTATTTCATTCCGCCGCCGCAGATGAAAAAAGTCATGCATGGCGACCGAATTATCGCAGTGATCCACAGTGAAAAAGATCGTGAATCCGCAGAGCCAGAAGAACTGGTTGAGCCGTTTCTGACTCGTTTCGTGGGTAAAGTCCAGGGCAAAAATGACCGTCTGGCCATCGTTCCTGATCATCCACTGTTAAAAGACGCTATTCCTTGTCGCGCAGCCCGTGGCCTGACCCACGAGTTTAAAGAAGGCGACTGGGCGGTTGCCGAAATGCGCCGTCATCCGCTGAAAGGCGATCGTTCTTTCTATGCTGAACTGACACAATACATCACTTTTGGTGACGACCACTTTGTACCGTGGTGGGTTACCCTGGCGCGCCATAACCTGGAAAAAGAAGCACCAGACGGCGTCGCTACAGAAATGCTTGATGAAGGTCTGGTTCGTGAAGATCTGACTGCACTGGATTTTGTCACCATCGACAGTGCCAGCACGGAAGATATGGATGATGCCCTTTTCGCTAAGGCGTTGCCGGATGACAAACTGCAGCTGATTGTGGCGATTGCCGATCCAACCGCGTGGATCGCAGAAGGCAGCAAGCTGGACAAAGCCGCGAAAATTCGCGCATTCACCAACTATCTGCCTGGCTTCAACATCCCTATGCTGCCTCGCGAGCTTTCTGACGATCTCTGCTCACTGCGCGCCAATGAAGTCCGCCCGGTACTGGCATGCCGCATGACGCTCTCCGCTGATGGCACCATTGAAGATAATATCGAATTCTTTGCCGCCACCATCGAATCCAAAGCGAAGCTGGTGTATGACCAGGTCTCTGACTGGCTGGAAAATACCGGTGACTGGCAGCCTGAAAGTGAAGCAATTGCCGAACAAGTCCGTTTGTTAGCGCAAATTTGCCAACGCCGTGGCGAGTGGCGTAATAACCACGCACTGGTATTTAAAGATCGCCCGGATTACCGCTTTATTCTCGGTGAAAAAGGTGAAGTGCTGGATATCGTCGCCGAGCCTCGTCGCATTGCCAATCGTATCGTCGAAGAAGCGATGATTGCCGCTAACATTTGTGCGGCCCGCGTACTGCGCGATAAGCTCGGTTTTGGCATCTATAACGTGCATATGGGCTTTGATCCGGCGAATGCCGACGCGCTGGCGGCGTTGCTGAAAACCCATGGTCTGCATGTCGATGCCGAAGAAGTGCTCACGCTGGACGGTTTCTGCAAACTGCGTCGTGAACTGGATGCGCAACCAACTGGTTTCCTCGACAGCCGCATTCGTCGCTTCCAGTCATTTGCTGAAATTAGCACTGAACCCGGTCCTCACTTTGGCCTCGGTCTGGAAGCATACGCCACCTGGACTTCGCCAATCCGTAAATATGGCGACATGATCAACCACCGTCTGCTGAAAGCGGTTATCAAAGGCGAAACTGCGACGCGTCCGCAGGATGAAATCACTGTCCAAATGGCCGAGCGTCGCCGTCTCAACCGAATGGCAGAACGTGATGTTGGCGACTGGTTATACGCACGCTTCCTGAAAGACAAAGCCGGAACCAACACCCGTTTCGCGGCGGAAATTGTCGATATCAGCCGTGGCGGCATGCGTGTGCGTTTGGTTGATAACGGCGCTATCGCCTTTATTCCAGCACCTTTCTTACACGCTGTGCGCGATGAACTGGTTTGCAGCCAGGAAAACGGCACTGTACAAATTAAAGGTGAAACGGCTTACAAAGTGACCGACGTTATTGACGTCACCATTGCCGAAGTCCGCATGGAAACCCGCAGCATTATTGCACGCCCGGTCGCGTAATCTCCTTTCACGGCCCATTCCTCATGAATGGGCCGTTTATTTCCCCGCTCCACCTTCGCCATATCCCGGCAGATTTTTAACTGACTTTCGTTTGAAAACTGGCGTTTTTCCAAAACTGGATTACAAATAAATAGATAAAAAAAACAATGCGTTTAGCCGCCGTTAATTTCATGTAAGTCATGTTGTTCCTTTTATTTAACCGCGGACTCCGCTGTTAACCGGAGGATATGCATCATGAAAACCGTTAGGGAGTCCACAACGTTGTACAACTTTCTCGGATCGCACAATCCATACTGGCGGTTGACGGAAAGCAGCGATGTTTTGCGCTTTTCTACCACCGAAACCACAGAACCTGAACGTACGTTGCAGTTATCTGCCGAACAGGCTGCTCGCATCAGGGAAATGACGGTCATCACTTCCAGCCTGATGATGAGTCTGACCGTCGATGAAAGCGATCTTTCTGTGCATCTGGTAGGACGAAAAATCAATAAACGGGAATGGGCTGGCAACGCGTCGGCATGGCATGACACACCGGCGGTTGCTCGTGATTTATCACACGGGCTTTCCTTTGCTGAGCAGGTAGTTTCTGAAGCACATTCCGCAATAGTGATTCTCGACAGTCGGGGGAATATCCAACGCTTCAATCGGTTATGTGAAGATTACACAGGGTTGAAAGAACACGACGTCATTGGGCAAAGCGTGTTTAAACTGTTTATGAGCCGTCGTGAAGCTGCGGCATCCAGGCGCAATAACCGTGTATTTTTTCGAAGCGGCAATGCATATGAAGTCGAACTGTGGATACCAACACGTAAAGGCCAGCGGCTGTTTCTGTTTCGCAATAAATTTGTCCACAGCGGCAGTGGCAAGAACGAGATTTTTTTAATCTGTTCCGGCACCGACATTACCGAAGAGCGCCGCGCTCAGGAGCGACTGCGTATTCTGGCAAATACCGACAGTATCACCGGACTGCCGAATCGTAACGCAATGCAGGAGTTAATCGATCACGCCATTAATCAGGCAGATAACAATAAAGTTGGGGTTGTGTATCTTGATTTGGATAATTTTAAAAAGGTCAACGACGCTTATGGGCATTTGTTTGGTGACCAGCTATTACGCGAAGTGTCATTGGCCATTTTAAGCTGTCTCGAACATGATCAGGTGTTGGCGCGTCCAGGTGGCGATGAGTTTCTGGTACTGGCATCCAATACCTCACAAAGCGCGCTGGAAGCAATGGCATCACGAATTTTGACCCGCTTACGACTCCCCTTCCGCATTGGTTTAATTGAAGTTTATACCAGCTGTTCAGTGGGTATTTCACTCTCTCCCGAACATGGTTCGGACAGCGCGGCTATTATTCGTCACGCCGACACAGCAATGTACACAGCGAAGGAAGGCGGACGAGGACAATTTTGCGTTTTTACCCCAGAAATGAATCAGCGGGTATTTGAATATCTCTGGCTGGATACCAACTTGCGTAAAGCACTGGAAAACGATCAGTTGGTTATTCACTATCAACCGAAAATCACCTGGCGTGGCGAAGTACGCAGTCTGGAAGCTTTAGTACGTTGGCAGTCACCTGAACGTGGGTTGATTCCACCGTTGGACTTTATTTCCTACGCCGAAGAGTCAGGGCTAATTGTGCCTTTAGGCCGTTGGGTGATTCTCGATGTCGTACGCCAGGTGGCGAAGTGGCGGGATAAAGGCATTAACCTGCGAGTGGCGGTAAACATTTCTGCACGTCAGCTCGCCGATCAAACCATTTTCACCGCCCTGAAACAGGTTCTCCAGGAACTCAATTTTGAATACTGCCCTATTGATGTTGAACTGACGGAGAGCTGCCTGATTGAGAATGATGAACTGGCACTGTCTGTTATTCAACAATTTAGCCAACTAGGTGCGCAAGTCCATCTGGACGATTTTGGTACCGGCTACTCTTCACTTTCGCAACTGGCGCGCTTTCCGATCGATGCGATTAAACTTGACCAGGTTTTTGTTCGAGATATTCACAAACAACCTGTATCGCAGTCGCTGGTCCGGGCGATCGTCGCTGTGGCCCAGGCATTGAATCTTCAGGTGATCGCTGAAGGAGTGGAGAGTAAAAAGGAAGATGCTTTTTTAACCAAGAACGGGATCAATGAGCGGCAAGGATTTTTGTTTGCCAAACCGATGCCCGCCGTCGCCTTCGAACGTTGGTATAAACGCTATCTGAAGCGCGCATAAGTAGATGAATATATATACTTAGCGATATATTCTGTAATTATATATCGTATTCCCGGATGAAAATTAACCGTTGCTGTTAAACACTTCTCTTTTAGCGGCAATTTTTGCATTATTCATTTTCTCCCTTTTGCTATAAGGATGTCCTTGATGTCTGAATTTGATGCCCAGCGCGTTGCCGAACGTATTGATATTGTGTTAGATATCCTTGTGGCAGGCGATTACCACTCTGCGATCCATAATCTCGAGATACTTAAAGCAGAACTCTTGCGCCAGGTTGCTGAATCTACGCCAGACATCCCGAAGGCACCGTGGGAGATTTAACAATCGTGCCTTCAGGTTTTCCTATTTGAGGATGCCCGGCGCGTCAGTATTTTTTTATTAAGTATTATAACGTTATAAGAATTACAGCGATGAATTCCCGACAACAAACTATTCTACAGATGGTCATTGACCAGGGTCAGGTTAGCGTAACCGATCTGGCAAAAGCCACTGGAGTTTCTGAAGTTACCATTCGCCAGGATCTCAACACCCTCGAAAAACTGAGTTACCTCCGCCGTGCACATGGTTTTGCAGTTTCGCTTGATAGTGATGACGTCGAAACCCGTATGATGAGCAACTATACACTGAAGCGTGAACTCGCCGAGTTTGCCGCGTCACTGGTTCAACCGGGCGAAACCATCTTTATCGAAAATGGCAGCAGCAATGCCCTGCTCGCCCGGACTCTGGGCGAGCAGAAGAAAAATGTCACGATCATCACGGTCAGCAGCTACATCGCGCATTTGCTGAAAGACGCGCCTTGTGAAGTCATTTTGCTCGGTGGCGTGTACCAGAAAAAAAGCGAAAGTATGGTTGGTCCTTTGACACGCCAGTGCATCCAACAGGTGCATTTCAGCAAGGCATTTATTGGTATTGATGGCTGGCAGCCTGAAACTGGGTTTACCGGTCGCGATATGATGCGTACCGATGTGGTCAATGCCGTGCTGGAAAAAGAGTGCGAAGCGATAGTCCTGACTGACAGTTCGAAATTTGGTGCTGTACATTCATACTCCATCGGCCCCGTTGAGCGATTCAATCGCGTGATTACCGATTCGAAAATACGCGCCAGCGATCTGATGCATCTTGAGCACAGTAAACTCACCGTTCACGTCGTTGACATTTAACCATTTCCCTTCTCTACGGATGATTTGCTGTTTTGCAAATCATCCGCTCTAAGATGATTCCTGGTTGATAATTAAGACTATTTACCTGTTATTAACACTCTCAAGATATAAAATTATTATCAGCGATATAACAGGAAGTCATTATCACCTGCGTGATATAACCCTGCGCGCGAGCGGATTTCACGGAATAATTTCACCAGGCTTATTCTTAGCTATTATAGTTATAGAGAGCTTACTTCCGTGAATCATAAATTCAGGAGAGAGTATTATGTTTGTAACGAGCAAAAAAATGACCGCGGCTGTTCTGGCAATTACCCTGGCAATGTCTCTGAGTGCCTGTTCTAACTGGTCTAAACGAGACCGTAACACCGCAATTGGCGCGGGCGCAGGTGCATTAGGCGGTGCAGTACTGACCGATGGCAGTACGCTGGGTACATTAGGTGGTGCAGCCGTCGGTGGTGTTATTGGTCACCAGGTCGGTAAATAATCGTAAATAAATGTCGATTATCGACTCGCAATTATAATACGCTTGATTCTGTTCAGTACGAAATAACTGAATAATACACACAGTAAAATATTCTAAAGCCACGGATATATCCGTGGCTTTTTATGTTAACCGCCGGCGAGTTTTACCTTCATCCCTTTCGCTTCAAGCAGTGATTTTAATAAATCGCGCTTATCACCCTGGATTTCAATAATTCCATCTTTAACTGCCCCGCCGCAGCCGCATTTTTTCTTCAGTTCCGCTGCCAGTTTTGTCAGTTCGGCATCATCGAGATCGACACCGGTAATCAAGCAAACGCCCTTACCTTTACGTCCACTGGTCTGACGCTGAATACGCACCACACCGTCGCCTTTAGGGCGTACAGGGGCCGCTTTTGGCTCATCAATACGTCCGGTTTCCGTTGAGTAGACCAGACGGCTGTTGGAATCACTCATCATGCACTCCGCTGTAAAGAGGCGTTGATCGCTTTCAGCGTTTGCGCTGGATCTACCGATTGCGTTACCGGGCGACCAATCACCATATAATCAACACCAGCCGCCAACGCCTGTTCTGGCGTCATAATGCGGCGCTGGTCACCAGCTTCACTCCCCTGCGGACGAATGCCCGGCGTAACCAGTTTGAACTCCTGACCGAATACCTGTTTAAAGCGCACAGCTTCCTGAGCAGAACACACCACACCATCAAGGCCACATTTTTGCGTCAGTGCCGCCAGACGTTCTGCATAATCTGCAGGTGACAGCGTCACGCCAAGATCGGCCAGGTCGCTGGCTTCCATGCTGGTCAACACCGTCACAGCAATCAAAAGCGGTGCATCTTTGCCAAACGGGACGAGTGCCTCACGCGCTGCGGTCATCATACGCACCCCACCGGAGGCGTGAACATTCACCATCCACACGCCTAAGTCAGCTGCAGCAGCGACAGCGTGCGCTGCAGTGTTGGGAATATCGTGAAATTTCAGGTCGAGGAAGATATCAAAACCACGCTGTTGAAGTTCGCGTACAAATTGAGGTCCAAACAGCGTAAACATCTCTTTGCCGACTTTCAGACGACAATCGCGTGGGTCGATCTTGTCGACAAAGGCCAGCGCGGCATCACGATTATGATAATCAAGGGCAACAACCACAGGAGAATTCGTAACAGCGCGGGAAGAAGATGAAGCAGTTAACGTCATGACCAGACCTTCTTGATGATGGGCACCGGAAGTGGCGCGAAACAGGTAAACGGCGAGCATTCTACCCGTGGAAATAAAAAATTAACAGTTGCGATTTCTCCCCTGGCAGGCTTTTCTGCGCCCGAGTTACCGGAGCACAATGGAACATCAATAATTAGTATGTTGTAACTAAAGTCGGATTTTTTTAAAAATTACAGGCCATCAAGACCGCGAATCGGTTTAATGGTTGACCAGGCCCGACAAGATGGACAATGCCAGTAGAGGGTGTATGCGGTAAAACCACATTTCTGGCAGCGATAACGAGGCTTACTACGCACCTTCTCGCCAACCATGTCACGCAGCACCATCAGACTCTCTTTGGCACGCCCTTCTTCCGCTTCATTTAAGTGGTAATCCATTAGCTTATGGAACACACGCATGGTCGGATGACGCTGAAGCTGACGCGTAATATAGACCTGTGCGGCCTCACTACCGTCGCGCGCTTCGATGATGTCCGCAAGCATTAGTTCAGCATCGGCACCGGTGTTCTCTTCCACCGCGCGCTGCAGGAACTCAGCCCATTCGGCAGTTTTACCCAACTGCTGGTAGCAGGTTTGCAGCATTTCCAGCGTTTCGCTGACCAGTTCTCTGTCCTGGGATATCACGCGTTGCAAACTTTCGACGGCTTTGGCGTATTCTCCTTTCGCCATAAATACGCGTCCCATCATGATGGATACGCGGGCGCTGTTTTTATCTGCCGCCGCACCTTTTTTTAACAAGGCCATGGCACGATCGAGATCGTCGCTGGCCATATGCTGTAGGGCTATCTCGCAGTAGAAATGTGCAATTTCGACGCGCTGCTTATCTTTACCCAGCTTCACCAGGCGTTCGGCAACATCAATTGCTTTCTGCCACTCGCTGGTAGCCTGGTAGATTTGTAGCAACTGTTGCAGCGCGCCAATGCGGAAGTCAGTTTCATCGGTCAGTTGATTGAACATGTCTTCCGCGCGGTCGTATAACCCGGCGGCCATGTAATCACGCCCCAGTTGTTGAATCGCCAACAGACGCTGTTCATAGGTCAGCGAGGCGCTTTCCATTAGGGTCTGATGGATGCGAATAGCGCGATCAACTTCGCCACGCGAACGGAACAGGTTTCCGAGCGTAAGGTGGGCTTCAACGGTACCCGTATCCTCTTTAAGCATATCGAGAAACAGGTCTACCGCTTTATCCTGTTGATTACTAAGCAGAAAGTTAACCCCCGCTACGTAATCACGCGACAAGCGGTTGGCTTCATCTTGCTTGTTTTGTTGCGCACTTCTGCGGCCCATATACCAGCCATAGGCAGCGGCTACAGGCAAAAGCAGAAACAACAACTCCAGCATAGAAAGTTATTCCTTCGCCGCTGACGAATGCGGCGCTACAGCCACGTCAGTCGCGGGTGAAAGCTGGTTTTCCAGTCGCTTTATTTTACGTTCAGCGCGCGCCAGGGAAACACGAACTCGCAGCCAGAACAGGCCGCAAATCAGCCAACCGATAGCAAACCCCGCAGCAAACAATACCGCCAGCAATGTGGAAATACGGTACTCCCCTTGCGCTAACAGATAATTAAACGTTACCTGTTGATCGTTCTGCGCACCCAACGTGACCGAAATCACGAAGATCGCTAACACCAGTAAGAAAATGAGTAAATATTTCACATTACTTCCCGTTATGTGGTTAGAGCGAATAAATTATGGTCAACTTACCGCAATAGCCCTTTAAAGTACCATTTTCGCGCCGTCTGCGAAATGGCAACCACGCGCATTGTTGATGATTTAAGGGCTAAATTCGGAAAATCAACCAGCGTTAACTTTCTTGTTCTCGTTGCGCAATTTCGCGATTTTCTTCCGCAGGTGGTGTTAATGGCCCACAAATTCGTTGTGCAAGCCACGTTGCTATCGCCACCAGCGCCCACGAAATCAACGTAGCTACCACCAGATCGCGCGGCCAATGCATCCCGAGTAGCAGGCGGCTTCCCATGACTCCTGTTGCCCAGACCAGCAAGATAGCAATGGTTAACGTTCGCCGACGCGGCCACAGCAACCCAACGGCCAACAGCGCCCAACTGGCAGCAAACATCGTGTGACCGGACGGAAAGGCAAACCCCGTCTCTTTCTGCCAGTGTGAACGCAAATATTGCGGGATATTTTTCTCTTCAGCCAACTGTTCTTTCACTATATTTCCGCGTTCTGCTCGCTTTAAAGTGTAGAACTCATCAACCGGAATATGATGTGTTTTTTCCAGCCAGATAACAAAAGGTCGTGGTTCCTGAACTTTGTCTTTGATCCAGGATTTAACACCTTGTCCCACAAGGATCGCCGCCGCCAGAATGGCAAATAACATAATGGCGGCCTTAATGCGAAAACGCAGACACCAGAGAAACCAGCCGAATAAAATCAGATGCGTGATGATACCCCAAGGTTGGGTAACGGTTTCAGTAACCCAAAAAGCCGCTTTTAACAGCCAACTTTGTTCTCCTGGTTGCCAACGCCAGCCAGAAATCCATACAGCTACTGGCATAACAAGCAATAGTGCAGCTCCCACTGCGGTACGTCTGGCAATTGAACGCATGGCCTCTCCTTTTTGATAAGTCCCACAATCATAACTGAAAATGCCAGTTCCGGGAAAAATTGACAGATTTGTGCCATTCCGTGAATGATCGACGTGTCGTGATTAGGTGAACCCCTTCTCGTTATGGCAAAATAAGCCAATACAGAACCAGCATTATCTGGAGAATTTCATGCAGCTTAAACGTGTGGCAGAAGCCAAACTGCCAACCCCATGGGGCGATTTCCTGATGGTGGGATTTGAAGAACTGGCAACCGGACACGATCATGTCGCGCTAGTCTATGGCGATATTTCCGGGCATACCCCGGTACTTGCGCGCGTCCATTCCGAATGTCTGACCGGTGACGCCCTGTTCAGCTTGCGCTGCGATTGTGGCTTCCAGCTCGAAGCGGCACTGACGCAAATTGCCGAAGAAGGCCGTGGTATTTTGCTGTATCACCGTCAGGAAGGTCGTAACATTGGTCTGCTGAATAAAATCCGCGCTTATGCACTGCAGGATCAAGGTTACGATACTGTAGAGGCTAACCACCAGTTAGGCTTCGCCGCTGATGAGCGCGACTTCACTCTTTGCGCTGATATGTTCAAACTCCTTGGCGTCAATGAAGTCCGCTTGTTAACCAACAACCCGAAAAAAGTCGAAATTCTGACCGAAGCAGGGATTAATATTGTTGAACGCGTACCGTTGATTGTAGGTCGTAACCCCAATAACGAACATTATCTCGATACCAAAGCCGAGAAAATGGGTCATTTGCTGAACAAATAACCCTCTTGCATTGTGTAATTCATTTGCTTGCCGGAAGCAAAATAACCGGCAAGCAAATACTCGTTACTTCAACATATTACGAATGACATAATGCAAAATGCCGTCGTTCTGGTAGTAGGTCAACTCCGTCGCGGTGTCGATACGACAACGGCAGGGTACGACTTCCTGGCTACCATCCGCGCGCGTAAACGTCACCGGAACCGTCGCACCGGGTTGTAGACTTTGCAGATCGACAATATCAATCTTCTCTTCCCCGATTAGCCCTAACGTTTTACGCGTCACGCCTTGCGGAAATTCCAGCGGCAGGATGCCCATGCCAATTAAATTCGAGCGGTGAATTCGTTCAAACGATTCGGCAATCACAACACGAATGCCAAGTAGACGCGGACCTTTTGCCGCCCAGTCACGGCTGGAGCCTGAACCATACTCTTTCCCGGCAATCACCGCCAGCGGCGTTTGTTCCTGCTTATAGCGCATCGCGGCATCATAAATAGAGATGACCTCGCTGTCAGGTAAATGCCGCGTCATCCCCCCTTCAACGCCAGGCACCATTTCATTACGGATGCGAATATTGGCGAAGGTGCCGCGCATCATCACTTCATGGTTACCACGCCGCGAACCGTAGGAGTTAAAGTCTTTGCGCTCAACACCCCGACCTTGTAGATATCGCCCCGCCGGGCTATCGGGCTTAATGCTGCCCGCCGGAGAAATGTGGTCAGTGGTAACCGAATCCCCCAGCATTGCGAGGATCCGCGCACCGTGAATATCTTCCACAGGTGCTGGTGTTGCCTGCATTTCATCAAAGAAAGGCGATAAGCGAATATAGGTTGAATCCTCCTGCCAACCGTAGGTATCGGATCGTGTGACGTTAATTTCCTTCCACTCTGCTGTGCCTTCAAAAACTTCTGCGTACTCTTTGCGGAACATATCTGTGGAGACTTGTTCTACCGCACGGGCAATTTCTTGTGCCGATGGCCAGATATCTTTCAGATATACCGGATCGCCTTTACGATCGTGACCAATAGGCTCAGAAGCGAGGTTAATATTCATATTTCCCGCCAGCGCATAGGCAACCACCAGCGGCGGCGAGGCCAGCCAGTTAGTTTTAACCAGCGGATGGATACGGCCTTCAAAGTTACGGTTGCCGGACAGCACCGCACCGACGGTTAAATCGCCTTTTTTGATTGCCGTTTCGATAGGATCGGGCAATGGACCAGAGTTACCAATACAGGTGGTACAACCGTATCCCACAAGGTTAAATCCCAGTTCATCCAGATACGGTGTCAGTTTCGCTTTTGCCAGATAATCAGAAACGACTTTCGAGCCTGGTGCCAGCGACGCTTTGACCCACGGTTGCCGCTTGAGGCCCAGAGTTACAGCTTTTTTCGCCAGCAAACCTGCGGCCATCAGCACACTTGGGTTAGAGGTGTTGGTGCACGACGTTATCGCAGCAATGACCACCGCGCCATCAGGTAACTGATACTGATGTCCGTTCATAACATAATCGACCGGCTGGCGATCTTTATGCGTGGCATTTACTTCCAGTTCGTTACTGGCGGCAAATGCTTTTGGTACATCGGGCAGTGCAACGCGATCCTGTGGGCGTTTTGGCCCTGCCAGGCTCGCTTCAACGTCATTCATATCCAGTTCTAACGTACTGGTAAAAATCGGTTCATCGCCCGGGTTACGCCACATGCCCTGCGCTTTGGCATATTTTTCGACCAACTCGACCTGATCTTCGCTGCGCCCGCTTAAACGCATGTAATCGAGGGTGACAGCATCGATTGGGAAGAAGCCACAGGTGGCACCATATTCTGGCGACATATTGGCAATGGTGGCGCGATCCGCCAGCGGTAGTGAATCCAGCCCATCACCATAAAATTCGACGAATTTCCCCACCACGCCATGTTTGCGCAGCATTTGGGTAACGGTGAGAACCAGGTCTGTGGCGGTAATACCTTCACGTAATTTTCCGGTGAGTTTAAAGCCCACTACGTCCGGGATAAGCATGGAAACCGGCTGGCCTAACATTGCGGCTTCGGCTTCGATCCCACCAACGCCCCACCCCAGCACGCCAAGGCCGTTGATCATGGTGGTGTGCGAGTCAGTACCAACGAGTGTATCCGGATAGGCAATCCATTCACCGTCCTGCAATTCGCTCCACACTGCTTTGCCGAGATATTCGAGGTTAACCTGATGGCAAATGCCTGTGCCTGGCGGCACGACGCTAAAACGACTGAACGCCTGCTTTCCCCATTTCAGGAACACATAACGTTCGTGGTTGCGCTCCATTTCCAGGCGCACGTTTTCTTCAAATGCCTCATCATCACCAAAACGATCGACGGTCACCGAGTGGTCAATGACCAGGTCGACCGGTGAGAGCGGGTTAACCTTTGCAGTATCGCCGCCGAGGCGTTTAACCGCTTCGCGCATTGCCGCCAGATCAACAACGGCAGGTACGCCGGTAAAGTCCTGCATCAGCACCCTTGCCGGGCGGTAGGCAATTTCACGGTCAGCATGGGCATTTTTCAGCCATCCCACCAGCGCGTAGATATCCTCTTCGGTAACCGAGTTACCATCCTGCCAGCGCAGCAGGTTTTCGAGCAAAACTTTGAGTGACTTAGGCAGACGGGTGATATCGCCCAGTGATTTGGCAGCAAGCGGCAGGCTGTAGTAGTGGTAAGTTTTATCTTTGGCCTGCAACGTGTCCTTACTGGCTTCTCGTAGGGTTGACGACATAGCTCCTCCTTAATGACAGGGTTGCGAAGCCCTGATTCTCTTCAGGGTGAATATTAAAGATAACACAAACATTGCGTAACGATTTGATAACAACCCAAATTGATAAAAGAGGAGAAACCTTGTGGCAAAGCAAATGAAAACCCCGCCGCAGCGGGGTCAGGGATCAGTGAGTAATGATCCAGAGGAGTTCGGCCCAGAAGAGCATCGACAGAGAAAATGCGCCCATCCAGGACCAATATTTCATATTTGTGTTGATCATAGGCTACACCCTTAACGGTTATTACTTTGTGTTGAGATAACTCAACTTGTTATTGCTGCGGTGTATTAAAAGCCCTTTAATTCATTAAAAATGGGTAATAAGAATGATGATAATTATTGTTTCGGCTGATCATCTTCAGCAAACAGTTCTATAAAGGCTTGCTGCTGCGTTGTTAGTTGCCAGTCGTCTGGAATAACGACGGAACATTCCCGTTTCGTTACTGGTTCATTGTCACTATGCTGACATAATGGTGACGACTCCAGTTGCTCCTGACCGACCATAGTTATCCCCACACTTTCCAAATCAGCAGTGCGACAACCACCCAGAAAAGTGCAGAACCAAGAAATACCGCTAGCCAGGCTTTGCGTTTTAATTCAGGGTCCCGGCGGGGTTCCTGATTTCCAGAAGGCATTGCTAACCTCATATAATCGCCATCACTTATCAGCAAGACGTTGAACGATTGGTGTAATTAATCATACGATGAGACAAATCCTAAAGAAACTTTAGTCAAAAATCCAGCGAATTTACGAATCGTCTCCAGTGAATAATTCAATCTTTTGACCTGAAATAGATATTTGAAAACTGGAGTTTGCGAGGCGGGTAATTAGACACTACTTTACAGGTAATTTACCCTATAAATATGAGGGATAAAAATATTGTGCACGGTATACAAATAAGCAACAAAAGAGAATATATTCCGGCACCTTCGCTACATAAAAGGTGCCGAAAATAACGCAAGAAATTATTTTTCCGGCAGTTTTATATCTTTAAACATGACCTCAATTTCTTCATTAGAGCGCAATGCGACAGCCGCATCAACGACATCACGCGTTAAATGCGGTGCAAAACGCTGAATGAAATCATACATATAACTGCGCAAAAAAGTACTACGGCGAAAACCAATTTTGGTTGTACTGTGGCTGAAGATATCGTGAGCATCAACGCGCACCAGGTCGGGATCGGCGACCGGATCCACCGCCATGCTGGCAATAACCCCTACCCCCAACCCTAACCGGACGTAAGTTTTAATGACGTCAGCATCCGTTGCCGTGAAGACGATACGCGGCGTTAACCCTGCGCGGTTAAAGGCAGTATCCAGTTCTGAGCGTCCGGTAAAGCCGAAGGTATATGTCACCAACGGATATTGCGCCAGTTCTTCAATGGTAATGGCTTTTTTGCCTGCCAGCGGGTGATCCGGAGTGACTACAATAGCCCGATTCCAGTGGTAGCACGGTAACATCACTAAATCTTCATACAGATGCAGCGCTTCTGTGGCGATAGCGAAATCGGCATTGCCTTTAGAGACAGCATCAGCAATTTGTGTCGGCGAGCCCTGGTGCATATGCAAAGAAACGCGAGGATAACGCTCAATAAAGCCTTTGATGACGTTTGGTAACGCATAGCGTGCCTGGGTATGCGTGGTGGCGATATACAGCGAGCCTTTATCCGGCCAGGTGTGCTCTCCGGCGACCGATTTTATGGCATCGACTTTCGACAGGACTTCACGAGCGATACGAATTATTTCTTGTCCTGCTGGCGTTACCTGCGTCAGGTGCTTGCCGCTTCGGGAAAAAATTTGAATACCTAGCTCGTCTTCCAGCATTCTGACTTGTTTACTGATCCCGGGTTGTGATGTGTAAAGTCCTTCCGCCGTTGATGAGACATTCAGGTTATGATTGACCACCTCAACAATATAGCGAAGTTGTTGTAATTTCATGTTAAACCATCCACTTAGACGCCATCAGAACATCGTTTTTTCGTCACACCTGGCGGGTGACTAATACGATTTAATAATAAAAAAGGTGCTAACTATAACCACTATATCATTTATAGCCTTAGTGTATAGGTGTGAAGAAAAAATAATATGCAATAAAAAAGGGCCGCTTTCGCGACCCTTTGTTTATAATAACCTGACAGAATTAAAGGTTATTTTTTCCCTTCAACCCATTTGCCATCAACATAAAATGCTGACCAGCCAGTCGCCTTTCCGTCTTTTTCCGAAGAGACATATTGCTGTTTGGTTTTACGGCTAAAGCGAACCATGGTCTTATTACCTTCCGGATCCTGCTGTGGCGCATCGGCCAGATAACGCAGTTTTTCCGGCAGACGGTCGCGGAAGCGATAAAGCTCTTCCACCAGTGGCGCACGTGTTTCACGCGATTTCGGGAAGGTATTGGCCGCCAGGAACACACCGGCAGCACCGTCACGCAGCACGAAATAAGCATCTGATTTTTCGCACGGCAGCTCCGGTAATGGCACCGGATCTTCCTTCGGTGGTGCCACTTCGCCGTTACGTAAAATCTTACGTGTGTTTTTACACTCTTCGTTAGTGCAGGCCATGTATTTACCGAAACGCCCCATTTTCAGGTGCATTTCAGATCCACATTTTTCACACTCAACGATCGGGCCGTCATAACCTTTAATGCGGAATTCGCCCTCTTCGATCTCGTAACCGTCGCAGGTTGGGTTATTACCACAGACATGCAACTTACGTTTCGGATCGATGAGATAGCTGTCCATCGCCGTGCCGCATTTCGGGCAACGACGTTTTGCGCGCAGCGCGTTGGTTTCAGCGTCTTCACCTTCCAGCACGTTCAGCACTTCGTTTTCCGGCACCAGGTTGATGGTGGTTTTGCAACGCTCTTTCGGTGGCAGAGCGTAGCCGGAACAGCCAAGGAATACCCCGGTGCTCGCTGTGCGAATACCCATTTTGCGACCACAGGTCGGGCAGTCGATGCTGGTCAGAACCATCTGGTTCGGGCGCATACCCCCCTCTTCGGGATCTTTTTCAGCTTTATCTAACTGCTGGGTGAAATCCGAGAAGAAGTGATCCAGTACAGCTTTCCACTCTGCTTCGTGATTTGCCACCTGGTCGAGGCTGTTTTCCATCTGTGCGGTGAAGTCGTAGTTCATTAACTCACGGAAATTCTCTTCCAGGCGATCGGTGACGATTTCGCCCATTTTTTCCGCATAGAAACGACGATTTTCTACTCGCACATAGCCACGATCCTGAATGGTCGAAATGATCGACGCGTAGGTAGACGGACGACCGATACCGCGTTTTTCCAGCTCTTTAACCAGCGATGCTTCACTGAAACGGGCTGGCGGCTTGGTAAAGTGCTGGGCTGGTGTCAGTTCAACGAGCGTCAGAGCATCGCCTTTATCGACTGCCGGTAAGATACGATCTTCATCGCCTTTACGCAGTGCAGGCATCACTTTCGTCCAGCCATCAAAGCGCAAAATACGACCGCGTGCTTTCAGGCGGAAATCGCCCGCACCAACGGTCAGCGTCGTGGAGTCATATTTCGCTGGGGTCATCTGGCAGGCAACGAACTGACGCCAGATTAACTGGTACAGTTTCTGCGCATCTGCTTCCATATCCTTCAGCGATTCCGCCATCACATTGACGTCAGAAGGACGAATCGCTTCGTGCGCTTCCTGTGAGTTTTCTTTGCTGGCGTACTGATTCGGACTTTCCGGCAGATATTTCTTACCAAAATTATCGCTGATATAACCGCGAACCATATTTACTGCGTCCTGACTCAGGTTGGTGGAGTCGGTACGCATGTAAGTGATATAGCCTGCTTCATACAAACGCTGCGCCATCATCATGGTTTTTTTCACGCCAAAACCAAGACGGGTGCTGGCAGCTTGTTGCAGCGTAGAGGTAATAAAAGGAGCGCCAGGTTTACTGGTTGTCGGTTTGTCTTCACGTTCCAGCACGCTGTAGCGCGCTTTTTCCAGCAGACTTACCGCAGCCTGAGTTTGTTCTTTGTTGACCGGGCGGAACGGTTTGTCGTTCTGATGAGTCACCTGCAACGCCAACGCATCACCGGATGGCGTGGTCGTGCTGGCATCGACTTCCCAGAACTCTTCCGGTACGAACGCTTTAATTTCACGCTCACGCTCGACCACCAGGCGGACCGCCACCGACTGCACACGACCTGCAGACAGACCACGAGCGATCTTTTTCCACAGCAGCGGCGAAACCATATATCCCACCACACGGTCCATAAAGCGACGCGCCTGCTGGGCATTAACACGATCAATATTCAGCTCACCTGGTTTGTTAAATGCCTGGCGGATCGCGTTTTTAGTAATTTCGTTAAACACCACTCGGCTATAGCGCGCATCATCACCACCAATCACTTCCCGCAGGTGCCATGCAATGGCTTCCCCTTCGCGGTCAAGGTCGGTTGCGAGATAGATGTGGTCGGCTTTTTCAGCCAGTTGTTTCAGTTCAGAGACGACCTTCTCTTTACCAGGCAACACTTCATAGTGCGCCTCCCAATTGTGCCACGGGTCAACCCCCATTCGGTTGACGAGAGCGCCACGTTCATCCTTTTTAGGCTTTTTAGCCGTCTTGGTGGAGGTAGAGTCGGCACTCTTTTTGGCAGCTGAGCCACTGGTCGGCAAATCGCGGATGTGACCGACGCTGGATTTCACCACGTAGTCACTACCCAGATACTTGTTGATCGTTTTGGCTTTTGCCGGGGACTCAACGATGACAAGAGCTTTACCCATATTCACCTTACCTAATTTGATTCTTCCAGGAATGCGTCGCACGTTGATAAACCTTCCACTGGCAACGAGTTACCGATATGGACTCGTTCTCTGCGGATATCAACCCCTTGTCGTGACTCTGTTCACGAAAATTCAGGTGACTGAGTTAACAGGTCTTGGCCTACAGGCGCTATAGCACGACGGAATTTTGGTCGAATGTCAAGCAAATCTATTGCCAGATTGACGAAAGCGTCACACTGTACCTGATAAAATCCGATACGCAACTTTATTAGCATGCAAAATCCAAAGTTGCCAGTAAGGCGCTCTTGCCACCAGCGTGGTATATTTGTCTGCAAGCCATGCCTGGCGTAGACTAATGTCCTTGTTTAAGGAGTAAATAATGAACAAAGAGACACAACCCATCGACCGCGAAACGCTGTTGAAAGAGGCCAATAAAATCATTCGTGAGCATGAGGATACGCTCGCAGGGATTGAAGCCACCGGCGTCACGCAGCGTAATGGCGTGCTGGTATTTACCGGCGACTACTTTTTAGATGAACAAGGATTGCCAACAGCCAAAAGCACCGCGGTGTTTAATATGTTCAAACACCTGGCCCATGTGCTTTCAGAAAAATATCACCTGGTTGATTAAAGCAAAACGCGAGGTCTTACCCTCGCGTTTGTCTTTTACATCAATGGCTTTTGCCCCCGCTGCCACCAGCGTAGCAACAATCGATCGGCGCTCTCTGCCGCGCTGCCGGTGAATCGGTCAATGAGTCGTTTACGCTGCATATAGCGTACATTGACCACTTCACGGCCTTCCATCAGGCTAAGAATAACTTCATCACTGGTGTTGATTTCATCAACCAGGCCTTTCTCTACCGCCTGTTGTCCGTACCAGTGTTCACCCGTTGCCACCTGTTCAATATCCAGAGACGGACGCATACGCTTCACAAAATCTTTAAATAACTGATGCGTTTCGTTCAGCTCTTCGCGGAATTTCTCCCGCCCTTCTTCGGTGTTTTCACCCAGCAAGGTCAGCGTGCGCTTATACTGCCCGGCGGTGTGCAGTTCGATATCAATATCTTTGCTTTTCAGGAAGCGGTTAAAGTTGGGCATTTGCGCCACCACCCCAATGGAACCCACAATAGCAAACGGTGCGGAAACAATTTTGTCCGCCACACAGGCCATCATGTAACCGCCGCTGGCAGCAACTTTGTCTACCGTAACAGTTAAAGGAATGTTTTTATCACGCAGACGCTGCAGCTGCGAAGCCGCCAGCCCGTAACCATGCACCATGCCACCAGGGCTTTCCAGACGTAGCACAACCTGATCCTGCGGTTTAAATGCTGCGAGTACCGCCGTTATCTCTTCACGTAGCGAGTTCACTTCATGGGCGTCCATGCTGCCTTTAAAATCCAGCACCCAGACGCGAGGTTTACTGTCAGTTGCCACCTCGCCCAGTTTGGCTTTCGCTTTTGCGGCTTTCGCTTCTTGCTTGTGCTTTTTCTTCTGCGCTTTATGCCACTGTTTTTGCTGATGAGTGTCCATCAGCGCCGCGGCCAGTTCTTCTTTCATCTCCTTATACTGTTCGCTGAGATTGTTGACCCGTAACTCGCCACGCTGGCGTTTATTACGTTGAGCAACATTGACAATAATGGCGGCAATCGCCGCAATCGCTAGCACAACGGTAACGATTTTCGCCAAAAACAAACCATATTCAGACAACAATTCCACGAGTCCCCACCTTGGTTAAACAACGCTTTGGCTCACAGTTTACAACAGGCATGTTAAGCCGTCTCGCAGAGATGTTATTGCAGCGAAAGTATGACAAAGTATCCATTTTGCGGTGTTATCGCCCCTGGCTGATTGAAATGCCCTTCTGTTTCAGGCATAAAGCCCCAAAGTCTTAAAGTACACTGGCAGCGCGACAGACAACGTCGTTGAGGAGTAGCCATGCATTACCAGCCAAAACAAGATTTACTCAATGATCGCATTATCCTGGTGACGGGAGCCAGCAATGGTATTGGTCGTGAAGCCGCGATGACGTATGCACGCTATGGTGCGACAGTGATTCTGTTGGGCCGTAATGAAGAAAAATTACGTCAGGTAGCCAGCCACATAAACGAAGAAACTGGGCGTCAGCCACAGTGGTTTATTCTCGATTTGCTGACCTGCACGTCCGAAGATTGCCAACAACTGGCACAGCGCATTGCCGTTAATTATCCGCGTCTGGATGGTGTTTTGCATAATGCCGGATTGCTCGGCGATGTTTGCCCAATGAGCGAACAAAATCCGCAGGTCTGGCAGGACGTCATGCAGGTCAACGTTAATGCCACCTTTATGCTCACCCAGGCACTGCTTCCTTTATTACTCAAATCGGACGCCGGTTCACTGGTCTTTACTTCATCAAGCGTTGGACGTCAGGGGCGTGCAAACTGGGGCGCTTATGCAGCGTCGAAATTTGCCACCGAAGGGATGATGCAGGTACTGGCCGATGAATATCAGCAGCGCCTGCGCGTCAACTGCATTAACCCAGGTGGTACGCGCACCGCAATGCGCGCAAGCGCCTTCCCGACCGAAGATCCACAGAAACTTAAAACACCCGCTGATATCATGCCGCTCTACCTCTGGCTGATGGGCGATGACAGCCGCCGTAAAACCGGCATGACCTTTGACGCCCAACCGGGCCGTAAACCAGGAATATCCCAATGAGTGATGAACGCTACCAACAGCGTCAGCAGCGTGTAAAAGATAAAGTGGATGCCCGTGTGGCCCAGGCCCAGGATGAACGCGGTATTATCATCGTCTTTACCGGCAATGGAAAAGGCAAAACCACCGCAGCATTTGGTACGGCAACACGCGCAGTTGGTCACGGAAAAAAAGTGGGCGTCGTGCAGTTTATTAAAGGCACCTGGCCTAATGGCGAACGAAATCTGCTGGAACCACACGGCGTTGAATTTCAGGTGATGGCAACGGGCTTTACCTGGGATACGCAAAACCGCGAATCTGATACCGCGGCCTGCCGTGAAGTCTGGCAACATGCCAAACGAATGCTGGCCGATCCTTCACTGGATATGGTTTTGCTCGATGAGCTGACTTATATGGTGGCGTATGACTATTTGCCACTGGAAGAAGTGGTGCAGGCGTTAAATGAACGTCCACATCAACAGACGGTGATTATCACGGGTCGAGGCTGTCATCGGGATATTCTTGAACTGGCGGATACGGTAAGTGAATTACGCCCCGTCAAACATGCGTTTGATGCTGGTGTTAAGGCGCAAATCGGGATTGATTATTAAGTGAAAGCACCTCAAAAGTTCGCCTCTTGAGGTGCTTTAATCATAATTATATTCAAGCGGCAATAGCAAAACTCAGAATCCGTTTAATCTCATTCAAATGTCCCGGATATGCTTCATGATTCTCAGCGTCAACATCTTCAATAAATAATATCAGTTCAGTAATTAACGCATTGGCATCTTCATAACTGATTCCGCTTAACTCTGGCGAAGTTTCAGTACCGTAGTTAATCGTCAGATTGTTCATCACCGTGAGGATAAGGATAAAATATTTATGACAAACCTTGCATGTGGTTTTGTTGCCCAGAGTATTATACAGCATATCAAGTAATGCCAGTATTCTACGGTTTTGTACATCGTTCATAAAAAGCCCTCCTATAACATTATTCCGCTGGCAATAAGCAATTTCGCCAGCCCCTCAGACGCCTTTAACCCACTAATGACCTGTGCGCGTAATATTTCATTTAATCTTTTTTGTTCAGCTGCCGTGCGTGTTTTACTAGTGTATAAACCTTTTAGATAATCACCCTTATCTATAAAGGCATTTAAAGCTTCAATCGCGGGCATTGCAGCAGCCGATGCCTGTAGTCTGGTTTCATTCACATTGATTACTGAACTTAGAAACTCCTTCCTGTTTTTCAGAGTGTTAAACTCTGTATTCTTAGAGTTTTTAGATACCGAATTATAATAAAGCATATTATTATGTACATTCGCAAAGGTATAATTTTCAATCTTATCGCCTTTTGTATAAATATCATTACGCAAAACAGTCATGTTTTTTATAAGTCTTACCCAATTTTTATCCGCCGTTTTACCTATTTTCCCGGCATTGACCTTTATTATATATAACTCATTGAAATAACTTACTAAATCTTTAACCGCCGCTGCCGATTCAGCTAAATCTTTGCTATGTGAAACATCAAGTAGTGTTTGCGCGTTGTTTGCGTGATCCAGAGCCTGTTTAAGTAATGTCACTTGCTGACTTTCTGTAGTTTTCATGTCTTCAGTCAAGAGCTCTACATAAGCACTCATGCTATTAATGACTTCCATTGAAGCCAGTAGTTTCTCTTTTTCGAATGGGACTAATTGTACTTTATCTGTTTTTTCTTCAGGGGGCCTGCATAATTTTCCACCCTGACCATCGTTCGCAACATCAATGGTATAATCAGGTCGCAATGCACAATCCGGATTAGTCGCATAAAAATTAACAAGAAAGTTTTCACGAGAAGCATAGTATTGTTTAAAGAAACTTGCATTCGCCGCAACCGCCTTGTTACCCGCAGTAATAACAGTTTCAGCTTGTTCATTTTTCAATGCTTCAGTTGCACAACCTGAAAGCATTAACAGCGATAGAAATAATCCACTATATCTAATCATAACCCACCTCTTGACGTTGAGTTTATCTCAGATAATTAAATAGTAATGTGGCTATTCCCTGGCATTATTCATAAGCAAGTATGAAATTAAATTAAAATACTGCGACTATTTATCATGCTTCAAATGAAGAAAAGGCCCCGCAGGGCCTTTATTTAATACTTAACTTAAATTAACCGTTATTATTACGTCCACCAGAACGACGACCGCCGCTGACCTGGCTGTGACGTTTCACCGCACGACGAATTTGATTCGCCTTCATACGACGACGGTCTTTTTCTACAGCAACTTTAGAGCTGGTTTCTGGCGGTAGTTCCACCAGCTCACGCAGATAGTTAGTCTGGGCAAGATCCAGCTCAGTCCAGCCACCGCGTGGCAGACCTTTCGGCAGTGGGATATCACCGTAACGCACGCGGATCAGACGGCTCACCTGCACACCAACAGCTTCCCAAAGACGACGAACTTCACGGTTACGGCCTTCGGTCAGAGTAACGTTGTACCACTGGTTGATCCCTTCGCCGCCGCTGAACTTAATGGTTTTAAAGGCTGCCGGACCATCTTCCAGCTGCACGCCACGACTCAAATCACGCAGTTTCGCGTCGTCAACCTGACCAAATACACGCACGGCATATTCACGTTCAACTTCACGGCTTGGATGCATTAAACGGTTTGCCAGTTCACCGTCGGTGGTGAACAGCAGCAGACCACAGGTGTTAACGTCCAGACGACCTACGGCAATCCAGCGTGCGCCACGCAGCTTTGGCAGACGGTCAAATACCGTTGGACGCCCTTCCGGATCGTTACGGGTACACAACTCACCTTCCGGTTTGTAATAGGCCAGAACGCGACAAATTTGTTCAGCGGACTCACGTACCGAAATCAGGTGACCATCGATACGGATTTTCAGTCCAGGGGTAATTTCAACACGATCGCCGAGCTTAGCAATTTTGCCATCTACACTCACACGACCGGCTTCAATAATAGATTCGATTTCACGGCGAGAACCGTGGCCGGCACGCGCCAGCACTTTCTGTAGCTTTTCGCTCATAGAGCTTCCTTTTGGTGTCGCCTTCCCAGGCGTCGAACAGGAGAATCAATGGCGCAGTAGAGCGCCATTTTAAGGCCGCGTAGTATACAGAGTTAAGCACTTATAAAAAAGGCTTCACATCACCTACACCTTCACGCAATACGACTGGCGTATCATCGGTGAGATCAATAACCGTTGTCGGTTTCTGCCCGAGATAGCCGCCGTGAATAATCAAATCCACCTGTTTTTCCAGACGGTCTTTAATTTCTTCCGGGTCAGACTCGGTAAATTCGCTGCCAGGTAGCATCAGTGATGTGGAAAGCATCGGTTCGCCCAATGCTTCAAGCAACGCCTGCGCAATCGGGTTAGAAGGCACACGCATACCGATGGTTTTGCGTTTTTCCTGCAACAGACGGCGTGGCACTTCCTTCGTCCCCTTCAGGATGAAAGTGTAGTTACCCGGCGTATTGTTTTTCATCAAACGAAACGCAACGTTATCGACAAATGAATAGGTCGAGAGTTCAGAAAGATCGCGACACATCAGGGTAAAGTTGTGACCGTCCGGCAGCTGGCGAATACGACAAATACGCTCCATGGCGTTTTTATCTTCAATTTTACAACCGAGCGCATAGCCGGAATCAGTTGGATAAACAATCACCCCGCCTTTACGCACGATCTCCACCGCCTGGTTGATCAGACGTTGCTGCGGGTTATCAGGATGAATATAAAAAAACTGGCTCATAATTCCCTCTCTGTGGTGTTCTGCGGCTGTTCCCATAGCTGCCAGACGCCCTCAACGCCTGCGGGCAGCCAGAGTTTACGACCCAGTTCGATCCACGGACATGGCTGATGAAAATCAGATCCTTGTGATGCCCATAAATGATGCTGACGCGCAAGTGTCGCCAGCTGGGTGCGTTCATTGGGCGATTGCTGGCATTGCGCGACTTCCATCGCGTCGCCGTGGTGTTCGGCAAAATGCGCAACCAATCTTTTCAGCCATTTAGCACTAAGATTGTACCGCCCAGGATGAGCTAGCACCGCCTTACCGCCAGAATGATGAATGACATCAATAGCTTGTTCTATTGTACACCACTGTGGCGGAACGTATCCGGTTTTCCCGCGTGCCAGATATTTTTTAAAGACATCCGCTATTGAACTGGCTTTGCCACATTCAACCAAGAAACGAGCAAAATGACCGCGCGTCACCGCACCGCCCTGCGCCAGTCGTTGAGCGCCTTCCAGCGCCCCAGGTATTTGCGCTTTTTCCAGTCTTTCAGCAATTAACTTCGCCCGCTGATTGCGCCGTTCTGTCTGCTGCGCGAGGAACTCACTCATTGCCGAATGTGCAATATCAATATTCAGCCCGACAATATGAATTTCATGATTTTCCCAGACGGTGGATATTTCCACGCCAGGAATAAGATTCAGTGCCAGTCCTGAACGTGAAATTTCTTCTCTTGCTGGCGCGATTGCCGCTGTGGTGTCATGGTCGGTGATCGCCAGGGTGCCGACGCGCATCTCGACTGCACGGTGCACCAATGCTTCTGGCGTCAGGCAGCCATCGGAAGCTGTGGTATGGCTGTGCAGGTCATAAATCACTGCGTAATTCGTGTCGCTCAAGGCGCACTCCCGTTTTGGATAATGTTTTTGCGCCGACATCATAACGGTTCTGGCAAATATTCTGAAATGAGCTGTTGACAATTAATCATCGAACTAGTTAACTAGTACGCAAGTTCACGTAAAAAGGGTATCGACAATGAAAGCGATTTTCGTACTGAACGGTTGGTGGCGCACTTCCTGAAACGGGCAGTGTATTCACCATGCGTAAAGCAATCAGATACCCAGCCCGCCTAATGAGCGGGCTTTTTTTTGAACAAAATTAGAGAATAACAATGCAAACACAAAAACCGACTCTCGAACTGTTAACCGGCGAAGGTGCTTATCGCGATAATCCGACCGCGCTTTTTCATCAGTTGTGTGGGGATCGTCCGGCAACGCTGCTGCTGGAATCCGCAGATATCGACAGCAAAGATGATTTAAAAAGTCTATTGCTAGTGGACAGTGCGCTGCGCATTATAGCATTAGGTGACACTGTCACTATTCAGGCACTTTCCGGCAATGGCGAAGCTCTGCTGGCATTACTGGATAACGCCCTGCCTGCGGGTGTGGAAAATGAACAATCACCAAACTGCCGCGTGCTGCGCTTCCCTCCTGTCAGTCCATTGCTGGATGAAGACGCCCGCTTATGCTCTCTTTCGGTTTTTGACGCTTTCCGCTTATTACAGAATCTGTTGAATGTACCGAAGGAAGAACGGGAAGCGATGTTCTTTGGCGGCCTGTTCTCTTATGACCTTGTGGCGGGGTTTGAAGATTTACCGCAACTGGCAGCGGAAAATAACTGCCCTGATTTCTGTTTTTATCTCGCTGAAACGCTGATGGTTATCGATCATCAGAAAAAAAGTACCCGTATTCAGGCCAGCCTGTTTACTCCAAATGAAGAAGAAAAACAACGTCTCACTGCTCGCCTGAACGAACTTCGCCAGCAACTGACCGAAACTGCGCCACCGCTGCCGGTAGTTTCCGTGCCGCATATGCGTTGTGAATGTAATCAGAGCGATGAAGAGTTCGGTGGCGTAGTGCGTTCGTTGCAAAAAGCGATTCGCGCCGGAGAAATTTTCCAGGTCGTGCCATCTCGCCGTTTCTCGCTGCCCTGTCCGTCACCGCTGGCGGCCTATTACGTGCTGAAAAAGAGTAATCCCAGCCCGTACATGTTTTTTATGCAGGATAATGATTTCACCCTGTTCGGTGCGTCGCCAGAAAGTTCGCTCAAGTATGACGCCTCCAGCCGCCAGATTGAGATCTACCCGATTGCCGGAACACGCCCACGAGGACGTCGCGCCGATGGTTCACTGGACAGAGACCTGGACAGCCGCATTGAACTGGAGATGCGTACCGACCATAAAGAGCTTTCTGAACATCTGATGCTGGTGGATCTCGCCCGTAATGATCTGGCACGCATTTGCACTCCTGGCAGCCGCTACGTAGCCGATCTCACCAAAGTTGACCGTTACTCTTACGTGATGCATCTCGTCTCCCGCGTGGTCGGTGAGCTGCGCCACGATCTTGACGCCCTGCACGCTTACCGCGCCTGTATGAATATGGGCACGTTAAGCGGTGCCCCGAAAGTGCGCGCCATGCAGTTAATTGCCGAAGCGGAAGGTCGTCGACGCGGCAGCTACGGCGGTGCGGTAGGTTATTTCACCGCACATGGCGATCTCGACACCTGCATTGTCATCCGTTCGGCGCTGTTGGAAAACGGTATCGCCACCGTGCAGGCCGGTGCTGGCGTAGTCCTTGATTCTGTTCCGCAGTCGGAAGCCGACGAAACCCGTAATAAAGCCCGCGCTGTACTGCGCGCTATCGCCACCGCGCATCATGCACAGGAGACTTTCTGATGGCTGACATTCTGCTGCTCGATAATATCGACTCTTTTACTTATAACCTGGCAGATCAGTTGCGCAGTAATGGTCATAACGTGGTGATTTACCGCAACCATATCCCAGCGCAAACATTAATTGAACGTCTGGCGACCATGAGCAATCCGGTGCTGATGCTTTCTCCTGGCCCCGGTGTGCCGAGTGAGGCCGGTTGTATGCCGGAACTCCTCACCCGACTGCGCGGCAAGCTGCCAATTATCGGCATTTGCCTCGGTCATCAGGCGATTGTCGAAGCTTACGGGGGCTATGTCGGTCAGGCGGGCGAAATTCTTCACGGTAAAGCGTCGAGCATTGAACATGACGGCCAGGCGATGTTTGCCGGATTAACAAACCCGCTGCCGGTGGCGCGTTATCACTCGCTGGTTGGCAGTAATATTCCGGCCGGTTTAACCATCAACGCCCATTTTAATGGCATGGTGATGGCGGTGCGTCATGATGCGGATCGCGTTTGTGGATTCCAGTTCCATCCGGAATCCATTCTCACCACCCAGGGCGCTCGCCTGCTGGAACAAACGCTGGCCTGGGCGCAACAGAAGCTGGAGCCGACCAACACACTGCAACCAATTCTGGAAAAACTGTATCAGGCGCAGACGCTTAGCCAACAAGAAAGCCACCAGCTGTTTTCAGCGGTGGTGCGTGGCGAGCTGAAACCGGAACAACTGGCGGCTGCATTGGTCAGCATGAAAATTCGCGGCGAGCACCCGAACGAAATCGCCGGGGCAGCAACTGCCCTTCTGGAAAATGCTGCGCCGTTCCCACGCCCTGATTATCTGTTTGCTGATATCGTCGGCACAGGTGGTGACGGCAGCAACAGCATCAACATTTCTACTGCCAGTGCTTTTGTCGCTGCGGCCTGTGGACTGAAAGTGGCGAAACACGGTAACCGCAGCGTCTCCAGTAAATCTGGCTCGTCAGATCTGCTGGCTGCGTTCGGTATCAACCTGGATATGAATGCCGATAAATCGCGCCAGGCGCTCGACGAGTTAGGCGTCTGCTTTCTCTTTGCGCCGAAATACCACACCGGATTTCGCCACGCGATGCCCGTTCGCCAGCAACTGAAAACCCGCACCCTGTTCAACGTGCTGGGGCCATTGATTAACCCGGCACATCCGCCGCTGGCATTAATTGGTGTCTACAGCCCGGAACTGGTACTACCGATTGCCGAAACCCTACGCGTGTTGGGGTATCAACGTGCGGCGGTGGTGCATAGCGGTGGGATGGATGAAGTTTCATTACACGCGCCGACAATCGTTGCCGAACTGCATGACGGCGAAATTAAGAGCTATCAGTTGACCGCTGAAGATTTTGGCCTGACACCCTACCATCAGGAGCAACTGGCAGGCGGAACACCGGAAGAAAACCGTGACATTTTAACACGCTTGTTACAAGGTAAAGGCGACGCCGCCCATGAAGCAGCCGTCGCGGCGAATGTCGCCATGTTAATGCGCCTGCATGGCCATGAAGATCTGCAAGCCAATGCGCAAACCGTTCTTGAGGTACTGCGCAGTGGTTCCGCTTACGACAGAGTCACCGCACTGGCGGCACGAGGGTAAATGATGCAAACCGTTTTAGCGAAAATCGTCGCAGACAAGGCGATTTGGGTAGAAGCCCGCAAACAGCAGCAACCGCTGGCCAGTTTTCAGAATGAGGTTCAGCCGAGCACGCGACATTTTTATGATGCACTGCAAGGCGCACGCACGGCGTTTATTCTGGAATGCAAAAAAGCGTCACCGTCAAAAGGCGTGATCCGTGATGATTTCGATCCGGCACGCATTGCCGCCATTTATAAACATTACGCTTCGGCAATTTCGGTGCTGACTGATGAGAAATATTTTCAGGGGAGCTTTGATTTCCTCCCCATCGTCAGCCAAATCGCCCCGCAGCCGATTTTGTGTAAAGACTTTATTATCGACCCTTACCAGATCTATCTGGCGCGCTATTACCAGGCCGATGCCTGTTTATTAATGCTGTCGGTGCTGGACGACGATCAGTATCGCCAGCTCGCTGCTGTAGCCCACAGTCTGGAGATGGGCGTGCTGACCGAAGTCAGTAATGAAGAGGAACTGGAGCGCGCCATTGCATTGGGAGCAAAAGTCGTTGGTATCAACAACCGTGATCTGCGTGATTTGTCGATTGATCTTAACCGTACCCGCGAGCTTGCGCCGAAACTGGGGCACAACGTGACGGTGATCAGCGAATCCGGCATTAATACTTACGGCCAGGTGCGTGAGTTAAGCCACTTCGCTAACGGCTTTTTAATTGGTTCGGCGTTGATGGCCCATGATGATTTGAACGCCGCCGTGCGCCGGGTGTTGCTGGGTGAGAATAAAGTGTGTGGTCTGACGCGTGGGCAAGATGCTAAAGCAGCTCATGACGCGGGCGCGATTTACGGTGGATTGATATTTGTTACAACGTCACCCCGTTGCGTCAGCGTTGAACAGGCGCAGGAAGTGATGGCTGCGGCACCGTTGCAATACGTTGGCGTGTTCCGCAATCACGATATTGCCGATGTGGTGGACAAAGCTAAGGTGTTATCGCTGGCGGCAGTGCAACTGCATGGTAATGAAGATCAGCTGTATATCGACACTCTGCGTGAGGCTCTGCCAGCAAACGTCGCCATCTGGAAGGCTTTAAGTGTCGGTGAAACTCTTCCCGCGCGCGATTTTCAGCACATCGATAAATATGTATTCGACAACGGTCAGGGCGGGAGCGGACAACGTTTCGACTGGTCACTGTTAAACGGTCAATCGCTTGGCAACGTTCTGCTGGCGGGTGGCTTAGGCGCAGATAACTGCGTGGAAGCGGCACAAACCGGCTGCGCCGGGCTTGATTTTAATTCTGCTGTAGAGTCGCAACCGGGCATCAAAGACGCACGTCTTTTGGCCTCGGTTTTCCAGACGCTGCGCGCATATTAAGGAAAGGAACAATGACAACATTACTTAACCCGTATTTTGGTGAGTTTGGCGGCATGTATGTGCCACAAATCCTGATGCCTGCTCTGCGCCAGCTGGAAGAAGCTTTTGTCAGCGCGCAAAAAGATCCTGAATTTCAGGCCCAGTTCAACGACCTGCTGAAAAACTATGCCGGGCGCCCAACCGCGTTGACCAAATGCCAGAACATTACAGCCGGCACTAACACCACGCTGTATCTGAAGCGTGAAGATTTACTGCACGGTGGCGCGCATAAAACTAACCAGGTGCTCGGTCAAGCTTTACTGGCGAAGCGGATGGGTAAAACTGAAATCATTGCCGAAACCGGTGCAGGTCAGCATGGCGTGGCTTCTGCGCTTGCCAGCGCCCTGCTCGGCCTGAAATGCCGTATTTATATGGGTGCCAAAGACGTTGAACGCCAGTCGCCTAACGTTTTTCGTATGCGCTTGATGGGTGCGGAAGTGATCCCGGTGCATAGCGGTTCCGCGACGCTGAAAGATGCCTGTAATGAGGCGCTACGCGACTGGTCCGGCAGTTATGAAACCGCGCACTATATGCTGGGCACTGCAGCTGGCCCGCATCCTTACCCGACCATTGTGCGTGAGTTTCAGCGGATGATTGGCGAAGAAACGAAAGCGCAGATTCTGGAAAGAGAAGGTCGTCTGCCGGATGCCGTCATCGCTTGTGTTGGCGGCGGTTCGAATGCCATCGGCATGTTTGCAGATTTCATCAATGAAACCGACGTCGGCCTGATTGGTGTAGAGCCTGGTGGTCACGGTATCGAAACTGGCGAGCACGGCGCACCGTTAAAACATGGTCGCGTGGGCATCTATTTCGGTATGAAAGCGCCAATGATGCAAACCGAAGACGGGCAGATTGAAGAGTCTTACTCGATTTCTGCCGGGCTGGATTTCCCGTCCGTTGGCCCACAGCATGCGTATCTCAACAGCATAGGTCGTGCTAATTACGTGTCGATTACCGATGATGAAGCACTGGAAGCCTTCAAAACGCTGTGCCTGCACGAAGGGATTATCCCGGCGCTGGAATCCTCCCACGCGCTGGCCCACGCACTGAAAATGATGCGCGAAAACCCGGAAAAAGAGCAGCTACTGGTGGTTAACCTTTCCGGTCGCGGCGATAAAGACATCTTCACCGTTCACGATATTTTGAAAGCACGAGGGGAAATCTGATGGAACGCTATGAATCTCTGTTTGCCCAACTGAAGGAGCGCAAAGAAGGCGCATTCGTTCCTTTCGTCACCCTCGGTGATCCGGGCATTGAGCAGTCGCTGAAAATTATCGATACGCTAATTGAAGCCGGTGCTGACGCGCTGGAGTTAGGTATCCCCTTCTCCGACCCACTGGCAGATGGTCCGACGATTCAAAACGCCACACTGCGTGCTTTTGCGGCGGGAGTAACCCCGGCGCAGTGCTTTGAGATGCTGGCACTCATTCGCCAGAAGCACCCGACCATTCCCATCGGCCTTTTGATGTATGCCAACCTGGTGTTTAACAAAGGCATTGATGAGTTTTATGCCCAGTGCGAAAAAGTCGGCGTCGATTCGGTGCTGGTTGCCGATGTGCCCGTGGAAGAGTCTGCGCCCTTCCGCCAGGCCGCGTTGCGCCATAATGTCGCACCTATCTTTATTTGCCCGCCGAATGCCGACGAGGATTTGCTGCGCCAGATTGCCTCTTATGGCCGTGGTTACACCTATTTATTGTCGCGTGCGGGCGTGACCGGAGCTGAAAACCGCGCCGCGTTACCTCTCAATCATCTGGTTGCGAAGCTGAAAGAGTACAACGCTGCGCCTCCATTGCAAGGATTTGGTATTTCCGCCCCGGATCAGGTAAAAGCAGCGATTGATGCAGGAGCTGCGGGCGCGATTTCTGGTTCGGCAATTGTTAAAATCATCGAGCAATATGTTAATGAGCCAGAGAAAATGCTGGCGGTACTGAAAGCTTTTGTACAACCGATGAAAGCAGCGACGCGCAGTTAATCCCACAGCCGCCAGTTCCGCTGGCGGCATTTTAACTATCTTTAATGAAGCAGGAAAAATCCTAAATTCATTTATTATTTATCTTTTTACCGTTTCGCTTACCCCTGACGTACGTCAACTTACGTCATTTTTCCGCCCAAAAGTAATATAATCAAACAAATTAATCCCGCAACAAAACACTACTAAAATCAATAATTTTCTCTAACCCACTTATTTCTTGGGTATTTATGAATATATCGAAAGTCTTTTTCAAAATATATTTCTCACATTCCTCCTCACTTTGCTCAATTTGACTAATTCTCATTACCGACTAATTTTAATGAGTGTCGACACACAACACTTATATTTATGAAACAATACAACGTAACGGGAGAAATAACATGGCCGAACATCGTGGTGGTTCAGGAAATTTCGCCGAAGATCGTGAGAAGGCATCCGACGCAGGCCGTAAAGGCGGTCAACACAGCGGCGGTAATTTTAAAAATGATCCGCAACGCGCATCCGAAGCGGGTAAAAAAGGCGGTCAGCACAGCGGTGGAAATAAATCAGGAAAATCCTGATCCGCCGTTAATTATTAATATCAGCTGACGTTGATAAAGATAATTTCTTCTGCGGGCCGTATGGCTCGCAGTGATTTCACTGGAGTAAAAATATGAATATGAAGTCCATTGAAGATGTATTTATTCACCTGCTTTCAGACACCTACAGTGCAGAAAAACAATTAACACGGGCACTAGCAAAACTCGCCAGAGCAACATCAAACGAAAAATTAAGTCAGGCTTTTCATGCACACCTCGAGGAAACTCATGGACAGATTGAACGTATTGATCAAGTTGTGGAATCTGAACCGAACCTGAAAATTAAGCGCATGAAATGTGTGGCAATGGAAGGTCTCATTGAAGAAGCTAATGAGGTCATCGAAAGTACCGAGAAAAACGAAGTACGTGATGCCGCACTGATTGCCGCTGCACAGAAAGTTGAGCACTATGAGATCGCCAGTTATGGGACATTAGCGACACTGGCTGAGCAATTAGGTTATCGTAAAGCAGCGAAGCTTCTGAAAGAAACTCTGGAAGAAGAAAAGGCCACCGACATGAAACTAACTGATCTGGCCCTTAATAACGTAAATAAGAAAGCCGAAAATAAAGCCTGAAATATGAACTTTAACTTTTAGTCATTTTATAAAGAGGACATTTTCATGAATCGTATTGAACATTATCATGACTGGTTACGTGACGCCCACGCAATGGAAAAGCAAGCAGAATCTATGCTTGAATCCATGGCCAGCCGCATAGATAATTATCCTGAGCTACGCGCTCGTATTGAACAACATGTTAGTGAAACCAAAAACCAGATTGTACAACTGGAAACTATTCTTGATCGTAATGACATTTCACGCTCAGTCATTAAAGATTCTATGAGTAAAATGGCTGCACTTGGGCAGTCAATCGGTGGTATATTCCCTTCTGATGAAATAGTCAAAGGCTCTATTAGCGGATATGTCTTCGAGCAATTTGAAATCGCCTGTTATACCTCACTCTTAGCAGCAGCAAAAAATGCCGGTGATACAGCCTCAATTCCGATTATCGAAGCGATTTTAAATGAGGAAAAGCAAATGGCCGACTGGCTGATTCAGCATATTCCGCAAACAACGGAGAAATTTTTAATTCGCTCCGAAACTGATGGCGTAGAAGCGAAGAAATAATACCCTTTATGCCATGTCCTTCTTGACCCCGTAATCACGGGGTCATTTTTGTGCGGAATTAAAAACGATATCCAGCTGAGAACATAAACACCCACGGATCGAGGCGTACGCTATCGTGTTGCTGTGCACCACCCAGCTTATAATTTGCGGTGGTGTCAATATCTATGTACCAGACTGACATGTTCACCAACCAGTCACGGTTAATCAGATAATCAACCCCCACCTGCCCGGCAGCTCCCCAGGAATCTTTCAGACTGAGATCGGATAGCCCCGCTTCTTTGCCATGATCGTTAAATCCATTATCAAAGAATGTGGTGTAGTTGATACCTGCACCAACGTAAGGACGGAATTTGCTGCTGGCATCGCCAAAATACCACTGCGCCATCAGTGTTGGCGGCAGATGATGAACGGTTGCAATATCACCGGTCGCCCGGGTACCGATTTTATGGCGGAACGGCGTCGCTGCCAGTAATTCCACACCAATATTGTCGGTCGCCATATAAGTAAACGTCAGGCCCAGTTGAGTGTTATTGGTTACGCTAAATCCACCCAGACTTCCTAATGTACCACCAGCACCTTCTGTTGGACGTACAGTTGCAGAACCTGCACGCATAAAAAACTCGCCTGCTTCATGCGCAAAGGCACTGCCAGAAAGAAGAGTTGTTACTGCCAAAGCCGCCACTGTTAACTTTTTCATATCCGCTCCGTCGTTATGGTTATAAAAACGTGACGAATATACCCACATTGGAGTAACAAATGATCCTACATAGATCACATTACATATGATAATTCACCATTTATTGATCTGGATTAATTTAGAAGTTGCACTGGAAATCCTGGTTAATGTGATTTAAATCAATTTTTAAATATTTTCGCTACGCAAATATTAACTCGCTCGCCACTTGCAGCGGTTTGCCCATAGCTTAGCCCCGCAATTACCTCCGCTTTACAAAGATATGCTTTTCCATACAAGACCTGATGCTGCCACCCGAGGCTTAACCAGGGTACAATTGCCCGCTAATTAACACCTGCATAAAACTCAAGGAGAGTGCATGTCTATCACGGCGCAGTCCGTATACCGTGACACCGGAAATTTCTTCCGTAATCAATTTATGACCATTCTGTTGGTATCGTTGCTATGTGCGTTTATCACAGTGGTGTTAGGGCATGTTTTCTCACCCAGTGATGCACAGCTTGCTCAGCTCAATGACGGCGTGCCCGTTAGCGGCAGTAGTGGATTGTTCGACCTGGTTCAGAATATGTCACCTGAACAGCAACAAATTTTGCTGCAGGCTTCAGCGGCGTCCACTTTTTCAGGATTAATCGGTAACGCCATTCTCGCCGGAGGCGTAATATTAATTATCCAACTGGTGTCTGCGGGTCAGAGAGTCAGTGCGCTTCGAGCTATTGGTGCCAGTGCGCCGATATTGCCAAAGTTATTTATTCTGATTTTTCTGACTACCCTTTTAGTACAGATTGGCATCATGCTGGTGGTCGTTCCGGGAATTATCATGGCCATTTTACTGGCTCTGGCACCGGTGATGTTGGTACAGGACAAAATGGGCATTTTTGCCTCGATGCGTAGCAGTATGCGGCTGACATGGGCGAATATGCGTCTGGTGGCACCCGCAGTACTGAGCTGGTTGCTGGCAAAAACACTGTTGCTGCTTTTTGCCTCTTCTTTTGCCGCATTAACCCCGGAAATTGGTGCCGTACTGGCGAACACTTTGAGCAACATGATTTCAGCCGTACTGCTCATCTATCTGTTCCGCCTGTATATGTTGATTCGCCAATAACCTTAAGCATTTGATTACGGAATCGTAAAATGAAGCAGTTTCTTGATTTTTTACCGCTGGTTGTCTTTTTCGCGTTTTACAAGATTTATGACATCTATGCGGCTACTGCGGCGCTGATCGTCGCTACGGCGATTGTGCTTATATATAGCTGGGTTCGCTTTCGTAAGGTTGAGAAGATGGCCCTGGTCACTTTTGTTCTGGTGGTCGTCTTCGGTGGCTTGACGCTGTTCTTCCACAATGATGAGTTTATTAAATGGAAGGTCACTGTCATTTATGCCCTGTTTGCAGGTGCCCTGTTAGTCAGCCAATGGGTGATGAAAAAGCCGCTAATTCAGCGGATGCTGGGTAAAGAACTCACGCTGCCGCAACCGGTATGGTCGAAGCTGAATCTGGCCTGGGCTGTTTTCTTTATCCTTTGCGGTCTGGCAAACATCTACATCGCATTCTGGCTGCCGCAAAATATTTGGGTCAACTTTAAAGTGTTTGGCCTGACCGCTCTTACCTTAATCTTCACATTGTTAAGCGGTATCTATATCTACCGCCACATGCCGCAGGAAGATAAATCCTAACCAGACTGCCAGTCCTTCGGGGCTGGCACTGTATCTCCTCTGTTCTCCTCAGGAAAATCATAGTAGCATCGCGCCTGTGATTTTCCTTTTAAGTCGGTTTTACCATGTCTACAACACATAACGTCCCTCAGGGCGATCTTGTTTTACGTACTTTAGCCATGCCCGCCGATACCAATGCCAATGGTGACATCTTTGGTGGTTGGTTAATGTCACAAATGGATATTGGCGGCGCTATTCTGGCGAAAGAAATTGCGCACGGTCGCGTAGTGACCGTGCGGGTTGAAGGAATGACTTTCTTACGACCGGTTGCGGTCGGCGATGTGGTGTGCTGCTATGCACGCTGTGTCCAGAAAGGGACGACATCGGTCAGCATTAATATTGAAGTGTGGGTGAAAAAAGTCGCGTCTGAACCCATCGGGCAACGCTATAAAGCGACAGAAGCATTATTTAAGTATGTCGCGGTTGATCCTGAAGGAAAACCTCGCGCCTTACCTGTTGAGTAATAGTCAAAAGCCTCCGGTCGGAGGCTTTTGACTTTCTGCTTACTGAATTTCGGTGGTGCCGTTAATTTTAAACAGGATATTCACCACAATCCCACTGCCTGGCTTACCCGGCTCATAACGCCATCTGCGCATCGCATTTTTCACCTCACGCTCAAACATGTTCGCAGGCTTGGCTGAGAGGATTTGCACGTTATCCACGCGACCATCCGGCGTGACATCAAATTTAACTTTAACCTGCCCTTCAATGCGCAATGCCTGTGCTCGTGCCGGATACTGCGGCTGATTGCGACTTAATGCGCGTGGTCCTGAAGCCACACTTGTAACCGGCTTGCTGGTTGCAGCCGTCGCCGTACTTGATGTCGGGCGCGCGGGTGCCGTATTTTCAAACGGTGATGCCGGACGCGACTCTACGGGTTTGACATCGCGTTTTGGCTGCTCCTGTACCTTTTTCACCGGCTTCGGTTTTGGCTTAGGTTTCGGCTTAGGCTTTTCAATGACCACCGGTGCTTCTTTTGGCGGTTCAGGGATCGGCTCAGGTTCCGGTTCTGGCTCTACCACCGGCTCCGGTGGCGGCTGAACGGCTTGTGGCGGTTCGAGATCCGCAGGCGCAACCATCGTGACAGAAATTGGCTGCGCAGGCGCAGGTAGTTCAATAACCTGATGTACCGAGGTATAGAGCAGACCCGCCACAACAGCACCATGAATGCAGACCGAAAGTAACGTCGGCCAGGGGAAGCGGCGAGGTAAATCAAGGGTCATTGAAGTCATAATCATTTCAGTAGAAAAACCAGGCCTCGATTTTAAATGCAAATAGCAATCATATTCAATAAGGCAAGACGATCAGGATCAGTGAAAATGTCATTTTTGGCGTAATTGACCTTACTTTATGCATGGTCTTAACAAAGACATCATCTTTCCGTTGCAGATCTTCGCCCTTTCAAATAACGTACTTTACAACTTTCCCGAACAAGGAGTTGTGCCCGTGTTGTATGTTATTTACGCTCAAGACAAAGCTGATAGCCTCGAAAAACGCCTTTCCGTTCGTCCGGCACATTTAGCACGTTTACAGTTACTGCATGATGAAGGTCGATTGTTGACCGCCGGTCCAATGCCAGCAGTAGACAGTAACGATCCAGGGGCTGCGGGATTTACTGGCTCAACCGTTATTGCTGAATTTGAATCGCTGGAAGCAGCTCAGGCCTGGGCCGATGCTGACCCGTACGTGGCGGCAGGAGTCTATGAACACGTTTCAGTGAAACCATTTAAGAAAGTGTTCTGAATAGAGATTCAATATTTAAGGGCACGGTTTTAGCAACCGTGTTCTAGTTTGGCCTTTCCTTATAGGTCTGTCAGTGCATTCACCCCCACAAGCAGATAATAACTTTATCTGTATTTCTTTATATGATGTGAGCATATTCAGGAAAAATGCCCTTTCCTGACGCAGAGTTGCTCACTCAAAACCTTTGATTACTTCAGATAAAGTCATCTACTATTGTTTAACACATTCACGTGCTGCATGTATGTTCAGAAAATGTGCACGTTGAGATAATTAAACAAAATTGTGGTTACAGAGGTATCAGTGAGTCACTGGACTACATTCAAACAAACAGCAACAAATTTATGGGTGACCCTACGGCACGACATTCTCGCGCTGGCCGTCTTTTTAAATGGATTGCTTATTTTTAAAACAATCTATGGTATGTCGGTCAATTTGCTTGATATTTTCCATATCAAAGCCTTTTCAGAGTTAGATCTCTCCTTGCTGGCAAATGCCCCACTCTTTATGCTCGGCGTCTTTCTTGTCCTGAACTCCATTGGCTTACTGTTCCGGGCAAAGCTCGCATGGGCAATCAGTATCATTTTGTTGTTGATAGCGCTAATTTACACCCTGCATTTTTATCCCTGGCTGAAATTTAGTATTGGATTTTGCATTTTTACGCTGGTGTTTTTGCTGATACTGCGCAAAGACTTCTCCCACAGTAGCGCTGCAGCCGGGACAATTTTCGCATTCATTAGTTTCACGACGTTACTGTTTTACTCCACCTACGGCGCACTTTATCTAAGCGAAGGTTTTAATCCGCAAATAGAAAGTTTGATGACCGCGTTCTATTTTTCGATAGAAACCATGTCAACCGTCGGCTATGGCGATATTGTTCCAGTTTCTGAATCAGCACGATTGTTCACTATTTCGGTCATTATTTCTGGCATTACCGTTTTTGCCACCTCCATGACCTCAATTTTTGGTCCGCTTATCCGCGGGGGATTCAACAAACTTGTAAAAGGAAAAAATCATACAATGCATCGTAAAGATCATTTTATTGTTTGCGGGCATTCGATTCTCGCCATCAATACGATTCTGCAACTGAATCAACGCGGACAAAATGTAACGGTTATCAGCAACTTGCCTGAAGATGATATCAAGCAACTTGAGCAACGCTTAGGTGATAACGCTGATGTTATCCCCGGTGACAGTAATGACAGTTCAGTATTAAAGAAAGCAGGAATCGATCGATGCCGGGCCATTCTGGCGCTGAGTGATAACGACGCAGATAACGCGTTTGTTGTGCTCTCGGCAAAAGATATGAGCAATGATGTCAAAACAGTTCTCGCCGTCAGTGATAGCAAAAACCTTAATAAGATTAAGATGGTACATCCGGATATTATTCTCTCGCCGCAACTGTTTGGCAGCGAAATTCTGGCGCGGGTCTTAAATGGTGAAGAGATTAATAATGATATGCTCGTTTCAATGTTGTTGAACTCCGGTCATGGTATTTTCAGCGATAACGATGAACAAGAAACGAAAGCTGACAATAAAGAATCGGCGCAAAAATAGAGTTTAAAGACGGAAGAGTAAACTTATTGGGCACCGCAATGGTGCCCAGTACATTTAGATATTGTAGATCGCAAACAATAACGAGTTACGCTGTTTGTTTAGAATGCACTTCCTGATGCTGTGGATACGCATATTTCGGCGCGACTGCCCCTCAAGCCAACGCGATTTACGTCGGCTAGCCTGACGCTGCATGCGCCAGCGCCCCACTTCCGTTCTACTCCGCTTCATGTTAACTACTCTATGCAATAACAGAATGGTCATTATACCCCCGACCCCGACGCTGACCAGTGCTTTTCCCGCGTTTTTATTTGCCAGATGAATCCATATGCGTAAACTCATAACAATGCGCTTTCAAAAGGATTTCTAATCTATGACAACCGTTTATACGTTGGTGAGTTGGTTGGCCATTCTGGGATACTGGTTGCTCATTGCAGGCGTAACTTTACGCATTCTAATGAAACGACGCGCAGTTCCCTCCGCGATGGCCTGGCTGTTGATCATTTACATTCTGCCCTTAGTCGGAATTATTGCCTATCTTGCCGTTGGCGAGCTCCATTTAGGCAAACGCCGCGCTGAGCGCGCCAGAGCGATGTGGCCTTCCACCGCAAAATGGCTTAACGACCTTAAAGCCTGTAAGCATATCTTCGCCGAAGAAAACAGCAGTGTCGCAGCGCCATTATTCAAGCTTTGTGAGCGTCGTCAGGGGATCGCTGGGGTCAAAGGGAATCAGCTGCAACTGATGACCGAGTCAGATGATGTGATGCAGGCGTTAATCCGCGACATCCAGCTCGCTCGCCATAATATCGAGATGGTGTTTTATATCTGGCAGCCCGGCGGCATGGCGGACCAGGTGGCTGAATCATTAATGGCCGCTGCGCGACGCGGCATTCATTGCCGATTGATGCTTGACTCCGCCGGCAGTGTGGCTTTTTTCCGCAGCCCGTGGCCCGAGCTAATGCGTAATGCCGGTATTGAAGTGGTCGAAGCCTTAAAGGTCAATCTGATGCGTGTGTTTTTACGCCGTATGGATCTGCGCCAACATCGCAAGATGATCATGATCGATAATTACATCGCGTACACCGGCAGCATGAATATGGTCGACCCTCGCTACTTCAAACAGGATGCGGGTGTAGGGCAATGGATTGATCTGATGGCGCGTATGGAAGGTCCCATCGCCACCGCGATGGGGATTATATATTCCTGCGACTGGGAGATTGAAACCGGGAAACGTATTCTGCCGCCACCACCAGATGTCAATATTATGCCGTTTGAGCAGGCCAGCGGTCACACCATTCACACAATTGCTTCTGGCCCCGGCTTTCCGGAAGATCTCATTCACCAGGCATTACTGACTGCGGCTTATTCGGCACGTGAATATTTGATCATGACAACGCCCTACTTTGTGCCCAGCGATGATTTACTTCATGCGATTTGCACGGCGGCGCAGCGCGGGGTGGATGTCAGTATTATCCTTCCGCGAAAAAATGATTCAATGCTGGTTGGCTGGGCCAGTCGCGCGTTCTTTACGGAACTGCTGGCTGCTGGTGTTAAAATTTATCAGTTTGAAGGCGGGTTATTGCATACCAAGAGCGTGCTGGTCGATGGCGAATTAAGTCTGGTTGGTACCGTTAACCTTGATATGCGTAGTCTGTGGCTGAATTTCGAGATTACCCTGGCAATCGACGATAAAGGGTTTGGTGCTGACCTCGCCGCCGTTCAGGACGATTATATTTCGCGTTCTCGTCTGCTCGATGCCCGTTTATGGCTAAAACGCCCATTATGGCAACGTGTCGCCGAGCGACTGTTTTACTTCTTCAGCCCGTTGCTGTAAAACGTCGCCAACAGAGGTTAAACAGGTAGTGACTATGGATATGGATCTAAACAATCGCCTGACTGAAGATGAAACGCTTGAGCAGGCCTACGATATTTTTCTCGAACTGGCTGCCGACAATCTCGATCCAGCTGATGTTCTGCTGTTCAATCTTCAGTTTGAAGAGCGCGGCGGCGCGGAGTTATTCGATCCGGCAGAAGACTGGCAGGAACATGTTGATTTCGATTTGAACCCGGACTTTTTTGCCGAAGTGGTGATTGGTCTGGCGGACAGTGAAGATGGTGAAATCAACGATGTTTTCGCCCGCATTCTGTTATGCCGCGAAAAAGATCACAAACTGTGCCATATCATCTGGCGGGAATAAATAATCGCTTTTGCCATGAAAAAGGGCTGACAACTGTCAGCCCTTATTGTGTTTAAAGCGGATCGACTTTCAGGCAAGAAACGGCGTGTCTGAAACTCCCCTCCAGCACAGGACGTGTTTTGGCACACTCTGGACCGGCAATCGGGCAACGGGTACGGAAAACACAACCGGAAGGCGGGTTGATCGGCGACGGTAATTCCCCTTCCAGTAACTGGATGGTTTTGTTCTTCTCCAGATCCGGATCAGGTATGGGGACTGCCGACATCAATGCCCTGGTGTAAGGATGTAGCGGATTGTGGTAGACCTCATCATAGGTCCCCAGTTCTACCGCATGGCCGAGATACATCACCAGCACACGATCGGAAATGTGTTTTACCACGGCCAGGTCGTGAGCGATAAAAATTAATGACAATCCCATCTCGCGTTGCAGCTGCTGGAGCAGGTTGACCACCTGCGCCTGAATTGACACGTCCAGCGCCGACACCGGCTCATCACAGATAATCAGCTTCGGTTCAAGAATAAGAGCACGAGCAATCCCGATACGCTGGCACTGCCCACCAGAGAACTCATGCGGATAGCGGTTAATCAGGTTAGGCAATAACCCGACTTTCAGCATCATCGCCTTCACGCGCTCGCGAACTTCCTGGCGTGACATTTTCGGATGATAAGTACGCAGTGGTTCAGCGATGATCTCGCCGATGGTCATACGCGGGTTAAGCGATGCCAATGGATCCTGGAAAATCATCTGAATATCACTGCGAACGGCACGCCATTCATCGGGCTTCATGCCTAGCAACTCTTTACCTAACCAGGCAACATGACCGTCGGTCGCTTTAACCAGGCCAATGATGGCGCGAGCAAAGGTGGACTTACCGCATCCCGACTCCCCTACCACACCTAATGTTTCCCCTTCATACAGGCGAAGAGTTACACCATCTACGGCTTTGAGCGTTTTCGGCGGTTGCCAGAACCACTGTTTGCCATCTTTGATTTCAAAGTGCACTTTCAGATCGGCGATTTCGAGGAGGACTTTTCTTCCTTCGGTGACAGCATTCATAACAGTTCCTCCACCGGTTTAAAGCAAGCACGCAGACGGCCAGGCGTAAACTCTTCCAGCGGCGGTGCGCTACTACAAATTTCCATCGCATGCGGACAACGTGGCTGGAACGGGCAACCTTTCGGTAATCGCAACAGGTTTGGCGGATTACCCGGGATGGTCAACATTGTTTCACCTTCCGCATCGAGACGCGGCACCGCGTTGAGTAAACCGATAGAATAAGGATGAACGGGTTGATAAAAGACATCGCGCGCGTTGCCATATTCCATCGTGCGCCCGGCGTACATTACCAGCACTTTGTCGCAGATCCCTGCCACCACGCCAAGATCGTGGGTGATCATAATGATGGCGGTATTAAATTCCCGCTTCAGTTCATTCAATAGCGTCATGATCTGCGCCTGTACGGTGACGTCCAGCGCAGTAGTGGGTTCATCAGCAATCAGTAGCTTAGGTCGACATAGCAATGCCATCGCAATCATGACTCGCTGACGCATGCCACCAGAAAATTCATGCGGGTACATTTTCATGCGTTTACGTGCTTCCGGCATTTTTACCGCATCGAGCATCCGCACCGACTCTTCAAACGCTTCGGCCTTGCCCATGCCTTTATGCAGCATCAGCACTTCCATCAACTGCTCACCGACGCGCATATAGGGATTCAACGAAGTCATCGGATCCTGAAAAATCATTGAGATTTGTTCAGCACGCAGTTTATTGAGTTCACGCTCTGGCAAATTGAGGATTTCACGCCCATTGAAGGTTGCCGATCCGCCAATACGCCCATTGGCAGCCAGCAGGCCCATCAACGCAAATGCAGTTTGCGATTTACCCGAACCAGACTCACCGACAATGCCCAGCGTTTCCCCGGCACGTAGAGAAAAATTCAAATCATTGACCGCCGTGACGTCGCCATCCGGGGTACTAAAGGTGACACGCAAATCTTTCACGTTCAGCAGTGCTTCAGCCTGTTGTTGTGCGAGCGGCACAGTTGCAGTTTCAATTACGCTCATGGCTGCACTCCTTAACGATCTTTCGGGTCGAGGGCATCACGCAAGCCATCGCCGATAAAGTTGAAACAAAATAGCGTCACCACGAGGAATCCCGCTGGGAACAACAGTAACCATGGAGAGACTTCCATCGAGTTCGCGCCATCACTCAGCAATGCGCCCCAGCTGCTTAACGGCTCTTGCGTCCCCAACCCCAGGAAGCTAAGGAAAGATTCAAAGAGGATCATGCTGGGCACCAGTAGCGATGCGTAGACCACCACCACACCGAGTACGTTCGGTACAATGTGGCGAATAACAATGCCCGGCGTCGATACACCGCCAACTTGTGCCGCCTCAATAAACTCTTTACGCTTCAGACTCAGGGTTTGCCCACGCACAATACGAGCCATATCCAGCCAGGAAACCATGCCAATCGCCACGAAAATCAGCAGGATGTTTTGACCGAAAAAGGTCACCAGCAAAATGACGAAGAACATGAATGGGAAGGAGTTGAGGATTTCCAGCAGACGCATCATTACCGAATCCACTTTACCGCCCAGATAACCGGAAAGCGAACCATAAAGTGTCCCCACGACCACTGCCACCAGTGCCGCAGCAACACCGACCATGAGTGAGATACGCCCGCCAATCGTAACACGCACAAGCAGGTCGCGACCGGATGAGTCAGTACCAAAGTAGTGACCGGACTCCATATCTGGGGCGCTGGACATCATCGCCCAGTCAGTATCGTCATAGGCAAACTGCGAAAGCATCGGTGCCAGGATTACAAATAACGCGATTAGCACCAGCACTATCAGACTGGCAACCGCCGCACGGTTATGCATAAAACGTCGACGTGCGTCCTGCCACAAGCTGCGCCCTTCGACCTCCAGCTTTTCACTGAAATTTTCCAGCGTCTCGCTGTTTTTCTTACTTAACATCATCGCGAGCTCCAGTATCAGTAACGGATTTTCGGGTCGATAACCGCATATAGCACATCGACAATGGCATTAAACAAAATGGTTAACGCGCCAACCAGAATGGTCAGACTTAACACTAAGGAATAGTCACGATTCAATGCGCCATTAACGAACAATTGCCCAATCCCCGGTAAACCATAAATGGTTTCGATGACCATAGAACCGGTAATAATGCCGACAAACGCAGGGCCCATATAGGAGAGCACGGGTAACAGAGCAGGTTTTAATGCGTGGCGTAAAATGATCCGCCGCATAGGTAACCCTTTCGCCCGGGCAGTACGAATAAAGTTGGAGTGTAATACTTCAATCATAGAGCCACGGGTAATACGCGCAATACTGGCGATATAGGCGAGTGACAACGCCACCATTGGCAGTATCATGAATTTAAGCGCACCACCATTCCAGCCACCGCCCGGCAGCCAATGCAAAATGATCGCAAATATCATGACTAATAATGGCGCAACCACAAAACTGGGGATAACAACCCCGGTCATTGCCAGCCCCATCACGGTATAGTCCCATTTGGTGTTTTGTTTTAATGCGGCAATAACGCCAGCACTAACACCCAGTATTACCGCAAGGAAAAATGCTGCGGCTCCCAGTTTGGCAGAAACGGGAAAACTGGATGCAACCAGATCATTGACCGAATAATCTTTATATTTAAACGATGGACCGAAATCGCCATGCGCCAGTTGTTTCAGGTAGCTGAAATACTGTGTCATGATCGGATCATTAAGATGATATTTCGCTTCGATATTGGCCATCACTTCTGGCGGTAAAGTACGTTCGCCGGTAAAAGGGCTTCCTGGCGCGAGGCGCATCATGAAGAACGAAATAGTAATAAGAATAAATAGCGTCGGAATCGCTTCCAGACAGCGACGTAGAATAAATTTTAACATTGCCCTACCTTCTGGCCTGTGCCTTCTGTAATGCGATAAAAATCAGACACCGTGGAGCAGGACACTCCTGCCCCACGTATTGCCATTAGTGCTTCACAATGTACATATTCCGGGTGTAGGTATTATCCAGCGGATCTTTGCCGGTATAGCCACCAACCCACGGTTTCACCAGACGCGCATTCACGTAGTAATAAACAGGAACAATGGCCGAATCCTTATCCAGCTGTTGTTCTGCTTTAGTGTACAGAGCTGTGCGCTGCGCCTCGTCAGTCGCTTTCAGCGTTTCCGCCATAATGCTGTCAAAGGCCGGGCTCTTATAATGCGCGGTATTCATCGAGCTGTTCGACAGCATGGTGTTCAGGAAGGAAGTTGGTTCGTTGTAGTCTGCACACCAGCCTGCACGGGCCACATCAAAAGTGCCCTGGTGACGGGTGTCGAGGAACGTTTTCCACTCCTGGTTAACCAGTTTGACGTTTACACCAATGTTTTTCTTCCACAATGAAGAGGCAGCAATCGCCAGCTTTTTATGCAGATCGGAGGTGTTATACAACAGGTTGATGGTCAACGGTTTGTCTGCGGTATAACCCGCTTCAGCCAGCAGTTTTTTCGCTTCTTCGTTACGTTTTTCTTGGCTCCAGCCAAACCATTCCGGCTGAGTCAATTTTGCGCCATCAGTATACGGTGGAGTGTAACCATAGGCGGGCATGTCGCCCTGCGCTTTCACTTTATTAACAATGATATCGCGGTCCATACCCAGTTTCAGTGCGGTACGCACACGTACATCGTTGAATGGCGGTTTCTGGTTGTTAATTTCGTAATAATAAGTGCACAGGTACGGATCAACGTGAACTTCGTCCGGGATCTCTTTTTTCAGCTTCTGGAACAATTCGATCGGCATGTTGTTATAAGTCATGTCGATTTCACCACTACGGTAGCGGTTGACATCGGTAACTTCAGAAGCAATAGGCAAATAGGTTACCTGGTTAATAACGGTTTTCGCGTTGTTCCAGTAGGTTGGGCTGCGTTCAAGAACGATTCGTTCATTTACGACCCAATCTTTTAAGGTATAGGCACCGTTGGTGATGATATTACCAGGCTGGGTCCATTTTTCGCCGAATTTCTCGATAGCGGCTTTTGGCACCGGTGAAGTTGATGGGTGAACAAGTAATTTATAGAAGTACGGAACAGGTTCACTTAAGGTGACTTCTAATGTGTGATCATCAATAGCTTTCACGCCGAGATCGGTAATCGGTTTTTTCCCTTCAAGAATTTCATCAATACCGGCGATATGCCCATATTGCAGATAACTGGCATACGGAGAAGCGGTGTTTGGATCAACAGAACGTTGCCAGCTATACACAAAGTCTTGTGCTGTGACTGGCGTGCCATCAGACCATTTCGCATCTTTACGCAAATGGAAGGTCCAGACTTTCGCGTCTTTATTATCCCAGGATTCAGCGACGCCAGGTGCCGGATGACCGTCAAGATCGCTGACCAGTAAGCCTTCAAACAGGTCTCGGCTGATATTAGACTCCGGAACACCTTCAATTTTATGCGGATCTAATGACTGAACTTCTGAACCATTGTTACGTACCAGCGTTTGTTTTTCCGCCAGTGTGACGCCTGCGGGTACATCAGCTGCCAGCGCGACATTCCCTGCCATAAGCGCAGCCAGAACGCCAGCTGCTACTAAACTTCTCTTGGTGATGTTGGTCATTGTTTTTTGGACTCCCTCATTATAATTACTGGTATTAACCAGCATGTGTAATCCCGGATTGGGACCCTGCACAGGCTCGGAGACTTTCTGCTGTCAGGTTACTTTATCGTTACGGATTGCTATCACCGACTTTATTTATTCTGGTGATTCAGACGATCACCTTATGTCGATTCGTACTGTGTCTCCCCTGTCGAGACACATTATTCTTTTGCGACGCTCTTTAATTGTTAATTATTCTCATTACCAATAAAAATCGCCTGGCGGTTGGTCGGAAAGTACCAAATGCGCTTCTTACTCGCCAATACATTTTGCAAAATTGTTAAGCAATTCTCTTTTATTGACAATGTCAGAATCTACAGCGCGCGTCCATGATTTAACAAACATCTTTCAATTCAATCAAATAGAGAACTGTTAAGCATGTCTATCTTTTCTGGCTATAGATTAAGTCGTGAAATACACAATAATTTAACAAATGATTATTATTTAGCACTTTCCTCTACCAAAGGCAGTGGAATTACTAATATCATTTCAATTATTCTTCAGCAAGCCCAGGATTATGATGTGGCGAAAATAACATGATGGTGAGGCGAAGCAGTTAAGGAAATCCTTATAAATAACTGTAATTTCAGAGGAATATTCTTACCTATTCCTTTTGCTTTTGATAACTGCGCGGGAACAAAGTAAAAATAATGACGAAAAAACGGAGCATGTCAGCTCCGTTTCATTTGAAAGGAATTAATTAAGCAGGCCGGGGAAAATCCCCTTAATACCAGTAACGATAAATTCAATCCCCAACGCCATCAGCAATAGCCCCATAATACGCGTAATCACGTTGATGCCGGTCTGGCGTAAAACCCGTACCAGCCACGGTGCCATGCGGAACAATCCCCAGCAGCATAAAGCAAACAATGCAATAGCCACAAAGAAACCAAATAGATAGCTAATACTGTGATAACGCGTACCCCAGACGATGGTGGAACTAATCGCCCCTGGCCCCGCCATCAACGGCAACGCCAATGGCACTACACCAATGCTTTCACGTACCGCGGTTTCTGATTTTTCTTGCTTGTTCTGTTTATCCTCGCCGAGCTTGCCGCTGATCATCGACATCGCAATCGTCACCACCAGGATGCCACCGGCGATACGGAACGAATCAATTGATATACCAAAAAGCTGTAGAATCGTGTCGCCGAGAAAAAGCGAGATCCACAAGATAATGGCCACAGACAGGTTGGCTGTAAGGTTCGTTTTGTTTCGCGCTGCCGCTGTCTGATAACTGGTCATGCTGATAAAGACGGGAATAATCCCAACCGGGTTGACCAGCGCAAATAACCCGATGAAGAATTTGAAGTAAACGGGAAAATCAAAAAGGGTCTGAATCACGGTTAGCTCCGAAGCAAAAGCCGGATAATGTTAGCCATAAAAAGGTTAAAAAGACGCGCTGACAATACGCCTTTTAACCGCATTTTTCACCTCCTAACTACTTAAAATTGCTATCATTCGTTATTGTTATCTAGTTGTACAAAACATGCTAATGTAACCAACAAACCATACTACAATTTATTAACTGTTAGCTATAATGGCGAAAAGCGATGCTGAAAGGTGTCAGCTTCGCAAAAATTTGATTTGGATCACGTAATCAGTACCCAGAAGTGAGTAATCTTGCTTACGCCACCTGGAAGTGACGCATTAGAGATAAATAGCTCTAATGTTTAAACTCTTTTAGTAAATCACAGTGAGTGTGAGCGCGAGTAAGCTTTTGATTTTCATCGGTTAAGCAAATCATCACCGCACTGACTATACTCTCGTATTCGAGCAGATGATTTACTAAAAAAGTTTAACATTATCAGGAGAGCATTATGGCTGTTACTAATGTCGCTGAACTTAACGCACTCGTAGAGCGTGTAAAAAAAGCCCAGCGTGAATATGCCAGTTTCACTCAAGAGCAAGTAGACAAAATCTTCCGCGCCGCCGCCCTGGCAGCTGCAGATGCTCGAATCCCACTCGCGAAAATGGCCGTTGCCGAATCCGGCATGGGTATCGTCGAAGATAAAGTAATCAAAAACCACTTTGCTTCTGAATATATCTACAACGCCTATAAAGATGAAAAAACCTGTGGTGTTCTGTCTGAAGACGACACTTTTGGTACCATCACTATCGCTGAACCAATCGGTATTATTTGCGGTATCGTTCCGACCACTAACCCGACTTCAACGGCTATCTTCAAATCGCTGATTAGCCTGAAGACCCGTAACGCCATTATCTTCTCCCCGCACCCGCGTGCAAAAGATGCAACCAACAAAGCAGCTGATATCGTTCTGCAGGCTGCTATCGCTGCCGGTGCTCCGAAAGATCTGATCGGCTGGATCGATCAACCTTCGGTTGAACTGTCTAACGCGCTGATGCACCACCCAGACATCAACCTGATCCTCGCGACCGGTGGTCCGGGTATGGTTAAAGCCGCATACAGCTCCGGTAAACCAGCTATCGGCGTAGGCGCGGGTAACACTCCAGTCGTTATCGATGAAACTGCTGATATCAAACGTGCAGTTGCATCTGTACTGATGTCTAAAACCTTCGACAACGGCGTAATCTGTGCTTCTGAACAATCTGTTGTTGTAGTTGACTCTGTTTATGACGCGGTACGTGAGCGTTTCGCTACCCACGGCGGTTACATACTGCAGGGCAAAGAGCTGAAAGCAGTTCAGGACGTTATCCTGAAAAACGGCGCACTGAACGCAGCTATCGTTGGTCAGCCAGCCTATAAAATTGCTGAACTGGCAGGCTTCTCTGTACCAGAAAATACCAAGATTCTGATCGGTGAAGTGACCGTTGTTGATGAAAGCGAACCGTTCGCACATGAAAAACTGTCCCCAACTCTGGCAATGTACCGCGCTAAAGATTTCGAAGACGCGGTAGAAAAAGCAGAGAAACTGGTTGCTATGGGCGGCATCGGTCATACCTCTTGCCTGTACACTGACCAGGATAACCAACCGGCTCGCGTTGCCTACTTCGGTCAGAAAATGAAAACGGCCCGTATTCTGATCAACACCCCGGCGTCTCAGGGTGGTATCGGTGACCTGTATAACTTCAAACTCGCACCTTCCCTGACTCTGGGTTGTGGTTCCTGGGGTGGTAACTCCATCTCTGAAAACGTTGGTCCGAAACACCTGATCAACAAGAAAACCGTTGCTAAGCGAGCTGAAAACATGTTGTGGCACAAACTTCCGAAATCTATCTACTTCCGCCGTGGCTCCCTGCCAATCGCGCTGGATGAAGTGATTACTGATGGCCACAAACGTGCGCTCATCGTGACTGACCGCTTCCTGTTCAACAATGGTTATGCTGATCAGATCACCTCTGTACTGAAAGCAGCTGGCGTTGAAACAGAAGTCTTCTTCGAAGTTGAAGCTGACCCGACTCTGAGCATCGTTCGTAAAGGTGCAGAACTGGCAAACTCCTTCAAACCAGACGTGATTATCGCGCTGGGTGGTGGTTCCCCGATGGACGCCGCGAAGATCATGTGGGTCATGTACGAACATCCGGAAACTCACTTCGAAGAACTGGCGCTGCGCTTTATGGATATCCGTAAACGTATCTACAAGTTCCCGAAAATGGGCGTGAAAGCGAAAATGATCGCTGTCACCACCACTTCTGGTACAGGTTCTGAAGTCACTCCGTTTGCGGTTGTAACTGACGACGCTACTGGTCAGAAATATCCGCTGGCAGACTATGCGCTGACCCCGGATATGGCGATTGTCGATGCCAACCTGGTTATGGACATGCCGAAGTCCCTGTGCGCTTTCGGTGGTCTGGACGCAGTCACTCACGCCATGGAAGCTTATGTTTCTGTACTGGCATCTGAGTTCTCTGATGGTCAGGCTCTGCAGGCACTGAAACTGCTGAAAGAATATCTGCCAGCGTCCTACCACGAAGGATCTAAAAATCCGGTAGCGCGTGAACGTGTTCACAGTGCAGCAACTATCGCGGGTATCGCGTTTGCGAACGCCTTCCTGGGTGTATGTCACTCAATGGCGCACAAACTGGGTTCCCAGTTCCATATTCCGCACGGTCTGGCAAACGCCCTGTTGATTTGTAACGTTATTCGCTACAACGCGAATGACAACCCGACCAAGCAGACTGCATTCAGCCAGTATGACCGTCCGCAGGCTCGCCGTCGTTATGCTGAAATTGCTGACCACCTGGGTCTGAGCGCACCGGGCGACCGTACTGCTGCTAAGATCGAGAAACTGCTGGCATGGCTGGAAACGCTGAAAGCTGAACTGGGTATTCCGAAATCTATCCGTGAAGCTGGCGTTCAGGAAGCAGACTTCCTGGCGAATGTGGATAAACTGTCTGAAGATGCATTCGATGACCAGTGCACCGGCGCTAACCCGCGTTACCCACTGATCTCCGAGCTGAAACAGATTCTGCTGGATACCTACTACGGTCGTGATTATGTAGAAGGTGAAACTGCAGCGAAAAAAGAAGCCGCTCCGGCTAAAGCTGAGAAAAAAGCGAAGAAATCCGCTTAATAAGTAGCGCTGTCTGGCAACATAAACGGTCCCTTCTGGGGCCGTTTTTTTGTTTTACCCAAAGCAACTTTCCCATAAACCGACAGCATTTGCCTTCATCATATTTACGGCGATGTATAACGCCTACACACAGCGATATTGTACTTTACAGGTCACAAGTCAACGTCACTGTAAAAGCGATCTGTGAGGGGTATAGTGGCGTTAAAGAACTGCCGAGAAGGGTATATACACCGGATGAAGTACGTAAAATGAACTGACAGGATAAAAGCGCCCTGCTCACCCTGTCAGTAAAGAAATTCTTATTAATCGTGGCGATGCCTTTCCTGAATAGCCGTTAATGAGCCGACTTCTAACGCCTCTTTATAGTGTTTGCGGCATACAGAAACGTAGCGTTCATTACCACCAATAACCACCTGCTCACCTTCGTTATAAGGTCTGCCTGCTTGATCAAGACGCAGCACCATGCTTGCTTTACGGCCACAAAAACAGATGGTTTTTAATTCAACCAGTTTGTCGGACCATGCCAGTAAGTATTGGCTGCCAATAAATAATTCACCTCGAAAATCGGTACGTAAACCATAACAAAGTACGGGTATATCGAGTTGATCTACAACCTCCGATAATTCATATACTTGTTGTCTGGTTAAAAACTGGCATTCATCAACCAGTACGCAATGAATTGCCTGCTGTTCATGTTCCGCACGAATCTCATCAAATAATGATGAATTTTGGTTAAATAATTTTGCAGGCGATGACAAACCTATACGCGAGCTGACTTTCCCGGCACCAAAGCGATCATCAATTTCTGCCGTATATACGACAGTGCGCATGCCGCGTTCCTGGTAATTGTATGAAGATTGCAACAATGCTGTAGACTTACCCGCATTCATTGCGGAATAGTAGAAATATAGCTGTGCCATCAGCCACAGGCCCTCAATGATATGAAATAAAGTTGGCTGGAGTTTATCATAATTCGTCAGTTTTTCAGCTCAACAGTATGCATAGAAGTGGTATATGCGTTCTCCCTTACGAAGCCTTGCATAATCCTTCTGAGCTATCATTACAACTGCCTCGCTTGTTATAAGCGGGTAAATGACTGCTGGTAACTATTCACAATCTTTAACCTGTTGCGCAAGTAATAGCCCTCTGTTGACCTCCTGGAGATAGTGCAATACTAAGTCCCTGCTCTTATTGCGACTGTTCTACTTTTCATCATTCGCTTAATAGGGAATTCTCGTAAACACGACTAATACAGAAGACTGAAAGGTCGTCAGCCTACGATAATCTCCCCATAAAATGTGACATGAATCAGGAAGTTTTAACCTCACGTGCTGCGAAATCATCGGCGCAAATAGGGCTATATGCCGCGTCTTTTCTGGCTAATTTTATGAAAAGATATTTATTGGCGGCACAAAATAAAGAACAATTTTGAATTCCTTACATTCCTGGCTATTGCACAACTGAATTTAAGGCTCTATTATTACCTCAACAAACCACCCCAATATAAGTTTGAGATTACTACAATGAGCGAAGCACTTAAAATTCTGAACAACATCCGTACTCTTCGTGCGCAGGCAAGAGAATGTACACTTGAAACGCTGGAAGAAATGCTGGAAAAATTAGAAGTTGTTGTTAACGAACGTCGCGAAGAAGAAAGCGCGGCTGCTGCTGAAGTTGAAGAGCGCACTCGTAAACTGCAACAATATCGCGAAATGCTGATCGCTGACGGTATTGACCCGAACGAACTGCTGAATAGCCTTGCTGCCGTTAAATCTGGCACCAAAGCTAAACGCGCTCAGCGTCCGGCAAAATACAGCTACGTTGACGAAAACGGCGAAACTAAAACCTGGACTGGCCAGGGTCGTACTCCAGCTGTAATCAAAAAAGCAATGGATGAGCAAGGTAAATCCCTCGACGATTTCCTGATCAAGCAATAATCTTTTGTAGATGACACTTGCTTAAAATCCCGCCATTGGCGGGATTTTTTATTGTCCGGTTTAAGACAATTTAATAAGAATAAGCTATAAAAAAACGGCGTCGATTGCTCAACGCCGTTTCGTGGATAACACCGATACGGAAGTTACTTCTTAATGCCCATCTCTTCTTCAAGCCAGGCTTTAAATTCCGTGCCAAGGGTGTTATGACGAATACCGTATTCAACGAAGGCCTGCATGTAACCTAATTTATTACCGCAGTCATGGCTCTTCCCTTTCATATGATAGGCTTCCACCGTTTCTTTTTCGATCAGCATATCAATTGCGTCGGTGAGCTGAATTTCATCACCAGCACCCGGAGGGGTTTTTGCCAGCAACGGCCAAATATCCGCGCTAAGAACGTAACGACCCACAATAGCGAGATTAGACGGCGCAACATCCGCTTTTGGTTTTTCAACCACGCCAACCATCGGTACGCTTTCACCCGGCGCTAATTCAACGCCTTTGCAATCCACAACGCCATATGCGGTCACATCAGCAACCGGTTCAACCATGATCTGGCTATGACCCGTTTCATCAAAGCGGCGGATCATCTCTGCCAGGTTATCCTGTGACAAATCGGATTCATATTCGTCCAGAATAACGTCAGGCAAAATAACAGCCACAGGTTCATCACCCACTACCGGGTGAGCACACAATACCGCGTGTCCCAGGCCTTTCGCCAGCCCCTGACGAACTTGCATAATAGTCACGTGCGGCGGACAAATAGACTGCACTTCATCAAGCAGTTGACGTTTTACACGTTTTTCCAGCATTGCTTCCAGTTCAAAACTGGTATCAAAGTGGTTTTCAATAGAGTTTTTAGATGAGTGAGTAACCAGCACAATTTCAGTAATGCCAGCCGCAATACATTCATTCACGACGTATTGAATTAATGGCTTATCGACAAGTGGCAGCATCTCTTTCGGGATGGCTTTCGTCGCCGGCAACATCCTGGTTCCTAATCCCGCAACGGGGATAACGGCTTTTTTGACTTTCGTATTAATGGCAGCCATTTAAATTCTCCTGGACTGTTCGTGTTTTGAACGTGTTCATATTTCTGTATCGCATCCCAGTATATCAGCACCCCGAAGGGGCTAAGTTCTGAAAAGGAGGCGAGTTAGCATAATTAAGACAATTACTTATACGAATGGCGACGATAGTACCACCAGCCGACATTAGCAGGTAATGCAAATTTAGCCCGCGTTATCGTTTGCTCATTCTGCAGACAACATCAAGCGAAGCCGACCACCGGTTCCCCATATTTGGCATTGCCAGGCATCGCATCGCTGGCTCAATTGATTCAAATAAGCGTTACCTAAAGTGCCTAACGGAACACCATTACTGATTTGCACCTGGTGTTCGCCAGTATTTAACGTCGCATTCAGACCCGCAGAAACCAGAATGAGATTTTTCAGTTCGCGATGATAATAGCCAACTAATAGCGGAAACTGCCCCGGCAGATTGGCCTGACGGAGTAAATGGTTTACCTGCTTCAATAACGCGCCCAACTCTGGCAACCGTTGATTTTGATGTGCAAGCTGTTCCTGTAATAATCCGTTAAACAATGCGCGTAATAACAAGGCAGCAAGTACGCCATTATGTCCAGCTCTGGTGACATCAAGGCAATAAAATGCCAGATCGTTTTCCGAAAGTGCGGCAATATCAAGCACCAGGCCGGGTTTGTCCGCGGCAACCAATTGACGATAATTAACCCGGCAATGGGAAATCACCTGCTGAACCGGCGGTTGCAATTCCTGTAATAATTTCGCCGCTGCGGCAGGGTTATCAACCATTGCATCCCAGTCTCGAAAAAGCCTCTCCTCTTCCTCAACGCGGGAATTAAACATGCTGGGATAGAGACAGGCAAAAACCATCTCGCGCAAGCGATTCAGATCTTTAACTGGTTTCAGCAAAACATCTTCAACGCCCAGACGTAACGCTTTGGCAATATCTGCCATATTTTCAGTGGCAGATATCACCAGAACCGGTGTCTGGTCACCTCTGTTGCGTATATGTTCCAGCAGTTTAAGCCCGTTCATTCGTGGCATCGCGATATCACATATCATCAGGTCTGGAGTGAAACCTCCCAGCAACTCAAGGGCATCCACCCCATCAGCCGCTAGTACCGTTGTCGCTCCCAATGAGGAAAACCACGAATCCAGAAGCGAGCGAAATACCTGCTCATCTTCAACAATGAGAATCTGTTTTCCGACCAATGGCTGCGTCATGTTCTCTCCCCTGACTGGCTTTACTCAATAGTGGCATGCTATTGCCACCTGCGCCTGTCAGAATTAACTTAAGTGTAGATAAAAATTCTGGTCAAATGTTGGTGCGTACCAACGGCAAAAGTTCGTCCATTTTCTTTTCCACTGCCAGCTGCCCAGCCGCAATGGCAGCGTGCGCGCGATGGAAATCAAGCGTAGATATTTGCGGGCAAACAGGTTGAATCAGAATATCGGGCGGATCACCTGCCATGCGGTTTCTTTTAAGGCGGTTCTCCAGCACCTGGATAGAAGTGGTCATAATCTCTGTTGCCGTTGGCGCTGTCACCGCCCGACGTGTCGTTATGCTGCCCAACCTTTCTTTCAGACGCGCATGCCACGGCAGAGAATCACCATTCTCGCTATTTTCTTCACTGACATTAAAGGAGAGCAGATCTTGTTGCATCAAATGAGCATCGTGCTGCAGGTCGACCGCTATCACAATATCAGCACCCAATGCACGCGTGAGCGAAATAGGAATTGGGTTAACTACTGCCCCATCAACCAGCCAGTAGCCGTTATGCGCAACGGGTGCCATTAGTCCTGGAATACTGCATGATGCACGAATAGCAAGATGGAGATCGCCTTCAGTAAACCATAATTCGCGCCCAGTACTTAAATTGGTGGCAACAGCCGCGAAGCGACGGGAACAATTTTCGATCTCTGTTTCCGGCATTATTTCGCGATATTGATTGAAGACACGCTCGCCGCGCAGTAACCCACCGCGCTGCCAGGAGAGATCCATCAGGCGTAAAACATCCCAATAACTGAAAGAGGTTACCCAATCTTCCAGCGCAGATAATCGATCGCATGCATAGGCCGCGCCCACCAGCGAACCAATTGAGCATCCTGCAACGATATCAATTTCAATACCCATTTTTTTTAGCGCATTAATAACGCCAATATGCGACCAACCTCTCGCCGCGCCAGATCCCAGCGCCAGCCCTATTTTTATCTTTCTCATTATTCCCGCAAGATTCCCCTGGAATGCAATCGTAGCAACATCGCTACTGCTCGGTTAACATAGTGCTACTCAGGCGGTTAATACGCCGTTATTGTTTCCAGGGAGATTATTTGTGTCTCAGCTTTGTCCCTGTGGTAGTGCTGTCGAGTATAGCCTATGTTGCCACCCTTATGTGTCTGGTGAAAAGGTTGCACCTGATCCAGAACATCTCATGCGTTCGCGTTACTGCGCTTTTGTGATGCAAGACGCAGATTATTTAATAAAGACCTGGCATCCATCTTGTGGAGCGGCGGCGTTACGTGCCGAATTGATTGCCGGATTTGCGCATACTGAATGGTTGGGATTGACCGTATTTGAACATTGTTGGCAGGACGGCGACAATATCGGATTTGTCAGTTTTGTTGCTCGATTTACCGAAGGTGGCAAAACAGGTGCAATAATTGAGCGTTCGCGATTTTTGAAAGAAAACGGTCAATGGTACTATATTGACGGTACACGTCCGCAGTTTGGCCGCAACGATCCCTGCCCTTGTGGTTCAGGTAAAAAATTTAAAAAGTGCTGCGGCCAATAATGGTTGACGGTACGGTTTAGCAAACACTCTCAACAAGGTTTTTCCAGCAATGCATTCACTCCAACGTAAAGTTCTGCGTACTATTTGTCCGGACCAAAAAGGTCTGATCGCCCGTATTACCAATATTTGCTACAAGCACGAGTTAAATATCGTGCAGAACAATGAATTTGTTGATCACCGTACCGGGCGCTTTTTTATGCGCACGGAACTGGAAGGCATTTTTAATGATTCCACCCTGCTGGCGGATCTCGACAGCGCATTGCCAGAAGGCTCCGTACGTGAGCTGAATCCTGCCGGTCGTCGCCGGATAGTGATTCTGGTCACTAAAGAGGCGCATTGCCTTGGCGATTTGTTGATGAAAGCCAATTACGGCGGCCTGGATGTCGAAATCGCGGCAGTTATTGGTAACCACGATACTTTACGTTCTCTGGTTGAGCGTTTTGATATTCCGTTTGAGCTGGTAAGTCATGAAGGATTAAGTCGCAACGAGCACGATCAAAAGATGGCGGATGCCATTGATGCTTATCAGCCTGACTACGTGGTGCTGGCGAAGTATATGCGCGTATTAACGCCAGAGTTCGTAGCACGCTTCCCGAATAAAATTATCAATATTCACCATTCATTCCTGCCAGCGTTTATCGGTGCACGTCCCTATCACCAGGCCTATGAGCGTGGCGTGAAGATTATTGGTGCAACCGCTCACTATGTGAATGACAATCTGGATGAAGGCCCAATCATCATGCAGGACGTTATTCATGTCGATCATACATACACGGCTGAAGATATGATGCGTGCAGGTCGTGATGTCGAGAAAAACGTATTAAGCCGCGCGCTTTACAAAGTGCTGGCGCAGCGTGTATTTGTTTACGGTAACCGGACGATTATTCTTTAATCGCTGGCAAAATAGAACTGGTTGCCTTTAATCCGTTACGGATGAAAATTACGCAACCAGTTCATTTTTCTCAACGTAACCCTTTACAGCGGCGTGTCATTTGATATGATGCGCCCCGCTTCCCCACAAGGGAGCAGGCCAGTAAAAAGCATTACCCCGTGGTGGGGTTCCCGAGCGGCCAAAGGGAGCAGACTGTAAATCTGCCGTCATCGACTTCGAAGGTTCGAATCCTTCCCCCACCACCATCTCAAGCATTACATCAAAATTTGAATTATCCCTGGTGGGGTTCCCGAGCGGCCAAAGGGAGCAGACTGTAAATCTGCCGTCATCGACTTCGAAGGTTCGAATCCTTCCCCCACCACCATCACTTTCAAAAGTTCCTGAAATCCCCAACAAATCCACAATTAAATATTCTGCCCATGCGGGGAAGGATGAGAAGCTTCGACTAAGGTTCGACTCGAGCGCCAGCGAGAGAGCGTTGCCGCAGGCAACGACCCGTAGGGCGAAGCGCGCAGCGCTGAGTAATCCTTCCCCCACCACCATCACTTTCAAAAGTTCCTGAAATCCCCAACAAATCCGCAATTAAATATTCTGCCCATACGGGGAAGGATGAGAAACTTCGACCAAGGTTCGACTCGAGCGCCAGCGAGAGAGCGTTGCCGCAGGCAACGACCCGTAGGGCGAAGCGCGCAGCGCTGAGTAATCCTTCCCCCACCACCATCACTTTCAAAAGTTCCTGAAATCCCCAACAAATCCGCAATTAAATATTCTGCCCATACGGGGAAGGATGAGAAACTTCGACCAAGGTTCGACTCGAGCGCCAGCGAGAGAGCGTTGCCGCAGGCAACGACCCGTAGGGCGAAGCGCGCAGCGCTGAGTAATCCTTCCCCCACCACCATCACTTTTCAAGAGTCCGTGAACTCTCAAACGAATCCGTAACTGAATATTCTGCCCATGCGGGGAAGGATGAGAAGCTTCGACTAAGGTTCGACTCGAGCGCCAGCGAGAGAGCATTGCCGCAGGCAACGACCCGTAGGGCGAAGCGCGCAGCGCTGAGTAATCCTTCCCCACCACCATCACACCCTTAAATACTCAAAACCTGTTACTTCAAGCTAATTTGCCCCGTGGCACCGCGTTTACCGGACCTACAATATCCTCCCCTGTAGGTCAGATAAGCGAATCACTCCGCACCGTGCCCATAAAAAAACCCCGCCGAAGCAGGGTCTATGTGAACTAAAATTCGCTTAGTGACGAGCGCGCACCAGCTGGTACTTACGTGTCAGATACTCCACCGGTACGCTCCAGATGTGCACCAGACGCGAGAACGGGAACAGCAGGAATAACGTCATCCCCAGCACCAGGTGCAGACGGAAGATAAACGCCACACCATCAAGATGTTGAGAAGCGCCACCATGGAAGGTCACCACCGACTGCGCCCAGCCAACCAGTTTCATCATCTCGCTACCGTCCATATGCTGGGCGGAGAACGGAATGGTCAGCAGACCCAACGCGCACTGGATAACGAGCAGCGACAGGATCAAGATGTCCGCCCCGGTAGTCGTTGCACGCACACGCGGGCTGAACAGGCGGCGTTTCAGCAACAGCACGCCGCCAATCAGACACAGCACGCCGCTGGCACCACCAGCAATCATCGCCATTTTCTGTTTCACTTCAATTGGCAACCACGCTTCATACATCCAGTGCGGCGTCAGCATACCGAAGAAGTGGCCGACAAAAATCCCCAGAATTCCGATATGGAACAGGTTCGACGCCAGGTTCATCCCTTTGCGATCCAGCATCTGGCTGGATGCCGCGCGCCAGGTGTACTGCCCGTAGTCATAGCGCAGCCAGCTACCAATCAGGAAGACGGCCCCGGCTATGTACGGGTAGATATCAAAGAAGAACATATTCAGGAATTGCATTAGTGCTGTCCTCCGGTGGTGATATTCAGATATTGCGGCGCGACGGCACCGGCAAAGCGACGCTGATGAGCAGTGATTGCTGAATCACCGCAGCCTTTGTCAGCAAAGAATTTAACCTGCTCTTCTTCCCAGACGGCATCCAGCGCCTGTGGCGTATCGTCGCGCGCTTCATCAGCAATTTTTTCCGCCACTTTGTCGCTGTCGATAGCGGTATTCGCCAGTTTCAGCAGCAGATCAAACAGCACGGCATAACGGCTTTCACGTTGTTGCAGACGCGCGCTCAGCAACGCCAGAATCGGCGCGATATCTTTCAAACCTTCCACGGCTTCGCTTTGCGGCAGCTGCGCCAGATACTCCAGATACAGCGGCAGATGATCCGGTAATTCACGACTGTTCAATTGCAAACCGTGCTGCTCATACTGTGCCAACAAGTCAACCATTGCCTGGCCGCGATCGCGGGATTCACCGTGAACATGCTCAAACAGCAGCAACGACGTGGCGCGACCACGGTCGAACAGTTCGCTGTACTGGGCCTGAGCATCCAGCGGATCCAGCGCTGTTAAATCGCGCAGGAAAATGCCCAGCGCATGGGCATCCTCTTTCGACAGATTTTCCGACGCAGCAATCGCCTCAAACATCTCTTGTTGATGCTGCCATAAGGCAGCATCCGGATATTCAAGGAGACGCGATACAATCACGAGTTCGATCATGGGTGCGGCTCCGTTTTACTGGTCACGTCGATGGCATCGATACGGCGGCTGTTGAACAGATTGAATTTGGTATCTGAACCGTGGCAGCCGTCACCAAAGGTAAAGCCACAGCCATTTTTCTCCGGGAAGGCTTCCCGCGCCAGTTCACGGTGACTGCTCGGCACCACAAAGCGATCTTCGTAGTTGGCAATTGCCAGATAACGGTACATCTCCTGTGCCTGAGCTTCGGTCAGACCGACCTCTTCCAGCGCACGGGTATCAACTTTACCGTCAACGGTTTCAGCACGTTTGTAATGACGCATCGCCAGCATACGTTTCAGCGCGCGCAGTACCGGTTTGGTATCACCGGCAGTCAGCAGATTCGCCAGATACTGTACCGGGATACGCAGGCTTTCGACGTCTGGCAAAATACCGTTGCTGCCCAGCTCGCCCGCATCTGCCGCAGACTGAATCGGCGACAGAGGTGGCACATACCAGACCATCGGCAGCGTGCGATATTCCGGATGCAGCGGCAGCGCCAGTTTCCATTCCATCGCCATTTTATAAACCGGCGACTGCTGTGCGGCTTCAATAACGCTCAGCGGAATACCGTCTTTAATCGCCTGCTCGATGACTTTCGGATCATTCGGATCGAGGAACACGTCCAGCTGACGCTGGTAGAGATCTTTCTCGTTCTCGGTGCTGGCTGCACGTTCAATCGCGTCGGCATCGTACAGCAGCACGCCAAGATAACGGATACGACCGACACAGGTTTCAGAGCACACCGTCGGCTGACCGGCTTCAATACGCGGATAGCAGAAGATGCACTTCTCAGACTTACCGCTCTTCCAGTTGAAGTAGATTTTTTTGTACGGGCATCCGGTGATGCACATACGCCAGCCGCGGCATTTGTCCTGGTCGATCAGGACGATGCCATCTTCTTCACGCTTGTAAATCGCACCGCTCGGGCAGGTCGCCACACATGCCGGGTTCAGGCAGTGTTCGCACAGGCGTGGCAAATACATCATGAAGGTGTTTTCGAACTGGCTATACATCGCCTTCTGGATGTTGTCGAAGTTCTTGTCTTTCGCCAGTTTGTCAAACTCACCGCCCAGGTCATCTTCCCAGTTCGGTCCTTTTTCGATTTTCGCCATCCGTTCGCCGGTAATCAGCGAACGTGGACGGGCAATCGGCTGCGATTTGCTGCCTTCCGGCGCGGTATGCAGGTTCTGATAGTCAAAATCGAACGGCTCGTAATAATCGTCGATCCCCGGCAGATGCGGGTTAGCGAAGATTTTACCCAGCAGCATGGCGCGATTACCCATGCGCGGTTGCAGTTTGCCGTTGATTTTACGGATCCAGCCGCCTTTGTATTTCTCCTGGTTTTCCCAGTCTGTCGGGAAGCCCTGGCCCGGCTTGGTTTCCACGTTGTTGAACCACGCGTATTCCACGCCTTCACGGCTGGTCCAGACGTTTTTACAGGTCACTGAACAGGTGTGGCAACCGATGCACTTATCCAGATTCAGCACCATGCCGACTTGTGAACGAATTTTCATTTTACGCTCTCCTGTACCTGGTCATTGCCTTCGCCATCTAACCAGTCAATGTTCTTCATCTTACGCACTACAACAAATTCATCGCGGTTAGAACCTACAGTGCCGTAGTAGTTAAAGCCGTATGCCAGATGGGCATAGCCGCCGATCATATGCGTCGGTTTCGGCGTGATACGGGTGACCGAGTTATGAATACCGCCGCGCTGACTGGTGATTTCTGAACCAGGCAGGTTAACGATACGTTCCTGCGCGTGGTACATCATGGTCATCCCTGCCGGAACACGCTGGCTGACAACCGCACGAGCAGTCAGTGCACCGTTGCTGTTGAAGACTTCAATCCAGTCGTTATCGGCGATACCCAGCTCTTTGGCATCGGCTTCACTCAACCAGACCACCGGACCACCGCGACCTAAAGTCAGCATCAGCAGGTTGTCGCTGTAGGTGGAGTGGATACCCCACTTCTGGTGCGGTGTCAGGAAGTTGAGCGCTTTTTCCGGATTACCGTTAGATTTCTGGCCCATCACTTCTTTCACCGAACGGGTGTCGATCGGCGGACGATAAACCAGCAGGCTTTCACCGAAATCACGCATCCACTGATGATCCTGATACAGCTGCTGACGGCCAGAGAGCGTACGCCACGGGATCAGCTCGTGAACGTTGGTGTAACCGGCGTTGTAAGAAACATGTTCATCTTCAAGGCCAGACCAGGTCGGGCTGGAAATGATTTTGCGCGGCTGCGCCTGAATATCGCGGAAGCGGATCTTCTCGTCTTCTTTATTCAGCGCCAGATGCGTATGGTCACGACCGGTAAACTCGCTCAGGGCAGCCCAGGCTTTCACGGCTACCTGACCGTTGGTTTCCGGTGCCAGCGTCAGAATCATCTCTGCCGCATCAATTGCGGTGTTCAGCATCGGCTGGCCTTTTGCCGGACCTTCCGCTTTGGTGTAGTTGAGCTTACGCAGCAGATCCATCTCGCTCTGGGTGTTCCAGGCAATCCCTTTACCGCCGTTACCGATTTTCTCCATCAGCGGGCCGATAGAGGTAAAGCGTTCGTAAGTTGCCGGATAATCGCGCTCTACAACCATAATGTGCGGTGCGGTTTTACCTGGGATCAGGTCACATTCGCCTTTTTTCCAGTCTTTCACATCCAGCGGTTGCGCCAGTTCAGCGGCAGAGTCGTGCTGGATAGGCAGCGTGACGATGTCGGTTTCTTTACCCAGATGACCAACGCACACTTCGGAGAATTTCTTCGCGATGGCTTTGTAGATTTCCCAGTCGCTTTTCGCTTCCCAGGCCGGATCGACCGCCGCAGACAGCGGGTGAATAAACGGATGCATATCCGAAGTATTCATGTCGTCTTTTTCGTACCAGGTCGCCGTCGGCAAAATGATGTCGGAATAGAGACAGGTGCTCGACAGACGGAAGTCCAGCGTCACCACCAGATCCAGCTTGCCTTCCAGACCGTTGTCCTGCCAGTCCACTTCTTCCGGCTTCACGCCGCCCTGCTGACCCAGGTCTTTACCCTGGATACCGTGCTCCGTCCCCAGCAGGTACTTGAGCATAAACTCATGACCTTTACCGGAAGAACCGAGCAGGTTAGAACGCCAGATGAACAGGTTACGCGGGTGGTTTTTACCGTTTTCTGGTTGTTCTGCCGCAAAACGGATAAAACCCTCTTTCAGGGATTTCACGGTGTAATCCACCGGATTCATGCCCGCTTTTTCCGCTTCGCGAGCGATAGTTAGCGGGTTAGTGCCTAACTGCGGCGCAGACGGCAGCCAGCCCATACGTTCTGCACGGACGTTAAAGTCGATCAGATGTCCGGTATAACGGGATTTATCCGCCATCGGCGACAACAACTCTTCTGCGGTCACGGTTTCATAACGCCACTGGCTGGAGTGGTTATAGAAATAAGAGGTGCTGTTCATGTGACGCGCCGGACGCTGCCAGTCAAGAGCAAACGCCAGCGGCTGCCAGCCGGTTTGCGGACGCAGTTTTTCCTGACCTACATAGTGCGCCCAGCCGCCACCGCTCTGACCTACACAGCCGCAGAAAATCAGCATGTTGATCAGACCACGATAGTTCATATCGAGGTGATACCAGTGGTTCAGACCAGCACCAACGATGATCATTGAACGACCGTGGGTCTTATCAGCGTTGTCAGCAAATTCACGGGCAATGCGGATAATCTGGCTGCGAGAAACGCCGGTAATCTGCTCGGCCCACGCAGGGGTGTAAGCTTTCACATCGTCATAGCTGGTTGCACAGTTAACGTCGTTCAGGCCACGTTCCAGACCATAGTTTGCCAGCGTCAGATCATAAACGGTGGTCACCAGTGCGGTGCTGCCATCAGCCAGTTGCAAGCGTTTCACCGGCAGCTTGTGCAGCAGCACGTTTTCCAGTTCCACTTTGTTGAAGTGTTCCGTGCCGTCGCCACCAAAGTATGGGAAGCCCACCTCAGCGATCTCATCCTGGCTACCCAGCAGGCTCAGTTGCAGCTCGGTTTCTTCGCCAGTTTTGCCGTCGCGCTGCTCAAGATTCCATTTGCCCTTCTCGCCCCAGCGGAAGCCAATAGAACCGTTCGGCGCAACCATTTCTCCATTGGTATTAAAGGCGACAGTTTTCCATTCCGGATTGTTTTCCTGGCCCAGCGCATCAACCAGATCGGCAGCGCGCAGCATACGACCTGCGGCGTAGTAACCGTCGCGTTCTTCCAGCATCACCAGCATCGGCATGTCGGTGTAGCGACGCACATAGTCGGTGAAATACTGGCTTGGGTTGTCGAGGTGGAATTCACGCAGCATTACGTGGCCCATCGCCAGCGCCATTGCCGCATCGGTGCCCTGTTTCGGTGCCAGCCACAGATCGCACAGTTTGGCGATTTCAGCATAGTCCGGTGTGACGGCAACAGTTTTGGTGCCTTTGTAACGCACTTCAGTAAAGAAGTGAGCATCCGGAGTACGCGTCTGCGGCACGTTTGACCCCCAGGCGATGATGTAGCTGGAGTTGTACCAGTCAGCGGATTCCGGTACGTCAGTCTGCTCACCCCAGGTTTGTGGAGATGCAGGAGGCAGGTCGCAGTACCAGTCGTAGAAGCTTAAGCAAGTACCGCCAATCAGCGAAAGATAGCGAGCACCCGATGCGTAAGAAACCATCGACATTGCCGGAATTGGCGAGAAGCCAGCGACGCGGTCCGGGCCGTAGTTTTTGATGGTGTAAACGTTAGAGGCGGCGATCAGTTCGTTCACTTCCTGCCAGGAAGAACGAACAAAACCACCGCGTCCACGCGCCTGCTTAAAGCTTTTCGCTTTATCGGCGTCTTCAATAATAGAAGCCCATGCCTCAACCGGATCGCTATGCAGCGCCTTCGCTTCACGCCACATTTTCATCAGGCGTTTGCGCATCATCGGGTATTTCAGACGGTTGGCGCTGTAAAGATACCAGGAGTAGCTGGCACCGCGCGGGCAGCCGCGAGGTTCATGGTTTGGCAGATCCGGACGGGTACGCGGATAGTCAGTTTGCTGGGTTTCCCAGGTCACCAGACCGTTTTTAACGTAGATTTTCCAGCTGCAGGAGCCGGTGCAGTTTACCCCATGGGTAGAGCGGACGATTTTGTCATGCTGCCAACGCTGGCGATATCCATCCTCCCAGTCACGGTTGGTATTGAGAAGCTGGCCATGCCCATCGGCAAAGGTTTCGCCCTTCTGTTTGAAGTAGCGAAACCGGTCCAGGAATTTACTCATCGGTTTTCTCCTGTGGGAGCCTGTCGGCTCTCTGATAAATCGACATTGCTAATGTTTAAGGGCAAGGTAACGCTCTGAAACGGCGTGGGAATTGATAACGATCAAGAGTGATGGGGATGAAAAATAAAGTAAATTCCTAAGATACCCCTTTAGGATAATTAACAGTTACAGCATAAAAGACTGTAAATTAAGGCATTTTATACCTGTAGTTATTTAAACTATTAAGAATTTTATGCAGATGGGTATTAAGGAGTATTCCCCATGGGTAACATATTAATGGCTCTTAATGAAATCCGGCGAAATAAGCCATATAACATTAGTATGTTGTAACTAAATGATGCATAAAAAAAGCGCGACATCATGCCGCGCAAAGGATAATCAAATATTAAGATTTATTTTTTAGAATGCCGACCATATACCGCCCAGGTAATCACTACGCAGGCGATATAGAAAATCAAAAATACTTTCATTGCGCCGACTGGCGAACCCGTTAATGCCAGCGAGCTACCGAACGCTTTCGGGATAAAGAAGCCACCAATCGCGCCAATCGCAGAGATGAAACCCAGCGCCGCCGCCGTGTCGGTTGCCGCTTCACGCATCGCACGTTCGTCAGAACCCCCTTCTGCTTTCACGCGATCCATTGTCAGTTTACGGAAGATCACGGAAATCATCTGGAAAGTGGAACCACTACCCAGCCCAGCTGTCAGGAACAGCGCCAGGAAGACTGCGAAGAACGCCATAAAGCTTCCGCCCTGTCCGTCAGTCGGTAAGGTCAGGAACAGCAGGCCGCTGAAAATCGCCATCAGGATAAAGTTCACCAGTGTGACACGAGTTCCGCCCAGACGGTCAGATAATGCACCACCTGCAGAACGCGCCAGCGCACCAATAAACGGCCCGAAGAAAGCGTATTGCAGAATCTGAACATCCGGGAACTGCGTTTTTGACAGCATCGCAAAGCCCGCGGAGAAGCCGATGAAGGAGCCGAAGGTTGCCAGATACAGCAGGCTCATAATCCACAGATGACCCCGTTTGAGTACCGGCAACTGCTCCTTGATGGAGGCTTTTGAGGTAGCAAGATCGTTCATGCCAAACCACGCCGCAATGGTGAAGATGGCAAGGAACGGCACCCATACCCAGGACGCATTCGCCAGATACAGCTCAGTCCCATCCGGCTGTTTGACACCCTGGCTACCAAATACTGCGAAAATCGACAGTGATACCACCAGCGGAGCAACCAACTGCATGACGCTGACGCCCATGTTGCCCAGACCACCATTCAGACCCAGCGCGCCACCCTGCTTCTGTTTCGGAAAGAAGAAGCTGATGTTTGCCATACTGGATGCGAAGTTCGCGCCAGCAAAGCCGCACAGCAGAGAGATGATGATGAAGACGCTATAAGGCGTGGAGGTATCCTGCACGGCAAAACCCAGCCAGACGCAAGGAATAATCAGAATACCGGTGCTGAACGCCGTCCAGCGACGACCACCGAAGATAGGAACCATAAAGGAGTATGGAACACGTAACAACGCGCCAGAAACCGAAGGCAGCGCCGTCAACATAAATAGCTGATCGGTCGTAAAATTAAAACCGACTTTCGGTAAGTTCACCGCAACAGCGCTGAACAACATCCATACGCAAAACGCCAGCAGCAGACAGGGAACGGAAATCCACAGGTTGCGGCTGGCAATACGTTGACCGCGTTGTTGCCAGAACGCAGGATCTTCCGGTCGCCAATCTGTAATGACAGCTCCATTAACCCTTTCGGGAGCGGATGAGTGACTCATAGACACCTCTGATACTCGTTTCGATGTCTGCCACCTTAGTGTCTGTAGCTAAAGGCAATTTGATGTAAATCAAACGATAAGATAACTTTATCTATCATTGATATTTATCATTACCCATAGTGAGTACAGTGATTTCATAAAAATTATGAGATTTTTCACGGTGCTGTAAAATCCCTACCCTTACCGATGTAAAGCGACTTACCACGCGGCAAATAAGGAGTAACTCTTTCCGGGTATGGGTATACTTCAGCCAATAGCCGAGAATACTGCCATTCCAGAATGTATCGTCACATTCATTAAGGTTATTGCTCATTTAAAGCCTGAAGGAAGAGGTTTGCATGCTTAAACGTTGTCTCTCTCCGCTCACCCTGGTTAATCAGGTTGCGCTTATTGTGTTGCTTTCTACTGCTATTGGACTGGCGGGGATGGCGGTTTCTGGCTGGCTGGTACAAGGCGTTCAGGGCAGCGCCCATGCGATCAACAAAGCGGGATCGCTGCGCATGCAAAGTTACCGTCTGTTGGCGGCAGTGCCATTAAGCGAGAAAGACAAGCCCTTAATTAAAGAGATGGAACAAACGGCATTTAGCGCCGAGTTAACCCGAGCAGCAGAACGAGACGGACAACTGGCGCAACTACAGGGTTTACAAGATTACTGGCGTAATGAACTGATCCCTGCGCTGCTGCGTGCACAAAACCGCAAAACGGTGTCAGCGGATGTCAGCCAGTTTGTTGCCGGGCTTGATCAACTGGTATCTGGTTTTGACCGCACCACGGAAATGCGCATTGAGACAGTGGTGCTGGTCCATCGGGTAATGGCGGTATTTATGGCACTTTTACTGGTGTTCACTATTATCTGGTTGCGGGCGCGACTGCTACAACCGTGGCGGCAGTTGTTGGCAATGGCGAGTGCCGTCAGCCATCGCGATTTTACCCAACGCGCGAACATCAGCGGGCGCAACGAAATGGCTATGCTTGGAACTGCGTTGAACAATATGTCTGCAGAACTGGCGGAAAGTTACGCCGTACTTGAGCAGCGGGTTCAGGAGAAAACCGCCGGGCTGGAACATAAAAATCAGATCCTCTCTTTTTTATGGCAGGCCAACCGCCGTTTGCATTCCCGCGCCCCGCTGTGTGAACGCCTGTCACCTGTACTCAACGGCTTACAGAATTTAACCCTGCTACGTGATATCGAACTGCGGGTGTATGACACTGATGATGAAGAGAATCATCAGGAGTTTACCTGCCAGCCAGATATGACCTGCGATGATAAAGGCTGTCAGCTCTGCCCGCGCGGTGTACTCCCCGTTGGCGATCGCGGCACAACCCTGAAGTGGCGGCTGGCTGACTCTCATACGCAGTACGGTATTTTGCTGGCAACCCTGCCGCAGGGGCGTCATCTTAGTCATGATCAACAACAACTGGTGGATACCCTGGTTGAACAACTCACCGCCACGCTTGCGCTGGATCGCCATCAGGAACGTCAGCAACAGTTGATCGTGATGGAAGAGCGTGCCACCATTGCGCGCGAACTGCATGATTCTATTGCCCAATCTCTCTCTTGCATGAAGATGCAGGTGAGTTGTTTACAGATGCAGGGCGATGCGCTGCCAGAAAGCAGCCGCGAACTGTTAAGTCAGATCCGTAACGAACTGAATGCATCCTGGGCGCAGTTGCGTGAATTGCTCACCACATTCCGCTTGCAGCTCACCGAGCCTGGATTACGTCCGGCGCTGGAGGCGAGTTGCGAAGAGTACAGCGCCAGGTTTGGCTTCCCGGTGAAGCTGGATTATCAATTGCCGCCTCGTCTGGTGCCTTCGCATCAGGCAATCCATCTGTTGCAAATTGCCCGTGAGGCATTAAGTAACGCCCTCAAACATTCGCAAGCGAGTGAGGTCGTGGTGACAGTGGCGCAAAACGATAATCAGGTCAAACTGACCGTCCAGGATAACGGCTGCGGCGTGCCTGAAAATGCCATCCGCAGCAATCACTACGGCATGATAATAATGCGCGACCGTGCGCAAAGTTTACGAGGCGATTGCCGCGTCCGCCGTCGTGAATCAGGTGGCACCGAAGTGGTGGTCACCTTTATTCCCGAAAAAACTTTCACAGACGTCCAAGGAGATACCCATGAGTAATCAGGAACCGGCTTCTATCCTGCTGATTGACGATCACCCGATGCTGCGAACTGGCGTAAAACAGCTTATCAGTATGGCACCAGATATCACCGTGGTTGGCGAAGCGAGTAATGGCGAACAGGGTATTGAACTGGCGGAGTCTCTTGATCCCGATTTGATCTTGTTAGATCTCAATATGCCCGGCATGAACGGTCTGGAAACGCTGGATAAACTGCGCGAAAAGTCCCTCTCCGGGCGCATTGTGGTATTCAGCGTCTCTAACCATGAAGAAGATGTGGTCACCGCACTGAAACGCGGCGCGGATGGCTATCTGTTAAAAGATATGGAACCGGAAGATCTGCTGAAAGCATTGCATCAGGCTGCTGCTGGCGAAATGGTATTAAGCGAAGCATTAACGCCTGTTCTGGCCGCCAGCTTGCGCGCTAACCGTGCCACTACTGAACGCGATGTTAACCAGTTAACTCCACGCGAGCGCGATATTCTCAAGCTGATTGCCCAGGGTTTGCCGAACAAGATGATTGCCCGCCGCCTGGACATCACCGAAAGCACAGTAAAAGTGCACGTCAAGCACATGCTGAAGAAAATGAAGCTCAAGTCTCGCGTGGAAGCAGCAGTATGGGTGCATCAGGAGCGCATTTTCTGATTACGGTTCCCAGCGCAGTTCGTCGTTTGACAATGCGTCGAACGGTTCGACAAGCGTTAGCGTGATCTCATTGGAGGAGACACGCTGCCCCTGGTTATCTTCCACCACTACAGACAATCGCCAGTGATTGCTTGCCCCTTCCCCGTTTTGCCAGTCAGGCATGATCAGCGTCCAGCCCTCCGCGCTATTGGCTTGTGCGCCCGGCGTCAAACTTAATATCTGCGTATCGCCCTGCCAAATCAGTTGCCGAATACCATAACGACTGCGGATTTGTAATTTCAGCGGCACTGTTTCGCCAGGTTTTAGATCCCACGGCGGTGTCGCCAGAAACACCGTTAACGTTTTTCGCTGTCGGTACTCAAGAGTCGGTAGATTATTTCGCTGCGGATTATCATAGCGACTACCACGTAACGACTGACTTTCGGCAACCTCGCCCGCAGAAAGTTGTTTTTTGAGTGGTACACCAAAACGGTATTTAAGATTCAGCCCGAGGTTATTTTGATTCTCGCCGCTTTCACCCTGTTTATGCTGGGCCGTCACCGTGACTAATGGCACTGGGGTATAATTTAATCCCAGACTCAACGCGACGGGATTGTGATAACCCGTACCAGAGTTAAATAAATCAACGCGATCACCAAAATACTGTTCTACGCTGACGCTGGTATTGAGGTGTTGATAGAACGGCATGCGCATCCGGGCTGTCAGGTCGTACCCGCGCGCCATCCGTTGTTCCTGCGTGGCTGTCTGTTCATGCCATGCAGCAAACGGCTGGTAAAAGTTTGCCGATAGTCGCAAATATTCGCCCCACGCTTCGGCACCAAAGCCCGCTCGCTGAAGATTTTCGTCCAGCAAGTTGTCATAAAAAGTATTATAACCCACCAGCCAGTTGCCGCGCGCCCAGCGTTGCCCAACGCCCACATTGCTCACCAGCCCATCATCCTGCTGAGTAAGACCAAGCTGGCTCCAGGTGAGATAACGATCATTATCCTGTAAAGGCACAAACCAACTTCCGCGACTGCCGGTGAAATGACCTTCGTTATCTACTTTGACGTCAACACTGGCATTTCCCCACGGTGATAGCCAGGATTCCAGGTGCTGATTAACCTGCTGACTAAGCGCGTCGCGGACTTTTCCCAATGCGAAAGCTTTTGCCTGCTCGCCAGTATCCAGCCCGTTATCATTCATACTGGTTTCGCCGAAATCTTTCACAATTTCAGCAAAGTGTTTTTCCCCATCATGATTTTCGGGAGCCATGCCTAAATCCGGCAGACCATCATTGTTATTATCAAAGGGATTTGCCGCTTTTTGCTCGAAGGTAGATTGTGCGTTAGCTGTACCGCCTGCCGCCAGCAAGAGTAAATAAAAAGGAATAATGCGAGGAACGAAACGGCTCAAAACGTCGGTAACTTCCGGTAAAAAATGAAAAACCATAGCCTTAAAGAATAACGATTACTGGCAACTTTTGTCGTATTTTCTCGCGCTTTCAGGAAAATCCTTAAAAATGTGACCGATTGGTCAGACGCTGCAGAAGCAGTAAGATAGAAGATAAGTGTCTAATTCCCTGAATACAGGAGTAAATAATGCAAAAAATCGTGATCGTTGCCAATGGCGCACCTTACGGGAGCGAATCCTTGTTTAACAGCTTGCGGCTGGCCATTGCGTTACGAGAGCAGGAGAACAATCTGGATCTGCGTCTGTTCCTGATGTCTGATGCGGTCACAGCCGGGTTGCGCGGGCAAAAACCAGGGGAAGGCTACAACATTCAGCAAATGCTGGAGATCCTTACCGCTCAGAATGTACCGGTGAAATTGTGCAAAACCTGTACCGACGGGCGCGGGATTAGTACACTTCCTCTGATTGATGGGGTGGAAATCGGTACTCTTGTGGAACTGGCGCAATGGACGCTGTCAGCCGATAAAGTGCTCACATTTTAATGTTTGAGGGGGCGTCTGACGCCCCACTATGAGGGAAGTTTACTCAGGCGAATCCCGGCCGTAACACACCATCCGGATAATTCTCCGCCAGCAGTTTTTTTACCGATACCAGCAAATCATTCAGCCCATCGTCCTGCATTCCCAGTTTGATAAGCTCCTGTTCCAGTGAAAACAGGTATTGTGCGTTGGTTCCCAGTGGACCGCTCGCCGCCGCAATCAACGGCGCGATGACCTGAGCGCGAGTGTCAGATTCATATTCTGGATGTCGCGGGTCCATAATAAACACAATGGCGTTTACTGTGCGTCCATCATCAAGATCAAGCTGACACCAGGTTGGCAGATAACAGCCGGTAATCATCTCGCGCTTCCACAACAGTGTTAGTTCCTGCTCCAGCGTCTCTTCTGGCAGTCGATAGGCGACGCCTGTGGTGCGTCCGCCCTCTTTCAGTGCAAGCATCCGTCCCGGCTGGTGCGCAGTCCCGCGCCCGGCGGTCAGGCGCAGGCAAAACGCGCGATGCCATCCAACCAGTGTACCGGTGCACGACTCGGTAAACTCCAGTGCCGGATTCCACATCAACGATCCATAACCGAAGATCCACACCGGTCCCTCATCAGGTCGACAAGCCAGCGTCGCCGCCAGCGAAGCCGCCCGTTGCTCTGCTGACCATAAGAGTGATTCTTCAATGGCACCAAATGCCGTTTTACAATCGGCATTCATCAAGAAATCACGCGTTATCACCTTACACCTCCGCCACTGCATACTTCCCTGCGACAACTTTTTGGTGTCTTCCGGACATTTTACTGCTCATTTTGAAACCATTAACGGGACAATATGCAATCCACGGACCACTTGCAAGGCAACACCGCACGAATAGCTTTAACTAAGCTACCAGTTTTACGATTTTTTATGCCATTTATCATCATCCCCTTTGGCATATTCATGCTTCACAGCAGCCCAGGCCACTTTATGCGCGGTTTCTTCGCGACTGGCGTCATCACGCCGATCTTCTTTATCTTTATATTGATCCCATGCGCTGTTGAACGCTTCTTTATAGATATCCTGAGCATGAGACGGTAGCACGTGCTTTACGCTTTCCGGCAGATCGCTTTTCGTTTTATACGGCATCGTTGACTCCTTTTACAAAGTTGAACATTAAGTGTGGTCAACAATATCCACTCTTGCCAAAACATAAGAATTTTCATGTCAGACTCTTCTTAAGAAACGCTAAAACAAACATTGTCTAAACGCATTGCTTATTTTTATGGCCCGATGAGTAAAAAATCGACAGTGGGGTAAAAATTCGTAAAATGTTACCGATATCCAGACACTTTCTGTTATTTTTCCTACCTATTTTTTACATTTTCGATAAATTCATCTGCAAAGGGATAACCATAATGTCAAATGCTCAAGAGGCGGTAAAAACCCGCCACAAGGAGACTTCGCTTATTTTCCCGGTTCTGGCGCTGGTAGTGCTGTTCCTGTGGGGAAGCAGCCAGACACTACCAGTGGTCATTGCCATCAACCTTCTTGCTCTTATTGGTATTTTAAGTAGCGCCTTTAGTGTTGTCCGTCATGCGGACGTATTAGCCCATCGCCTGGGAGAACCTTACGGTTCGCTTATTCTTAGCCTTTCAGTGGTTATTCTTGAAGTCAGTTTGATTTCAGCTTTAATGGCAACCGGCGACGCCGCGCCAACGCTAATGCGTGATACGCTCTATTCAATCATTATGATTGTTACCGGTGGGCTGGTTGGCTTTTCATTATTGTTGGGCGGACGCAAGTTTGCCACCCAATATATGAATCTGTTTGGTATCAAGCAGTATTTAATTGCGCTGTTCCCCCTGGCGATAATCGTACTGGTATTTCCAATGGCTCTGCCTGTGGCGAATTTTTCAACCGGTCAGGCGTTACTGGTAGCATTAATTTCTGCGGCAATGTATGGCGTATTTTTGCTGATCCAGACCAAAACGCATCAAAGTTTATTTGTCTACGAGCACGAAGATGACAGTGATGATGACGACCCGCACCACGGTAAACCGTCTGCCCATAGCAGCCTGTGGCATGCTATCTGGTTGATTGTCCATCTGATTGCCGTTATTGCAGTCACCAAAATGAACGCCAGCCCGCTGGAGACATTGCTCGACAGCATGAATGCCCCTGTCGCCTTTACTGGTTTCCTGGTGGCTCTGTTGATTCTGTCGCCGGAAGGTTTAGGTGCGTTAAAAGCAGTGTTGAACAACCAGGTCCAGCGCGCGATGAATCTGTTCTTTGGTTCAGTGTTAGCAACCATTTCGCTTACCGTACCTGTCGTCACGCTAATTGCCTTTATGACGGGTAACGAATTGCAGTTTGCACTTGGTGCGCCAGAAATGGTGGTGATGGTGGCCTCTTTAGTGCTGTGCCATATCTCCTTCTCCACCGGACGTACTAACGTGCTCAATGGCGCAGCGCATCTGGCACTGTTTGCCGCCTATTTGATGACGATATTTGCCTGATAGTTATATCTCCTCCGATGACAGAAATCGGGGGAGATAATATAAATTCCTGCTTATTGTATTTCTTCATACTACCTGAACAGGTCGTTAATCAGAATTGCGAGCCTGTACCACAACCTGCACGAAACCACTGCAACAGCTGTTGAAAAGCCGGAATGTACTCTTTATTGCAAACATGTCAGGGATGAAGTGAAGATGAATTGAGACGTAATATCCACACCAAGCCGGCGTTATCCGGTGAGGCGCAATGTTGCGGGGGCTTTATCCCTGGTGGCATTGGTTGCTGGGAAGAGAAAACCCCCGCACGTTGAGAGGTAAAACCTGACAACAGAACGGGGGCTAATCTTGAACCATCAACAATTCAAGAATAGCCGCAAAATGTTGTCATTACAACAAGGCGGCTATATGACGCTCGCGCAGTTTGCCATGATTTTCTGGCACGACCTGGCGGCACCGATCCTGGCGGGGATTATTACCGCAGTGATTGTCAGCTGGTGGCGTAACCGGAAGTAAGGTGAAAACGGGCGTCAGGCTGCCGTGATGGCAATATGCGCCCGAAACCGGCCGCAGGGGTAACAGCCTGCGGCCCTTTTTGTCTTTATCTCTTCTGCAAGTAAATATTGGCAACCCGAGCTGGAAGCATCATCCAGAGCACTCATGAAACGACTGTAACAGCTGTTGAAAAACCGGAATGCACTCTTCATTGCAAACATTTCAGGGATGAAGTGAAGATGAATTGAGACGTAGTATCCACACCAAGCCGGCGTTATCCGGTGAGGCGCAATGTTGCGGGGGCTCTATCCCTGGTGGCATTGGTTGCTGGAAAGAGAAAACCCCCGCACGTTGAGAGGTACAACCTGACAACAGAACGGGGGCTAATCTTGAAACCAGACACTTCAAGAATAGCCGCAAAATGTTGTCATTACAACAAGGCGGCTATATGACGCTCGCGCAGTTTGCCATGATTTTCTGGCACGACCTGGCGGCACCGATCCTGGCGGGGATTATTACCGCAGTGATTGTCAGCTGGTGGCGTAACCGGAAGTAAGGTGAAAACGGGCGTCAGGCTGCCGTGATGGCAATATGCGCCCGAAACCGGCCGCAGGGGTAACAGCCTGCGGCCTTTTTTGTATCCGGCCCCATGAAAAAAGCCTTAACGCAGAACGCTAAGGCTTTAGTTTTCAGGCAAAAAAGATTACTTGCTGGTATCCAGTTCTTCGAAACCTTTCACCAGGTCATCAATCGCTTTCATCTGCTTGAGGAACGGTTCCAGTTTAGCCAGCGGCAGCGCGGATGGACCATCACATTTCGCATGTTCCGGATCCGGATGCGCTTCAATAAACAGCCCCGCCAGACCTACCGCCATACCGGCACGTGCCAGCTCAGCCACCTGAGCACGACGACCGCCGGAAGCTGCGCCAAACGGATCGCGGCATTGCAGTGCGTGGGTCACGTCGAAAATCACCGGTGAATTACCAGACACTTTCTTCATGATGCTGAAGCCCAGCATATCAACAACCAGGTTGTCATAGCCGAAGTTAGCACCGCGATCGCAAAGAATCACTTTTTCGTTGCCGCCTTCTTTGAATTTATCAACGATATTACCCATTTGGCCTGGGCTGACAAACTGCGGTTTCTTGACGTTAATTACCGCACCGGTTTTCGCCATGGCTTCAACCAGGTCAGTCTGGCGAGCAAGAAACGCCGGCAACTGAATCACATCCACAACATCAGCAACGGGCTGAGCCTGGCTTGGTTCGTGAACGTCGGTGATAATTTTCACGCCAAAAGTCTGCTTCAACTCCTGGAAGATTTTCATCCCTTCTTCCAGGCCCGGTCCACGATAAGAGTGGATGGAGGAGCGGTTGGCTTTGTCAAAAGAGGCTTTGAACACGTAAGGTATACCCAGTTTCTGGGTCACGGTTACGTAGTGCTCGCAAATGCGCATCGCCAGATCGCGAGATTCCAGCACGTTCATACCGCCAAACAGTACGAACGGCAGGTCATTTGCTACGTTGATGTCTCCAATGCTAACCACTTTTTGTTTCATAGGATCGCCTTAATCTTGAGTAAAATGTCGATTAATTAATGCAGCACAATATGTTTATGCGCGATGTTATTTATTTGCGCACGGATCATTTCGCTGATCGGGTCTTCCGGACACTGTTCAACGAAATAACTTAAATCGTTCAACGCAACGTGTTCGCAATCCAGTTGCGCATAAATCAACCCGCGATCGCGAATTTCATAGGGATCTTCCGGGTTGAATTGTAATAATGCTTCGCTGGTACGTAGCGCCAGCTCCATCTGATTTTCTTCCATCAACGAAGCTTTGAGTGTATCCAGCAATTTGCGGATTACCTCAATGTTATCAGCTTCATCAAGGTCTTCATAAAACAGTTCCGCCGACGGGCTGATATTTCCCTTTAACCATACGTCCAGCATATGTTCGCTTAACGATTCACCGTTAAAAGGATTAATCAGCCAAATTTCGCCATCCGGACATTCAATGCGCAATATCAGCTGCGTAGGGAAAATCACCGGCAGCAGCGGCAAATCGAGACGATTCGCGACCCATAATAAAACGGCACCTAATGATACGGCACTGCCCTGTCGATTCTTTAACACCTTGTCCAGCCATAATGCATCGGAAAGACGATAAACGCCGCGTGAGGCTTTAAATTCCCAGTCGCCGTAAAACAGCGCGATCAGTTTTTCCAGCTGCTCTTCTAAAGGCAGAAGCTGGCTGATTTCTTCCTTCGCCAGAGTAACGAGACGCTCCAGTTCGTCGTAAACATCTTGCGAGGGAAAATCGCGGCGGATTGCTTCGCAAGCCAGGATCATGCCTTCGCACAATGGCGCTTTATTAAATTCGAAATCAGCTAACGATCTCATGACTTACCCCAGTAACGGTACTTTTGTGGTGGCGAGTTTAATGATGATGTACAGCACCACCAACGCCAGCGGGAAGGCAATAATGCGCGCCTGCTGACTGTGCATACGACGATAATCGAGTGCAATAAAACCCAAAACGATATAAATGATAACTCCAAACAGCTTTTCAGTCAGCCACTGTGCCTGCCCGGAAAATGGCAGGATGTGCGCTTTAGCCATCAACGCAATGCCGCTTAACAATAACACCGTATCGACAACCGGCGGCACAATGCGCGTCCAACGAGCAAATGCCTGTGGATGCTTCTGATAACGTAGCCAGAAACGTAAGGTTAATAGCCCTACAGAAAGCGCAATGCTAATGAGATGAACGCTAAGCAGTGTAGAAAAACTTGTCATTGATAATAGCGGCCGAGCGTTACGCGCTCGTTATCACCATAGTCCCGACAGGTTTCGACGTCATGATATCCCGCGTGGATAAATGCCTGTCGCACCGCTTCGCCCTGCTGCCAGCCATGTTCCAGAAGCAGAAAGCCGCCGGATACCAGCGCGTTACGCGACTGTTCGATGATATGCACGATGTCTGCCATTCCACTGTCTGCCGCAACCAGCGCAGTGAGCGGCTCAAAGCGGACATCGCCTTGTTGAAGATGTGGGTCCTGCTCGTCAATATACGGCGGATTACTGACAATCATCGCAAACTGCTGCCCGGCTAGCGCGCTAAACCAGTCGCTTTGCAGAATATGGATATTTTTGATCGCCAGATGCTGGGCATTACGTTGCGCCAGAGAGACAGCATCTGGCATACGATCTACAGCGGTAATTTCACAGTCCGGGCGCTCGCTAGCCAGCGCCAGCGCAATCGCCCCGGTACCCGTCCCGAGATCGAGAATACGGCAAGGCTGTTCAGGCAACCGCGCCAGTGCCTGCTCCACCAGACACTCCGTATCCGGGCGCGGAATTAAGGTCGCTGGCGAAACAAATAACGGCAGCGACCAGAATTCTCGCACCCCGGTTAAATGAGCAATAGGTTCACCATCGCGACGACGCGTCAGTAGCGCATCAAGTTGCTGACATTGTTCGTCAGTCAGCTGCGTTTCACCAAAGGCGAGAATAAAAGTACGCCCTTTGCCGGTAACATGCTCCAGCAGGATTTCAGCATCACGCCGCGGGCTTTCGCTCGCCTGAAGTTGGCTTATTGCTTCACGTAACCAGTGTTGATATTCCATTATTCCTGCTCGGACAACGCCGCCAGTTGGTCGGCCTGATGTTCCTGGATAATCGGTTCAATCAGCATATCCAGCTTACCTTCCATCACTTCATCCAGACGGTAGAGCGTCAGGTTTATGCGGTGATCGGTAACGCGCCCCTGCGGGAAATTGTAAGTACGGTTACGGTCGCTGCGATCGCCACTCCCCAGCAGGTTACGACGGGTAGACGCTTCGGCCTGTTGCCGTTTTGCCATTTCTGCAGCGTGGATGCGAGCACCAAGTACAGAAAGTGCTTTAGCTTTGTTTTTATGTTGTGAACGTTCGTCCTGACATTCAACAACAATCCCGGTCGGCAAGTGAGTAATACGAATTGCCGAATCGGTGGTGTTAACGTGCTGACCACCAGCTCCTGAAGAGCGGAAAGTATCAATGCGCAAATCTGCCGGGTTGATGTCCGGCAGTTCTGCGTCAGGCAGTTCTGGCATTACCGCAACGGTACAAGCAGAAGTATGAATTCGACCCTGCGATTCCGTAGCAGGCACACGCTGCACGCGATGACCGCCAGATTCGAATTTCAAACGACCATATACACCATCACCGCTAATTTTGGCGATGATCTCTTTATAGCCACCATGTTCACCCTCGCTGGCGCTCATGATTTCTACACGCCAGCGGCGGGCTTCGGCGTAACGGCTGTACATACGGAACAGATCGCCAGCGAAGAGCGCCGCTTCGTCGCCGCCGGTTCCGGCACGGACTTCGAGGAAGGCGTTACGTTCGTCATCAGGATCTTTTGGTAGTAACAGAACCTGTAATTGCTGTTCCAGTTGCTCGCTTTTTTCTTTAGCTTCGCGCAGTTCATCCTGCGCCATCTCACGCATTTCAGGATCGTCGAGCATCATCTGTGCGGTTTCGATATCTTCCTGAACCTGTTGCCAGTCGGTAAAACAGCGCGAAACATCACTTAACTGCGCATATTCGCGTGATAATGCGCGAAAACGTTCCTGGTCGGCGATAGTTTGCGCGTCACCCAGCAATGCCTGAACTTCTTCATGGCGTTCATGCAGGGCTTCCAGTTTGGCAACGATAGAAGGCTTCATAGGCGTAAATGCACCCTGTAAAAAAAGAAAATGATGTACTGCTACTCCAGCCCGAGGCTGTCGCGCAGAATATTCAGGCGTTCGTTATCCCCGTCACGGGCGGCCTGTTGAAGTGATTTCGTTGGCGCATGGATCAGGCGGTTAGTCAGTTTCCATGCCAGATCCTGCATAATGGCTTGCGCGTCGCCGCCCTGCTCAAGGGCTGCTAACGCTTTGGCGGTTAACTCATCGCGAACTTGCTCTGCCTGGCTGCGATACTCGCGAATGGTTTCGCTGGCACTTTGTGCACGCAGCCAGGCCATAAATTCGCTGGTTTCCTGAGCGACGATAGTCTCCGCCTCAACTGCGGCAGCTTTACGTTGCGCCAGGTTGTGCGAAATAATGCTTTGTAGATCGTCAACGCTATAAAGGTAAGCATTCGCCAGTTTGCCAACTTCCGGCTCAACATCGCGCGGAACGGCAATATCTACCAACAGCATCGGTTGGTTGCGACGGCTTTTTAATGCGCGCTCCACCATGCCTTTACCGATAATCGGCAACGGGCTGGCGGTGGAACTGATGATGATATCGGCTTCGCGCAGACGTTCGTCAATATCGCTCAAGGCAATCACTTCTGCGCCGACTTCATCTGCCAGAATCTGGGCGCGTTCGCGAGTACGGTTGGCGATAATCATCTTCTGTACTTTGTGTTCACGTAGATGACGCGCCACCAGCTCGATGGTTTCGCCCGCACCCACCAGCAGTACCGTCACCGTAGAGAGCGATTCAAAGATCTGACGCGCCAGCGTACAAGCCGCAAAAGCGACAGACACAGCGCTGGCACCGATATCGGTTTCAGTACGAACGCGTTTTGCGACAGAGAAAGATTTCTGGAACATGCGTTCCAGTTCGCTGGCCTTCATATGGCCTTTTTGCGAATCGGCAAACGCTTTTTTAACCTGACCGAGGATCTGCGGCTCCCCCAAAACCAGTGAATCCAGGCCGCTGGCAACACGCATTAAATGGCTAACCGCGTCGTTATCCTGATGCCAGTAGAGGCTTTTACGCAGATCGTCTTCATTGAGATTATGGTAATCGCAAAGCCAGCGGATTAACGCCTCTTGCAGGTTATCCTGCTCTTCAACGCTAAGATAAAGTTCTGTGCGGTTACACGTCGACAGTACCACGCCGCCCTGCACCATCGGCTGCGCAAGCAGGCTGTCAAGCGCCTGATCGAGCTTATCCGGCGAAAACGATACACGTTCTCGCAGCGATACAGGTGCCGTTTTATGGTTGATACCGAGTGCTAAAAGGGTCATGTCTGCGGGAAATAATACCAACGTTGATAGGGTTAGTCTGCTCGCATCATACAGGATGCGCGAGATCAATAAAAGAGAGTGCCCCCTTTTGGAGTAATTGCCGAAAGCCGTTAGATTCTGGCAATTAAGACAATTTGAACATAGACGATAGCGGACGGTAACGCTAGCATTAAGGGTTATAACTGCAACGTATCTCAAGGACTTGTCATCATTATGCCCCTGCCCGATTTCCGTCTTATCCGTCTGCTACCACTGGCTGCTCTCGTGCTTACTGCCTGTTCCGTTACCACGCCGAAAGGTCCTGGCAAAAGCCCGGATTCGCCACAATGGCGTCAGCATCAGCAAGACGTGCGTAATCTTAATCAGTATCAGACTCGCGGTGCATTCGCTTATATTTCTGATCAACAAAAAGTCTACGCCCGCTTTTTCTGGCAACAAACCGGCCAGGATCGCTATCGTCTGCTACTGACTAACCCATTGGGCAGCACCGAACTGGAGCTGAATGCTCAGCCGGGTAACGTGCAGTTAGTCGACAATAAAGGGCAGCGTTACACCGCCGATGACGCCGAAGAGATGATTGGCAAATTGACCGGAATGCCGATTCCGCTCAACAGTTTGCGTCAGTGGATTTTAGGTTTACCGGGTGATGCAACCGACTACAAACTGGACGATCAATATCGCCTCAGCGAAATCACCTACAGCCAAAACGGCAAAAACTGGAAAGTTGTTTACGGTGGTTATGACACCAAAACGCAACCTGCGATGCCAGCCAATATGGAACTCACCGATGGTGGTCAGCGCATCAAGTTAAAAATGGATAACTGGATAGTGAAATAATGCGGACACAGTGGCCCTCTCCGGCAAAACTTAATCTGTTTTTATACATTACCGGTCAGCGTGCGGACGGTTACCACACGCTGCAAACGCTGTTTCAGTTCCTGGATTACGGCGACACCATCAGCATTGAGCTTCGTGACGATGGGGATATTCGTCTGTTAACCCCCGTTGAAGGCGTGGAACATGAAGATAACCTGATCGTTCGCGCAGCACGGTTGCTGATGAAAACAGCAGCCGCCAGCGGGCGTCTTCCTACGGGAAGCGGTGCAGAAATCAGTATTGACAAGCGTTTGCCGATGGGCGGCGGTCTGGGTGGTGGTTCATCCAATGCCGCGACGGTGCTGGTGGCATTAAACCATCTCTGGCAATGCGGGCTAAGCATTGATGAACTGGCGGAAATGGGTCTGACGCTGGGTGCAGATGTTCCTGTATTTGTCCGTGGTCATGCCGCGTTTGCAGAAGGTGTGGGTGAAATACTAACGCCGGTGGATCCGCCGGAGAAGTGGTATCTGGTGGCGCACCCTGGTGTAAGTATTCCGACTCCGGTGATTTTTAAAGATCCTGAACTCCCGCGCAATACGCCAAAAAGGTCAATAGAAACGTTGCTAAAATGTGAATTCGGCAATGATTGCGAGGTTATCGCAAGAAAACGTTTTCGCGAGGTTGATGCGGTGCTTTCCTGGCTGTTAGAATACGCCCCGTCGCGCCTGACTGGGACAGGGGCCTGTGTCTTTGCTGAATTTGATACAGAGTCTGAAGCCCGCCAGGTGCTAGAGCAAGCCCCGGAATGGCTCAATGGCTTTGTGGCGAAAGGCGTTAATCTTTCCCCATTGCACAGAGCCATGCTTTAAGCCGGGCAAGCTGAGTTTCGGTGACAACGTCACCTTGTTCCAGACGTTGCATCGCGCTCTTTAATACACCGCCTGGAAAGAATCATGCCTGGCCCGCACAGTTTTCGGCAGATTCTTTCCACCAATGGACGCATGCCTGAGGTTCTTCTCGTGCCTGATATGAAGCTTTTTGCTGGTAACGCCACCCCGGAACTAGCACAACGTATTGCCAACCGCCTGTACACTTCACTCGGCGACGCCGCTGTAGGTCGCTTTAGCGACGGCGAAGTCAGTGTACAAATCAACGAAAATGTACGCGGTGGTGATATTTTCATCATCCAGTCCACTTGTGCCCCTACTAACGACAACCTGATGGAATTAGTCGTTATGGTTGATGCCCTGCGTCGTGCTTCCGCAGGTCGTATCACCGCTGTTATCCCCTACTTTGGCTATGCGCGCCAGGACCGTCGCGTCCGTTCCGCTCGTGTACCAATCACTGCGAAAGTGGTTGCAGACTTCCTCTCCAGCGTCGGTGTTGACCGTGTGCTGACAGTGGATCTGCACGCTGAACAGATTCAGGGTTTCTTCGACGTTCCGGTTGATAACGTATTTGGTAGCCCGATCCTGCTGGAAGACATGCTGCAGCTGAATCTGGATAACCCAATTGTGGTTTCTCCGGACATCGGCGGCGTTGTGCGTGCCCGCGCTATCGCTAAGCTGCTGAACGATACCGATATGGCAATCATCGACAAACGTCGTCCGCGTGCGAACGTTTCCCAGGTGATGCATATCATCGGTGACGTTGCAGGTCGTGACTGCGTACTGGTCGATGATATGATCGACACTGGCGGTACGCTGTGTAAAGCTGCTGAAGCGCTGAAAGAACGTGGTGCTAAACGTGTATTTGCGTACGCGACTCACCCGATCTTCTCTGGCAACGCGGCGAACAACCTGCGTAACTCTGTAATTGATGAAGTCGTTGTCTGCGATACCATTCCGCTGAGCGATGAAATCAAATCACTGCCGAACGTGCGTACTCTGACCCTGTCAGGTATGCTGGCCGAAGCGATTCGTCGTATCAGCAACGAAGAATCGATCTCTGCCATGTTCGAACACTAATCGAACCCGGCTCAAAGACCCGCTGCGGCGGGTTTTTTTGTCTGTAATATCCATTTGTATGACCTATGCCTCCTTCACCTGCCATTTAGTTGACAGATGATGCGCTCACGGATGAAACATTATTGTGAACAAAATATTTTCCTCACATGTGATGCCTTTCCGCGCTCTGATCGACGCTTGCTGGAAAGAAAAATATACTGCCGCACGGTTTACCCGTGACCTGATTGCCGGGATAACCGTCGGGATTATTGCTATCCCGCTGGCGATGGCGTTGGCTATTGGTAGTGGTGTGGCACCCCAGTACGGTTTATATACCGCAGCTGTTGCGGGGATTGTCATTGCTCTGACGGGTGGGTCACGCTTTAGCGTTTCCGGTCCGACTGCGGCATTTGTGGTAATTCTCTATCCCGTTTCGCAACAGTTTGGACTGGCAGGACTGCTGGTCGCGACACTCATGTCAGGTGTCTTTTTGATCCTGATGGGGCTGGCACGTTTTGGACGCTTGATTGAATATATTCCGGTTTCCGTTACCTTAGGTTTTACTTCCGGTATCGGGATCACCATCGGTACCATGCAGATTAAAGATTTTCTCGGTCTGCAAATGGCCCATGTCCCGGAACATTATCTACAAAAAGTCGGCGCATTATTTATGGCGTTGCCGACCATTAATGTGGGTGATGCTGCCATTGGCATTGTGACGCTTGGCATTCTGGTTTTCTGGCCACGTCTGGGCATTCGTTTACCCGGTCACCTTCCGGCCTTGCTGGCTGGTTGCGCGGTGATGGGGATTGTTAACCTGCTCGGCGGACATGTTGCTACCATCGGTTCGCAATTCCACTACGTTCTGGCCGATGGTTCTCAGGGTAACGGTATTCCGCAACTGCTGCCGCAACTGGTACTGCCGTGGGACCTGCCCAATTCCGAATTTACCCTCACCTGGGACTCCATTCGCACTCTGCTTCCGGCAGCATTTTCGATGGCGATGTTAGGGGCAATTGAATCACTGCTCTGCGCCGTGGTACTGGATGGTATGACCGGAACGAAACACAAAGCGAACAGTGAACTGGTTGGTCAGGGACTGGGGAATATCATCGCCCCATTCTTTGGTGGTATTACCGCTACAGCTGCCATCGCGCGTTCTGCCGCTAACGTCCGTGCCGGGGCTACTTCCCCTATCTCGGCGGTGATCCACTCTATTCTGGTTATTCTTGCCCTGCTGGTACTGGCACCGCTGCTCTCCTGGCTGCCGCTTTCCGCCATGGCGGCCCTGCTGTTGATGGTAGCGTGGAACATGAGTGAAGCGCACAAAGTGGTCGACTTGCTGCGTCATGCGCCGAAAGATGACATCATCGTCATGCTACTGTGTATGTCATTGACTGTGCTGTTTGATATGGTTATTGCCATCAGTGTGGGGATCGTGTTGGCATCGCTGCTGTTTATGCGTCGTATCGCGCGTATGACTCGCCTGGCACCAGTAGTCGTAGACGTTCCAGACGATGTCCTGGTTCTGCGCGTTATTGGCCCGCTGTTCTTTGCTGCTGCTGAAGGCCTGTTCACGGACCTCGAGTCACGCCTTGAAGGCAAGCGGATTGTCATTCTGAAGTGGGATGCCGTTCCGGTGCTTGATGCTGGTGGCCTTGATGCGTTCCAGCGTTTTGTGAAGCGTCTGCCCGAAGGATGTGAACTGCGCGTGTGTAACGTGGAATTCCAGCCGCTGCGCACTATGGCTCGCGCAGGGATTCAACCGATCCCGGGACGCCTGGCGTTCTTCCCGAATCGTCGCGCGGCGATGGCGGATTTATAAGTACGAAATTGACCAGTCAGCGCAAACTGACTGGTCAGCAAACGGCATTATTTGTTAGCTATGACGGCGATTATCGCTACGGCGGCAACGTTTGTCATAGTGGCGAACCCACCAGTAACGGTCGCACACCTGTTCATGCCCGCCAACACGGGCACCCGCCAGCCAGAGAATGGCACCGACGAAAATACTTAGCACTGCACCATGTGCGAAATACTGGGGCATATTAAACTGTGGTAACTGGTTGAGGATTGAATACCCCACGCCGACCACCATTACCACCAGACCCAACCCCATGAGCACGTTACCGAGTAACGAAGCGTTTTTGCGTTTCATATGTCACCTCCGGAACTTTCTGGGTTGTAACAGGGAATACCCCTCTTCCTTATGTGTAAAGTATAGACAACACCCTGTGGGTTATGTGCGGGCGTGATCACAATTACAACCCTTATTTCAACAAAACTTTACAAATAAACGCCTGAACACCTTGACTTTCTAATAGTCCACTTAGGCAATTATTGCGTTATCTGCATTTGATACGCAGTTTTTTGTCAAGCGGGGCCGCAACCAGTAAACTACGCGCCAGTTATGTACACACTCAGGACAAAAAAACGTGACGATTAAATTGATTGTCGGCCTGGCGAACCCCGGCGCTGAATGCGCCGCAACGCGACATAATGCTGGTGCCTGGTTCGTTGACTTACTGGCAGAGCGTTTGCGCGCTCCGCTGCGCGAAGAGGCTAAATTCTTTGGTTATACTTCGCGAGTCACCCTTGGAGGCGAAGATGTCCGCCTGTTAGTCCCGACTACATTTATGAATCTCAGCGGCAAAGCCGTTGCGGCGATGGCCAGTTTTTTCCGCATTAATCCGGACGAAATTCTGGTTGCCCACGACGAACTGGATCTGCCACCTGGCGTCGCCAAATTTAAGTTGGGCGGTGGCCATGGTGGTCACAATGGACTGAAAGACATCATCAGTAAATTGGGTAATAACCCTAACTTTCACCGTTTACGCATCGGAATCGGTCATCCGGGCGATAAAAATAAAGTTGTCGGTTTTGTGTTAGGCAAACCGCCTGTTAGTGAACAGAAGTTAATTGATGAAGCCATCGACGAAGCGGCACGTTGTACTGAAATGTGGTTTACAGAGGGCTTGACCAAAGCAACGAACCGATTGCACGCCTTTAAAGCGCAATAAGTCGTTGTCTGCGGCATTTTTGCCGAGTGCCGTGTATAATAGGCAAAGTTATTTCCATTTCTGCAATCTGTTAGCAATAACAGGTTGATTATTAAGATATTAAGGTGATTTAAATCATGGGATTCAAATGCGGTATCGTCGGTTTGCCCAACGTCGGGAAATCTACCCTGTTCAACGCGCTGACCAAAGCCGGTATTGAAGCGGCCAACTTTCCATTCTGCACCATCGAGCCGAACACAGGCGTCGTACCAATGCCTGACCCTCGCCTGGATCAACTGGCTGAAATCGTAAAACCGCAGCGTACGCTTCCCACGACCATGGAATTTGTCGATATCGCCGGTCTGGTAAAAGGCGCATCGAAAGGCGAAGGTCTGGGTAACCAGTTCCTGACCAACATCCGTGAAACCGAAGCGATCGGTCACGTTGTTCGCTGCTTTGAAAACGACAACATCATTCACGTTTCCGGCAAAGTTAACCCGGCGGATGATATTGAAGTTATCAACACAGAACTGGCGCTGGCAGACCTCGACACCTGCGAACGTGCGATTCATCGCGTACAGAAGAAAGCCAAAGGCGGCGATAAAGACGCGAAAGCCGAGCTGGCGGTACTGGAAAAATGCCTGCCACAGCTGGAAAACGCAGGTATGCTGCGCGCGCTGGATTTAAGCGCTGAAGAGAAAGCGGCTATTCGTTACCTGAGCTTCCTGACGCTGAAACCAACAATGTACATCGCCAACGTCAACGAAGACGGTTTTGAAAACAACCCGTATCTTGACCAGGTGCGTGAAATCGCGGCGAAAGAAGGTTCTGTTGTGGTTCCGGTTTGTGCTGCTGTTGAAGCAGACATTGCCGAACTGGACGACGAAGAACGTGACGAGTTTATGCAGGAGCTTGGGCTGGAAGAGCCGGGTCTGAACCGCGTGATCCGTGCCGGTTATAAGCTGCTGAACCTGCAAACTTACTTCACCGCTGGGGTGAAAGAAGTGCGTGCATGGACCATTCCGGTTGGTGCAACCGCGCCGCAGGCCGCTGGCAAAATCCATACTGATTTTGAAAAAGGCTTTATCCGCGCACAAACTATTTCGTTCGAAGATTTCATCACTTACAAAGGTGAACAAGGCGCGAAAGAAGCAGGCAAAATGCGTGCAGAAGGTAAAGATTACATCGTTAAAGATGGCGATGTAATGAACTTCCTGTTCAATGTCTAATTAATTTGTTGTCTCATGAGGTTTCGCTAAATCTCATGAAGAGCGCAAAAGTATATAAAATCCACGCAATTGCGTGGATTTTTCATTTCACCGAGTCCTAACCATTCTTATAACATCCTACACTTTTGTGCTTATTGCCTATAGTGAACCACGAGAATAATTAAAGACATAAGTGTTCAGATGAGGGATATCTCATTAGCAATGAGATCACGTAAGTTTCTGTTCCACTGCACATCAGACACCTTTTACAGCTGATCAATATTGATCACCCTCCAATATGCTGGCGAGAAAAAGACTTGCCTGAAGGGCAATATCCAGCAGATAAAGCCCCCGAATAACGTGATTACGTGCGATCCTGGCAAGATGAAAATGATAACCAGTATCACGATAATAACGATATGCCAGAAAATCCATTGATCAAAAATGAATATCGATGTTTTTTTGCTTTTTCTTATTAGTAATGCAAAAATGGCTCATATTGTTTTTGTTATGCAGATACATCAAGCGAAAATCCCATAACTAATTAGGATTATTACCAAAAATATTCACCAAATTATTTAACCGCTGTTTGTTGTAATGTTTTTGTCATATTCATAGTAACGAATTCGAATAAGTAACGACAACTTAGGGAATAACTCGATCTAAACTCACCTTTGTAAGGGGGATGTTAAATATATATTAATTCCTGTGTTCCTGATTTTGCCCGGTAATAGAGAATTATTCTCAGAACAGCTCATCATGATTGCACCATACAAATATCATGATGATAAGAGGATATTATTCATTGACTTAAACAAAATGACAAAATCCATAGACCCATAGCCTAGGTACTATATAGGAGTGGTATGGGCATCAAACAACACAATGGGAATACCAAAGCCGATCGTCTCGCTGAATTAAAAATCCGTTCGCCCTCCATTCAACTGATAAAATATGGCGCTATTGGTTTGAATGCAATTATCTTTTCCCCCCTGCTGATAGCTGCTGATTTAGGAAGTCAAAATGGCACCAATATTACTATTAATGATGGTGACAGAATTACAGGAGATACCGCCGATCCATCAGGAAACCTCTATGGTGTAATGACCCCAGCAGGAAACACGCCTGGCAATATCAACCTGGGTGATGATGTCACCGTCAATGTCAACGACGCCTCTGGATATGCAAAGGGAATCATTATTCAGGGCAAGAACAGCTCTCTGACAGCTAACCGACTTACAGTAGATGTTGTTGGTCAAACCTCTGCCATCGGCATTAATTTAATTGGTGACTATACACATGCTGACTTAGGCACAGGCAGCACCATTAAGAGTAACGATGACGGCATCATTATTGGGCATAGCTCAACACTAACAGCCTCTCAATTCACCATTGAAAACTCGAACGGTATAGGCCTAACCATCAATGACTATGGCACCAGTGTCGATCTTGGAAGCGGTAGTAAAATCAAGACCGATGGAAGTACAGGTGTTTATATCGGTGGTCTCAACGGCAATAACGCCAACGGTGCTGCGCGTTTTACGGCGACAGACCTGACAATCGATGTTCAGGGCTACAGCGCCATGGGAATAAACGTACAGAAAAACTCTGTTGTCGATCTCGGAACAAACAGTACCATTAAAACCAATGGCGATAATGCACACGGCCTCTGGAGCTTTGGCCAGGTGAGCGCGAATGCACTCACTGTTGATGTAACTGGAGCCGCTGCCAATGGCGTCGAAGTTCGTGGTGGTACAACCACTATCGGTGCTGATAGCCATATTTCTTCCGCGCAGGGCGGTGGCCTCGTAACCAGTGGTTCAGACGCGACAATCAATTTTTCTGGCACGGCAGCGCAACGAAACAGCATCTTTTCCAGCGGTTCTTATGGTGCCTCAGCCCAGACGGCAACGGCTGTTATCAACATGCAAAATACCGATATTACGGTTGATCGTAATGGCAGTCTGGCGCTGGGTTTGTGGGCGCTCAGCGGCGGTAGAATAACCGGAGACAGTTTGGCTATCACCGGCGCGGCAGGAGCCAGGGGGATTTATGCCATGACCAACAGCCAGATCGATCTCACGAGCGATCTGGTCATTGATATGAGTACACCCGACCAGATGGCCATCGCAACGCAACATGACGATGGTTATGCCGCCAGCCGCATCAACGCCTCGGGTCGTATGCTTATCAACGGTAGCGTTCTTTCTAAAGGTGGGCTAATCAATCTGGATATGCACCCTGGGTCGGTTTGGACAGGTTCTTCACTCAGCGATAATGTCAATGGCGGGAAACTGGACGTTGCAATGAATAACAGCGTCTGGAACGTAACAAGTAATTCTAATCTCGACACGCTGGCGCTGAGCCATTCAACTGTCGATTTTGCCAGCCACGCGTCAACTGCCGGCACATTTACCACATTAAACGTAGAGAACCTTAGCGGTAACAGTACCTTTATTATGCGTGCTGATGTTGTTGGCGAGGGTAATGGCGTTAATAATAAAGGAGATTTATTGAATATCTGCGGGAGTAGTGCTGGTAATCACGTATTGGCTATCCGTAACCAGGGCAGCGAGGCCACAACGGGAAATGAAGTTCTGACAGTGGTAAAAACCACTGACGGCGCGGCCTCGTTCAGCGCGTCTTCTCAGGTTGAGTTGGGGGGATATCTGTATGATGTGCGTAAAAATGGCACTAACTGGGAGCTTTATGCTTCCGGGACAATTCCGGAGCCGACTCCTAATCCAGAGCCCACACCAGCTCCCGCTCAGCCCCCCATAGTCAACCCCGATCCTACGCCTGCCCCCGCTCCCACGCCTAAACCCACCACGACCGCAGATGCTGGCGGCAATTATCTCAATGTCGGTTACTTATTGAACTATGTTGAAAACCGTACGCTTATGCAACGGATGGGTGACCTGCGAAATCAGGGTAAAGACGGTAATATCTGGTTGCGCAGTTATGGGGGAAGCTTGGACTCCTTTGCCAGTGGCAAACTGAGCGGCTTTGACATGGGTTACAGCGGTATCCAGTTTGGTGGGGATAAACGTCTCTCTGATGAAATGCCGTTGTATGTCGGTCTGTATATTGGCTCAACACATGCATCGCCGGACTATAGCGGAGGCGACGGTACCGCACGTTCAGACTACATGGGAATGTACGCCAGTTACATGGCACACAACGGTTTTTACAGCGATCTCGTTGTAAAAGCATCGCACCAGAAAAATAGTTTCCACGTACTGGACAGTCAGAACAACGGCGTTAACGCCAACGGCACTGCGAATGGATTGAGCATCTCCCTGGAAGCCGGGCAGAGGTTCAACCTGACCCCTACTGGTTATGGGTTCTATATAGAGCCGCAAACCCAGCTCACATACAGCCACCAGAATGGGATGGCTATGAAGGCGAGTAATGGTCTCAATATACATCTGAATCACTACGAATCGCTGCTGGGGCGTGCCAGCATGATACTGGGATATGACATCACCGCAGGCAACAGCCAGCTGAATGTCTATGTGAAGACTGGCGCTATCCGCGAGTTTTCAGGGGATACCGAATATCTGTTGAACAACTCCCGGGAGAAGTACAGTTTCAAAGGTAATGGCTGGAATAACGGCGTGGGAGTCAGTGCACAGTATAACAAACAGCACACATTCTATCTCGAAGCGGATTACACGCAGGGTAACCTCTTTGATCAGAAGCAAGTCAACGGAGGATATCGCTTCAGCTTTTAAGTGCGGGATAGACAAGCCCTTAAACGATGCTGAAAATTGTTAGAGCCTGTTTAAGATTCTGTGTAAATGCCTTTTCTCAGAAGTGACCGTCCAGGCGGTCACCGAACTCGATAATAAAG
>NZ_PTRV01000089.1:0-355 GCF_002965285.1 Escherichia sp. MOD1-EC5990 | reverse complement strand
ACGACCCGCTGGGCCGCAGGGTGGCAAAACGGGTGTGGCGGCGTGAACGGGACCTGACGGGCTGGATGTCGCTGTCACGGAAACCGGAAGTGACCTGGTACGGCTGGGACGGCGACCGGCTGACCACGATACAGAACGACAGAACCCGCATCCAGACGGTTTATCAGCCGGGGAGCTTCACGCCACTCATCAGGGTCGAAACCGCCACCGGTGAGCTGGCGAAAACGCAGCGCCGCAGCCTGGCGGACGCTCTTCAGCAGTCCGGCGGTGAAGACGGTGGCCATGTGGTGTTCCCGCCGGTGCTGGTGCAGATGCTCGACCGGCTGGAAAGTGAAATCCTGGCTGACCGGGTGAG
>NZ_PTRV01000088.1:0-358 GCF_002965285.1 Escherichia sp. MOD1-EC5990 | reverse complement strand
AGAATATGGTGCATCCGGGAGGATTCGAACCTCCGACCGCTCGGTTCGTAGCCGAGTACTCTATCCAGCTGAGCTACGGATGCATCGGGAAATTTATTTTACTGCTGATATTGATATCGCTACTAAAGCCATATCAAGTAAGAGATGGTGCATCCGGGAGGATTACTCGCCTTGCGGCTCGCCCTTCTGGCCGTTGCTAAAGCAACGTTATCCTCCCTAGTGCTTGCGGTTAGTACCGCCACCTCTTCGACACCTTCATCGCTGAAGATTTCGTAGAATATGGTGCATCCGGGAGGATTCGAACCTCCGACCGCTCGGTTCGTAGCCGAGTACTCTATCCAGCTGAGCTACGGATGCA
>NZ_PTRV01000087.1:0-360 GCF_002965285.1 Escherichia sp. MOD1-EC5990 | reverse complement strand
CCACCATCTCTTCACAAGCTTATGCTTATTACATGCAAAACGTCCCGTTTTGCATCTTTGTGCCTACGGCACACCGTAATCTTTCCCTGTGTCATTAGTGCGTTCTCAACAATGCACAGTCTGGTTATCGGACAGATCAAGACGGATGAGAAATCCAATGAAATTACAGCTATCCCTGAACTTCTTAACATGCTGGATATTAAAGGAAAAATCATCACAACTGATGCGATGGGTTGCCAGAAAGATATTGCAGAGAAGATACAAAAACAGGGCGGTGATTATGTATTCGCTGTAAAAGGAAACCAGGGGCGGCTAAATAAAGCCTTCGAGGAAAAATTTCCGCTGAAAGAATTAAATAAT
>NZ_PTRV01000086.1:0-366 GCF_002965285.1 Escherichia sp. MOD1-EC5990 | reverse complement strand
ATCCTGCACGACCCACCAATGTAAAAAAGCGCCCTAAAGGCGCTTTTTTGCTATCTGGGATATTCAAAGATTCGAACCTGCAGCAGGTTCGAGTTGAGCGCAGCGAAACAACGGAGCCGCTCGCGGCGACGGCCCGAAGGGCGAGCGAAGTGAGTCATCCTGCACGACCCACCAATGTAAAAAAGCGCCCTAAAGGCGCTTTTTTGCTATCTGGGATATTCAAAGATTCGAACCTGCAGCAGGTTCGAGTTGAGCGCAGCGAAACAACGGAGCCGCTCGCGGCGACGGCCCGAAGGGCGAGCGAAGTGAGTCATCCTGCACGACCCACCAATGTAAAAAAGCGCCCTAAAGGCGCTTTTTTGCTAT
>NZ_PTRV01000085.1:0-411 GCF_002965285.1 Escherichia sp. MOD1-EC5990 | reverse complement strand
GACATTCACCCGCCCGCGTTCGTCGTAGCCGGTGCGCTGTGATATGCCGTCCGGGCTGAAGATACCCGTCAGCCTGCCGGATTTGTCATACGCGTACTGCGTTTTCCCTTCCGGGGCGATGATTTCAGCCAGGCGGCCTGCGGCGTCCCGGCTGTAGAGGATAGTTTCCTCCAGGCCGTTAACCCTGGCGGTACACAGGCCATCGGCATCATAACGGTAACGCCAGACCACGCCGCCCCAGTCACGCTCTTCCGTCACCCGGCCACAGTTGTCCAGAATATAAAGATAAGACTCGCCCTGCGGGTTTATCACCTCCGTCAGTTGCAGCGTGTCCTTATCATAGCGGTACTGCCAGCGGTGACCTTCGCCGTCCGTTCGCGCCACCGGCAAATCGAACGGGCCGTATTCCAT
>NZ_PTRV01000084.1:0-426 GCF_002965285.1 Escherichia sp. MOD1-EC5990 | reverse complement strand
ATGACTGGGGTGAAGTCGTAACAAGGTAACCGTAGGGGAACCTGCGGTTGGATCACCTCCTTACCTTAAAGAACTGTACTTTGCAGTGCTCACACAGATTGTCTGATGAAAAGTGAAAAGCAAGGCGTCTTGCGAAGCAGACTGATACGTCCCCTTCGTCTAGAGGCCCAGGACACCGCCCTTTCACGGCGGTAACAGGGGTTCGAATCCCCTAGGGGACGCCACTTGCTGGTTTGTGAGTGAAAGTCGCCGACCTTAATATCGTTAAAGATGACTTACGAGTCATGTTTAAGATATTTGCTCTTTAAAAATCTGGATCAAGCTGAAAATTGAAACACTGAACAACGAAAGTTGTTCGTGAGTCTCTCAAATTTTCGCAACACGATGATGAATCGCAAGAAACATCTTCGGGTTGTGAGGTTAAGC
>NZ_PTRV01000083.1:0-460 GCF_002965285.1 Escherichia sp. MOD1-EC5990 | reverse complement strand
GAAAAGCGGACTGTTCCGTCCCGCCGGAAGAGGCCTTCTGCCGGGCCTCTTCTGCCCGCTGCGCCTGCGTGGTCAGTACCAGCCGGAAGTGACGCCCGGCACCATCCGTCACGTCGGTGATTTCGCCGCTGAATTCACCGGCAGCTTCGCGGTGGAACGTCTGTGTGCGCCCGAAGCGGTCCACCAGCCCGGTCAGTACCCGGTACGGCGGCAGCGGCGCAGGCAGCACCTCATCCGCTTCCGGCACCCGCTCACACCAGCCGAGCAGCCACCACGGCCCCTGCGGACTGTTTGTCGCCAGATAACGATGCGGACTTAAGCGGAGTTCTTCCGGCAGCGCCTGCCAGAGTGCGGCCAGCCGGTGACCTTCATCCAGTTTCGCCACGCCGCCGCGCACCAGCCAGAGTGACTCGCTGCGGCTGTAACCGTCCTCACCGGGAAACAGGTGCTCAAAATACAG
>NZ_PTRV01000082.1:0-462 GCF_002965285.1 Escherichia sp. MOD1-EC5990 | reverse complement strand
TGACCTTCAAATCCTCAATGACTATCATTGCGTGGTTTTTGCTGACGGTCGTTGTGACTTTGTGAAGGTAGTCCCTGCGGATTTTTGCGATACAGGAATGCAGTCGCTGTATTTTGCGTTTCTGCTTCTGCCAGTTGTTGCTGAATTTGACCTTGCGGCTTAACTGTCGCTGAAGTCTCGCCAGCTTCTTCTGGTTTTTCTGAAAACTGTTTACAGGCTCAAAGACTGTACCATCTGACAGCGTGGCGAGTTTAGCCACGCCAGCATCCAGCCCGACCATTGATGCTGAAGGGTGAACCGGAGTTGATACTTCACTTTCAGTCTGAACACTGATGTACCACTTACCGCAGGACTGGCTGACAGTGACATTTTTCACAACACCCGCGACCTGACGGCTATTCCGGTAGCGCATCCAGCCAAGTTTCGGCAGAAAAATACGGCTGTTTTCCTGATCGAGCTTAA
>NZ_PTRV01000081.1:0-472 GCF_002965285.1 Escherichia sp. MOD1-EC5990 | reverse complement strand
GTTCTCAGCTGAAAACCACTAACGATAACGTGGCGACTAACACCACCAATATCACTAACCTGACTGATACGGTGACTGACCTTAGTGAAGACGCCCTGAAATGGGACGACGCCGCAGGCGCATTCACCGCTGCACACGGCACTAACGCCACCAACAAAATCACTAACGTCACCGCTGGCGAGCTCTCTGACACCAGCACCGACGCCGTTAACGGTTCTCAGCTGAAAACCACTAACGATAACGTGGCGACTAACACCACCAATATCACTAACCTGACTGATACGGTGACTGACCTTAGTGAAGACGCCCTGAAATGGGACGACGCCGCAGGCGCATTCACCGCTGCACACGGCACTAACGCCACCAACAAAATCACTAACGTCACCGCTGGCGAGCTCTCTGACACCAGCACCGACGCCGTTAACGGTTCTCAGCTGAAAACCACTAACGATAACGTGGCGACTAACACCAC
>NZ_PTRV01000080.1:0-472 GCF_002965285.1 Escherichia sp. MOD1-EC5990 | reverse complement strand
GTGGTGTTAGTCGCCACGTTATCGTTAGTGGTTTTCAGCTGAGAACCGTTAACGGCGTCGGTGCTGGTGTCAGAGAGTTCGCCAGCGGTGACATTGGTGATTTTGTTGGTGGCGTTAGTGCCGTGTGCAGCGGTGAATGCGCCTGCGGCGTCGTCCCATTTCAGGGCGTCTTCACCGAGGTTAGTCACCGTATCAGTCAGGTTAGTGATATTGGTGGTGTTAGTCGCCACGTTATCGTTAGTGGTTTTCAGCTGAGAACCGTTAACGGCGTCGGTGCTGGTGTCAGAGAGTTCGCCAGCGGTGACATTGGTGATTTTGTTGGTGGCGTTAGTGCCGTGTGCAGCGGTGAATGCGCCTGCGGCGTCGTCCCATTTCAGGGCGTCTTCACCGAGGTTAGTCACCGTATCAGTCAGGTTAGTGATATTGGTGGTGTTAGTCGCCACGTTATCGTTAGTGGTTTTCAGCTGAGAAC
>NZ_PTRV01000007.1:0-224819 GCF_002965285.1 Escherichia sp. MOD1-EC5990 | reverse complement strand
CGGGTCGTTAGCTCAGTTGGTAGAGCAGTTGACTTTTAATCAATTGGTCGCAGGTTCGAATCCTGCACGACCCACCAATGTAAAAAAGCGCCCTAAAGGCGCTTTTTTGCTATCTGCGATACTCAAAGATTCGAACCTGCAGCAGGTTCGAGTTGAGCGCAGCGAAACAACGGAGCCGCTCGCGGCGACGGCCCGAAGGGCGAGCGAAGCGAGTCATCCTGCACGACCCACCAATGTAAAAAAGCGCCCTAAAGGCGCTTTTTTGCTATCTGCGATACTCAAAGATTCGAACCTGCAGCAGGTTCGAGTTGAGCGCAGCGAAACAACGGAGCCGCTCGCGGCGACGGCCCGAAGGGCGAGCGAAGCGAGTCATCCTGCACGACCCACCAATGTAAAAAAGCGCCCTAAAGGCGCTTTTTTGCTATCTGCAATTTGCGAAATTGCCTGATGCGCTTCGCTTATCAGACCAACTATGTCCGGCAGTTCCCGTGCCTCTCATCTACTGCGCCAACGCCGCCAGCAGTTTAACCAGCGCGGGCGTCACCTGCTGCGTTTCATAAACAATATATAAGTCTGCCGGGATGCGTTCTTTGAGCGGACGGAATATGACACCGGGCCAGTTCATCTGCGCGTAGCTGTCCGCTATCAATGTGATACCAATACCCATACTGACCATGGCGAGTACCGTTTGCGGTTCATTAACTTCGCGAATAACAACCGGTGAAAATCCCACCTGCTGGCAAACTCGCTGCAAAAAATCCCAGTCAGTGTACACGGGCGGCATTGTAACGAAATACTCGTCACGTAGCGCTTCCAGCGGGACGGTGGAAAATGATGAGAGATGATGCTCTTCAGGCATCGCCACCAGAAACGCCGATTCATGCAACCGTAAGCTGGTAAAACCAGTCGGTGGTTCTGTCGCCATTCGCCAGATCCCGGCATCAAGTTCGCGGCGTTCCAGCAAGGCCATTTGCATCGCGGGCATCTTTTCGCGAAACAGAACTTCAACGTTAGGATTTTCTCTAAGGAATCGCCGCATAACCGGGCGCATCCGTCCCCACATTGCCGTTCCCACAACCCCGAGTTCAATCCGCCCTGCTTCTCCCCGACCTATTTGTTCAACCCGAGCCAATATATTATTTGCATTCACCAGCAATCGACGCGATTCTTCCATCAAGATTTTGCCCGCGTGTGTCAGTACGACGCTGCGCGAATGGCGAATAAAAAGCTGCGTGCCGAGTTGATTTTCCAGCTCTTTAATATGAATACTGAGCGGAGGCTGAGACATATTTAAACGCGCTGCTGCGCGACCAAAATGCAACTCTTCCGCTACGGCAAGAAAATAACGGAGCAACTTAAGATCTGTTCTATATACGCGTTCCATAATTAAGTGCTCCATATAAAAAATACATCGTATTAAATTATCATGGCATAAAGTATTTCACCACCAGATATCCGACATACATAAACACGATGGATAATATACCCGGCAATACATTTGGAACAGGAATAGGTAATCGCACGATTGTAAACAAAGCACCAATGCCAAAACCAACGCCAGAAGAAAATAAAATATCTTTCACTAATTAACCTTTATCATAAAAGCAGCCCCAAGGAACAGAGCTGCGAATCCTTTTAATGTGTAACTGAACGATGCGTTATCTTTTCAGGGTCATGGTTATATTTAAACCCAAAGAAAAATATCACTGCGAGGAAAAGAGCATACCCTGCAAACATCAGCCAAATGGTATGCCAATCTTTTACGCCATCCACCGAGAAGTAATCCACTGCCATACCGCTCAGAATCGAGCCAACCCATGCGCCGACGCCATTTACCATCGTCATAAAAAGGCCCTGGGCGCTGGCACGAATGCTGGAATCAACTTCCTGTTCGACAAAGACCGAACCAGAAATATTGAAGAAATCGAATGCACAACCGTAAACAATCATCGACAGCAACAGCAAAATAAACCCGGTTGGTGATGGATCGCCATAGGCAAAGAAGCCAAAGCGCAGCGTCCACGCCACCATACTCATCAGCATGACGGTTTTAATACCGAAACGCTTCAAAAAGAACGGTATCGTCAGAATGAAACCGACTTCAGCCATCTGTGAAACTGACAGTAAAATGGACGGATATTTCACCACGAAGCTATCAGCAAACTCAGGATTACGGGCGAAATCATGCAGGAACGGGTTGCCAAAAACGTTGGTAATTTGCAGCACCGCACCCAGCATCATGGCGAAGAGGAAAAAGATAGCCATGCGTGGATTTTTAAACAGCACGAAGGCATCCAGACCCAGCTTGCTGGCAAGCGATGTAGTCGCTTTTTTCTCCGCAACCGGAATCTTCGGCAAAGTCAGCGCATAAGCCGACAGCAGCAATGACGCACCGGACGCGATATACAGTTGCAGACTACTCAATTCCAGATGCAGCAGGCTTACTGCCCACATGGCGACAATGAACCCCACCGTACCAAAAACGCGAATGGGCGGGAAAGCGGTCACCGGGTCAAGCCCTGCCTGGGCAAGACAGGAATAAGAGACGCTGTTCGATAACGCAATAGTCGGCATAAACGCCATCGCATTGACTAACATCACCCAAAACATCATATCCGGATCAGTTACGGATGCCGCATAAAAAAGTACGCCTGCACACACCAGGTGACACAGCATGTATGCACGTTCTGCACGCAGCCATTTGTCTGCGATGATCCCCATTATACCAGGCATAATAATCGCGGCGATCCCTTTGGAACTGTAAACCATGCCAACATTAGCGCCGGTGAAATGAAGGGTATTAATCATGTAAGAACCGAGGGTAACCAGCCAGCTCCCCCAGATAAAATATTGCAAAAAAGACATTACCTTTAAGCGCAAAGCGATGCTCATAATCGTTTCCTTGTCGCATCATATGGCCTCACTCAGTGAGGCCGTTTATTGTTGTTTTACTCAGGCAATTTTGCGCAGAAAGCCGCAAATAATATTAATAAAGTTTTGCTTTGAGAGTTCCGCTGCTGCCAGCGTTTGGGCATGAGAAAGCTTCACGTCACTCAGACCTTCCGCCATGTTGGTAATCGCAGAGACCGCAACGACTTTAAGTTCGCAATGGCGAGCTGAAATAACCTCAGGCACCACAGACATACCAACAACATCCCCACCAATAATTTGCATCATGCGAATTTCCGCCGCAGTCTCGAAATTCGGCCCCGGATACGAGACGAACACGCCCTCCGTCAGAGGGAACCCCTCTTCTTTCGCCACTTTTTGTAACAGTGCGCGGTATTCCGCATCGTAGGCATTCGCCAGCGAGAAGAAGCGCTCACCAAAACGTTCATCATTAAGACCCACCATCGGCGTTCCCGGCATGGTGTTGATGTGATCTTTCAATGCGACCAGACTGCCGGCCCCCACTTCAGGACGCAGTGAGCCAGCCGCATTGGTGCAGAACAGCAACTCGCAGCCCAGCAACTTAAAGGTACGGATTGCATCCGTCATGATGGTCATCCCACGACCTTCGTAGAAATGTCCGCGACCTTTCATGCACGCCACTGGCACCCCCTGGAGATAACCCAGCACCAGCTCACCCGCATGACCGTGTACGGTACTTACCGGGAACCCAGGCAGCTTTTCGTAGGAAATTGCGACCGCGTTCTCAATCTGATCGGCCAGCGCGCCCAGCCCGGAACCTAAAATAAAGGCCACTCGTGGCGTGAAATCAGGTTTATAAGTCTTGATAATATCTACGCAATACAGTGGGTTATGAGAAAACTGAGCCTGATACATATATATCCTTTTTTTGTAGGGTGGAATCTAACGCCTTTTTATAACGAGATTGCCCTACCTCATACCAATACACTTTTTTCATGTATCCGATAGTTATTCGATATCGATATATTTATATTTTTTCACTATTAATAGGCTGAAAAAACTGTATTGGTACTCTCCTTTCCCTTGCATTAACAATATGCCGCTTTTAATCAACCTTTTTATTAAGCAATCAACTAATAACGATCGGCATAGGGAATTATGCTATGAAAAAACATCTTTTTACTCTGACACTCTCTTCTGTATTGGCGATACCAGCAGTATCCCATGCAGAATTTAAAGGCGGTTTTGCTGATATAGGTATTCATTATCTTGACTGGACTAGCAGAACCACTGAGAAATCGTCGACCAAATCACACAAAGATGATTTTGGATATCTGGAACTGGAAGGCGGCGCTAACTTTAGTTGGGGAGAAATGTACGGGTTCTTCGACTGGGAAAACTTTTATAATGATCGTCATGATAAACAGGGTAGCGAGCAGCGTTATACATTTAAAAATACCAACCGTATTTACCTGGGTGACACCGGATTTAATCTCTACTTGCATGCGTATGGCACCTACGGTTCTGCGAATCGTGTGAATTTCCATGACGATATGTTCCTTTACGGGATCGGCTACAATTTCACCGGCAGCGGTTGGTGGTTCAAACCGTTCTTTGCAAAACGCTATACAGACCAAACCTATTATACCGGCGATAACGGTTATGTCGCCGGTTGGGTTGCAGGTTACAGCTTTATGCTGGGCAGTGAGAAATTCACCCTCACCAACTGGAACGAGTACGAGTTTGATCGTGATGCCACCTACGCGGCAGGTAATGGCGGCAAAGAAGGTCTGAATGGTGCCGTCGCACTTTGGTGGAATGCAACTTCACACATCACCACAGGGATTCAGTATCGTTATGCGGATGACAAACTGGGCGAAGATTTTTACCAGGATGCGATAATCTACTCCATCAAATTTAATTTTTGATTGATTACTGCCGGAGCTCCCGGCAGTATGAATTCACTCTATATCTGATACAACGGATCCCCTTCCCGCCCAGCCATTAGCGCATTGCCCTGGTCTCGTACTACGTCCCATAACGCTTCAGCGGCGGTGGAAAGTGAACGGTTCTTCCTGCGCACCAGCATCAACTGGCGTTCAACCACCGGCGTAATGCGCTTTACCACCAGCGGGCTACCTTCAGGCAATGGTAGCGCCAGTGCGGGAAGAATACTGATGCCGATGCCTGCGGCTACCATCGGGAACAGCGTCGCCGGATGACCAATCTCCTGCACAATATTCGCCTGAATACCATTGCGCGCCAGCGCTGCGTCAATCAGCGGTCGGCTGCCTGACGCGTAATCCTGCAACACCAATTTCGCTCCCTGTAATGCTTGCCAGGGTACATAATCTTCCACGGCCAAAGCGCTATCGCGATGGCAAAGCAGAAAGAAAGGCTCGGAAAGAATCGCTTCACATTGCAGATCGCCCACTGGGCCTGGATCGATGACGATGCCAAAATCGACATCTCCCTGGCGAATACTTTCCATCACCCACTGCTGCGGACGATCGTGCAGGACAAACTGAATATCTGGATAGCGGCGATGGCTTTCAGCAATGCATTGCGGAATAAGATGCGCGGAAATGGTCTGGCTGGCAGCGACCCGAACTTTTCCGCTCAGTTGTTGCCCCATACGCCCGGTATCGCGCAACGTGCTGTTAAGTTCATCCAGCAGTCGCTCAAGACGCAAAGCCAACTGCTGCCCTGCATCTGTAAGCACCACTTCACGCGTGGTTCTGTCCAGCAGGCGAACACCAGTATGATTTTCCAGCTCCTTCACACTGTGACTCACTGCCGACTGGCTCAGGCCGATACGCTCTCCTGCACGACTAAAACTTTTCTCCTGCGCTACTGTGACGAAAACCTTTAATTGCTTTAAAGAATAATTCATCTTTTTTCTTCATGAATGGATGCAATAAATCAATTTTATTTCTCAAACTGGAAGAAGCACAATAGAACCATCGATCATCTGGAGTCTTTATGAAACTTTTTCGTATCCTCGATCCTTTCACCTTAACCCTGATCACGGTGGTGTTGCTGGCCTCTTTCTTTCCGGCCAGGGGCGATTTCGTTCCCTTCTTTGAAAATCTGACTACCGCAGCCATTGCTCTGCTGTTCTTTATGCACGGCGCGAAGTTATCGCGAGAGGCGATTATTGCAGGCGGTGGTCATTGGCGACTGCATTTGTGGGTAATGTGCAGCACCTTCGTGCTGTTCCCAATTTTGGGCGTGCTGTTTGCCTGGTGGAAACCGGTAAATGTCGACCCGATGCTCTACTCCGGTTTTCTCTACTTGTGCATTCTCCCCGCGACCGTGCAGTCTGCAATCGCCTTCACGTCAATGGCGGGCGGTAACGTCGCGGCGGCGGTTTGTTCTGCGTCAGCATCCAGCCTGCTGGGGATTTTCCTTTCACCATTGCTGGTTGGTCTGGTGATGAATGTTCACGGTGCAGGGGGCAGCCTTGAGCAGGTCGGTAAAATTATGCTGCAACTGTTGCTGCCATTTGTGCTGGGACATCTTTCTCGCCCTTGGATTGGCAACTGGGTATCACGAAATAAAAAATGGATTGCGAAAACTGACCAGACGTCCATTCTGTTGGTGGTTTATACTGCGTTCAGCGAAGCCGTCGTTAACGGCATCTGGCATAAAGTTGGCTGGGGATCATTGCTATTTATCGTGGTGGTTAGCTGCGTTCTTCTGGCTATCGTGATTGTAGTTAACGTCTTTATGGCACGCCGACTGGGCTTCAATAAGGCAGATGAAATTACTATCGTCTTTTGTGGTTCGAAAAAGAGTCTGGCAAATGGCATCCCGATGGCAAACATTCTGTTCCCCACATCGGTGATCGGTATGATGGTGCTGCCTCTGATGATTTTCCATCAGATCCAATTGATGGTCTGTGCGGTGCTGGCGCGTCGATACAAACGCCAGACCGAACAGTTACAGGCGCAGCAGGAAAGCAGCGCCGATAAAGCTTAAAGTGGGCGTTTCAGGGGCTGGACCAGTTGCGTCAGCCCCTCGGTTTTAATCAGCAGCGTGATTTGCATTAGCTCACCGAGCTTCCCTGCCGGGAACTCATCTTTGCGGGCAAACCACAGAAGATACTCCTCCGGCAGGTCGATTAAGCGACGCCCTTTGTATTTGCCAAACGGCATTATCGTATTGGCTATTTCAATCAGCTGCTCTTTTTCCATCTCAGCTACCCAGCAAACGCAGCATTTCCGTTTCGTCGATGACTTCAATGCCCAGTTCCTGCGCCTTCGCCAGTTTAGATCCTGCAGCTTCACCCGCTATCACCAGATCGGTTTTCTTCGACACGCTGCCCGCGACTTTCGCCCCCAGTTCGACCAATCGAGCTTTAGCGTCATCACGCGACATCTGGCTTAAGCTGCCCGTAAGCACCACGGTTTTACCAGCAAACGGACTGTCAATCTCTTCCGCATTGATAACGATCGGCTCAGGCCAGTGAACACCTTCCGCCAACAGCTCGCTGATGACATTGCGGTTGCTTTCTTCGGCAAAGAAGTTGTGAACGTGGGAGGCAACGACAATACCAACATCAGGTACCTTTTGCAGCTCTTCAATCGACGCGGCTTCCAGCGCTTCCAGCGTGCCGAAATATGCCGCCAGACCTGCTGCGGTAGCCTCGCCAACTTCACGGATGCCAAGTGCATAGAGGAAGCGGGCAAAGGTGGTTTCTTTCGCTTTTTCCAGCGCGTTAACCACGTTTTGTGCCGATTTCGGCCCCATGCGCTCCAGTCCGGTCAGTTTGCCTGCGGTGAGTTTGAACAGATCCGCCGGGGTATGGACATATTCTTTTTCAACCAGTTGATCGATGATTTTGTCGCCCATACCGTCAACGTCCATCGCACGGCGGGAAACAAAGTGTTTCAGCGACTCTTTACGCTGAGCACCGCAAATCAGGCCACCGGTACAGCGGGCAACCGCTTCACCTTCCACACGCTCGACGTCAGAACCACATACCGGACAATGCGTCGGGAATACAACCTCACGGGTATCTTCCGGGCGTTCAGAAAGCACGACGTTAACCACCTGCGGGATCACGTCGCCAGCGCGGCGAATCACCACTTTATCGCCAATGCGTAAACCAAGACGTTCGATTTCGTCAGCATTATGCAGTGTGGCGTTACTCACCAGCACACCAGCAACATGGACTGGTTCAAGACGCGCAACAGGCGTAATCGCGCCAGTACGCCCAACCTGAAACTCGACGTCACGCACAAAGGTCATCTGTTCCTGCGCCGGAAATTTAAACGCTACTGCCCAGCGCGGGGCACGCGCGACAAAGCCAAGCTGTTCCTGCTGTGCCAGTGAGTTGACCTTAATTACCACGCCGTCGATATCAAAGCCCAGCGTCGGGCGGTCTTCTTCCACTTTGTGGTAGAACGCCAGCACCTCTTCCGCCGATTCACAAAGCGTTACCCGATCGCTGACCGGTAATCCCCACTTTTTAAATTGCAGTAAACGGCCAAGATGAGTATCCGGTAGCTCGCCACCTTCCAGAACACCAACGCCGTAGCAGAAGAAAGTGAGCGGTCGCTTCGCTGTAATACGCGGATCAAGCTGACGCAGTGAACCTGCAGCCGCATTACGCGGGTTAGCAAACACTTTCCCGCCTGTGCGTCGCGCATCTTCGTTGATCTTTTCGAAGCCGGCCTGCGGCAGGAACACTTCACCACGCACTTCCAGACGCGCCGGGATATTCTCGCCGTGAAGCTTCAGCGGAATGGCGCGAATAGTACGCACGTTTGATGTAATGTCTTCGCCGGTAGTGCCATCGCCACGGGTCGCTGCACTGACTAAAACGCCATTTTCATACAGAATGCTGACGGCAAGACCATCCAGCTTCAGCTCACAGCACCAGGTGACTTTCTCGTTGCTTTTCAGACGGTCCTGCACACGTTTGTTGAAAGCAAGAAAGCTTTCTTCATCAAAGACGTTATCCAGCGACAACATGGGCACTTCATGGCGGATCTGGCTGAAAGCCGCCAGCGGCGCAGCACCTACACGTTGGGTAGGTGAATCAGGTGTAATCAGCTCTGGATGTTTGGTTTCCAGCTCGCGCAGTTCACGCATCAGCCTGTCATATTCAGCGTCGGGAATTTCCGGCGCATCCATCACATGATAAAGATATTCATGATGGCGAAGCGTCGTTCGCAGTTCTGTCAGTTGTTGTTCGATTGATTCCATATCGCACCATCAATGCTAAAAACCCCCGACAAGCGGGGGTTCGAAGAGGAGTTAATTTGCCTTAAGTGTATCAGGCGTTGGCGTCTTTGACTTCGCGGATGATGTCCTGGTACTCGCGCAATTTCTGCGGAGTCATCATACGGCGCTGATCGTCAAGCACTACACCGCCCACTTCATCGGCAATATGCTGCGCAGATTGCAGCATCAGCTTAAAGTTCTGCAGCTCGTCACCGTAAGACGGTACCTGCATAAAGATAGTGACACCCGGAGTAGTGAAATCCTTCATTTCAGGATCGAAGGTTCCCGGTTTCACCATATTCGCCAGGCTGAATAACGCCGGGCCGCTGCCATCCGGGCTAAGATGACGATGGTAAATATTCATATCGCCAAAAATGAAGCCCGCTTGTTGAATGCTGTTAAGAAGCAGTTCACCGTTTAGCTCGCTACCGTGATGCGCCGCGACGTTCATGATGATCACTGCTTCTTTGCGCTTCGGCTTATCCACAACTGGAGTCGGTTCCGCGACAGGCTCAGGCTGTGGTGCCGCTACGGGTTCTGCAGGCTGGAAAGCCTGTTGTGCCGGTTGCGGCGCTGAATGCACTGGCTGCGGCGCTGACGCGACCTGTGGCGAAACTGGCTGCTGCAACGGCTGTTCAGGCTGAGGCTGATAGGCAGGCTGCTGCACGGGTTGCTGCACCGGCTGCGTTGGACGCGGAGCATGTTGCGGCGGTACCTGCGCTTCAGGCGGCTGCTGGACCGGTTGACGCGGCTGCGCAGACGCATAAGGCGGTTGGTACTGGTGTTGCGGCGACGGACGAGCAGCCTCATGCTCCTGGGCGTTAGCCGGGGCATGATTCACGCGGTGAACACGAACCTCACCAACGCCCTCATCATCTTCGACATCCTCGTCATAAGAATCGTCGTCACGTTTTGACTTCATTCGTTTTAATGGCCGATCGCGGAACATAGAAGATCGTTCTTTACGGCTGGTCCAGAAACCATGTACCAGTAAAGCGATTATGGCGATCGCGCCAACAATGATTAATATCAGACGCAAATCCTGCATCATTATATTCTCTGTTGTTCTAACACCTTGCCACCACGGCAAACATTTACTCACTAAGAGTATTTGCCGATTACCTCAAGTGCAAGTGCACTATTAACTTTCACAGCACAAAGATAGATGAAATCGTGCTTTTTGCTGTTTTTTCGAACATATCCTAACTGTCCATTGCGCAATTACCCGGTAAAATACGCAGAATTTTCCTGGGATTGGTCAAAAGGAGCTCATCCTGATTATGGTTTCATCATTCACATCTGCCCCACGCAGCGGTTTTTACTATTTTGCGCAAGGCTGGAAGCTCGTCTCGCAACCTGGGATTCGGCGTTTCGTTATTTTACCGCTGCTGGTCAATATTTTGTTGATGGGGGGCGCATTCTGGTGGCTCTTTACGCAACTCGATGTCTGGATCCCGACTCTCATGAGTTATGTTCCGGACTGGTTACAATGGCTGAGCTATCTGTTGTGGCCCCTGGCTGTCATCTCTGTGCTGTTAGTGTTTGGCTATTTCTTCTCAACGATTGCTAACTGGATTGCTGCTCCGTTCAACGGTTTATTGGCTGAACAACTGGAAGCAAGACTGACTGGCGCTACACCGCCAGATACCGGAATTTTCGGTATCATGAAAGATGTGCCGCGAATCATGAAACGCGAATGGCAAAAATTTGCCTGGTATCTGCCGCGCGCAATTGTATTGCTAATTCTTTACTTCATCCCTGGCATTGGGCAAACCGTCGCACCGGTACTGTGGTTCCTGTTTAGCGCCTGGATGTTAGCCATCCAGTATTGCGATTACCCCTTCGATAACCACAAAGTGCCGTTTAAAGAGATGCGCACCGCCCTGCGCACACGCAAAATCACCAATATGCAGTTTGGTGCTTTAACCAGCCTGTTTACGATGATCCCGCTGCTTAATCTGTTCATTATGCCCGTTGCCGTTTGTGGCGCGACGGCGATGTGGGTCGATTGCTATCGCGATAAACACGCGATGTGGCGGTAACAATCTACCGGTTATTTTGTAAACCGTTTGTGTGAAACAGGGGTGGCTTATGCCACCCCTTATTCCATCTTGCATGTCATTATTTCCCTTCTGCATATAGATATGCTAAATCCTTACTTCCGCATATTCTCTGAGCGGGTATGCTACCTGTTGTATCCCAATTTCATACAGTTAAGGACAGGCCATGAGTAAGATTTTTGAAGATAACTCGCTGACTATCGGTCACACGCCGCTGGTTCGCCTGAATCGCATCGGTAACGGACGCATTCTGGCGAAGGTGGAATCCCGTAACCCCAGCTTCAGCGTTAAGTGCCGTATCGGTGCCAACATGATTTGGGATGCCGAAAAGCGCGGCGTGCTGAAACCAGGCGTTGAACTGGTTGAACCAACCAGCGGTAATACCGGGATTGCACTGGCCTATGTGGCTGCCGCTCGCGGTTACAAACTCACCCTGACCATGCCAGAAACCATGAGTATTGAACGCCGCAAGCTGCTGAAAGCGTTAGGTGCAAACCTGGTGCTGACCGAAGGTGCTAAAGGCATGAAAGGCGCAATCCAAAAAGCAGAAGAAATTGTCGCCAGCAATCCAGAGAAATACCTACTGCTGCAACAATTCAGCAATCCGGCAAACCCTGAAATTCACGAAAAAACCACCGGTCCGGAGATCTGGGAAGATACCGACGGTCAGGTTGATGTATTTATTGCTGGTGTTGGGACTGGCGGTACGCTGACCGGCGTCAGCCGCTACATTAAAGGCACCAAAGGCAAGACTGATCTCATCTCTGTCGCCGTGGAGCCAACCGATTCTCCGGTTATCGCCCAGGCGCTGGCAGGTGAAGAGATTAAACCTGGCCCGCATAAAATTCAGGGGATTGGCGCTGGTTTTATCCCGGCTAACCTTGATCTCAAACTGGTCGATAAAGTCATTGGCATCACCAATGAAGAAGCTATTTCTACCGCGCGTCGTCTGATGGAAGAGGAAGGTATTCTTGCAGGTATCTCTTCTGGAGCGGCTGTTGCTGCAGCGTTGAAACTACAAGAAGATGAAAGCTTTACCAACAAGAATATTGTGGTTATTCTACCGTCATCGGGTGAGCGTTATTTAAGCACCGCATTGTTTGCCGATCTCTTCACTGAGAAAGAATTGCAACAGTAATGCCAGCTTGTTAAAAATGCGTAAAAAAGCACCTTTTCAGGTGCTTTTTTGTGGCCTGCTTCAAACTTTCGCCCCTCCTGGCATTGATTCAGCCTGTCGGAACTGGTATTTAACCAGACTAATTATTTTGATGCGCGAAATTAATCGTTACAGGAAAAGCCATAGCTGAATCGATTTTATGATTTGGTTCAATTCTTCCTTTAGCGGCATAATGTTTAATGACGTACGAAACGTCAGCGGTCAACACCCGCCAGCAAAGGACTGTATTGCGCTCTTCGTGCGTCGCGTCTGTTAAAAACTGGCGCTAACAATACAGGCTAAAGTCGAACCGCCAGGCTAGACTTTAGTTCCACAACACTAAACCTATAAGTTGGGGAAATACAATGTTCCAGCAAGAAGTTACCATTACCGCTCCGAACGGTCTGCACACCCGCCCTGCTGCCCAGTTTGTAAAAGAAGCTAAGGGCTTCACTTCTGAAATTACTGTGACTTCCAACGGCAAAAGCGCCAGCGCGAAAAGCCTGTTTAAACTGCAGACTCTGGGCCTGACTCAAGGTACCGTTGTGACTATCTCCGCAGAAGGCGAAGACGAACAGAAAGCGGTTGAACATCTGGTTAAACTGATGGCGGAACTCGAGTAATTTCCCGGGTTCTTTTAAAAATCAGTCACAAGTAAGGTAGGGTTATGATTTCAGGCATTTTAGCATCCCCGGGTATCGCTTTCGGTAAAGCTCTGCTTCTGAAAGAAGACGAAATTGTCATTGACCGGAAAAAAATTTCTGCCGACCAGGTTGATCAGGAAGTTGAACGTTTTCTGAGCGGTCGTGCCAAGGCATCAGCCCAGCTGGAAACGATCAAAACGAAAGCTGGTGAAACGTTCGGTGAAGAAAAAGAAGCCATCTTTGAAGGGCATATTATGCTACTCGAAGATGAGGAGCTGGAGCAGGAAATCATAGCCCTGATTAAAGATAAGCACATGACAGCTGACGCAGCTGCTCATGAAGTTATCGAAGGTCAGGCTTCTGCCCTGGAAGAGCTGGATGATGAATACCTGAAAGAACGTGCGGCTGACGTACGTGATATCGGTAAGCGCCTGCTGCGCAACATCCTGGGCCTGAAGATTATCGACCTGAGCGCCATTCAGGATGAAGTCATTCTGGTTGCCGCTGATCTGACGCCGTCCGAAACCGCACAGCTGAACCTGAAGAAGGTGCTGGGTTTCATCACCGACGCGGGTGGCCGTACTTCCCACACCTCTATCATGGCGCGTTCTCTGGAACTGCCTGCTATCGTGGGTACCGGTAGCGTCACCTCTCAGGTGAAAAATGACGACTATCTGATTCTGGATGCCGTAAATAATCAGGTTTACGTCAATCCAACCAACGAAGTTATTGATAAAATGCGCGCTGTTCAGGAGCAAGTGGCTTCTGAAAAAGCAGAGCTTGCTAAACTGAAAGATCTGCCAGCTATTACGCTGGACGGTCACCAGGTAGAAGTGTGCGCTAACATCGGTACGGTTCGTGACGTTGAAGGTGCTGAGCGTAACGGCGCTGAAGGCGTTGGTCTTTATCGTACTGAGTTCCTGTTCATGGACCGCGACGCGCTGCCCACTGAAGAAGAACAGTTTGCTGCTTACAAAGCAGTAGCTGAAGCGTGTGGCTCACAAGCGGTTATCGTTCGTACCATGGACATCGGCGGCGACAAAGAGCTGCCATACATGAACTTCCCGAAAGAAGAGAACCCGTTCCTCGGCTGGCGCGCTATCCGTATCGCGATGGATCGTAAAGAGATCCTGCGCGATCAGCTCCGCGCTATCCTGCGTGCCTCTGCTTTCGGTAAATTGCGCATCATGTTCCCGATGATCATCTCTGTTGAAGAAGTGCGTGCACTGCGCAAAGAGATCGAAATCTACAAACAGGAACTGCGCGACGAAGGTAAAGCGTTTGACGAGTCAATTGAAATCGGCGTAATGGTGGAAACACCGGCTGCCGCAACAATTGCACGTCATTTAGCCAAAGAAGTTGATTTCTTTAGTATCGGCACCAATGATTTAACGCAGTACACTCTGGCAGTTGACCGTGGTAATGATATGATTTCACACCTTTACCAGCCAATGTCACCGTCCGTGCTGAACTTGATCAAGCAAGTTATTGATGCTTCTCATGCTGAAGGCAAATGGACTGGCATGTGTGGTGAGCTTGCTGGCGATGAACGTGCTACACTTCTGTTGCTGGGGATGGGTCTGGACGAATTCTCTATGAGCGCCATTTCTATCCCGCGCATTAAGAAGATTATCCGTAACACGAACTTCGAAGATGCGAAGGTGTTAGCAGAGCAGGCTCTTGCTCAACCGACAACGGACGAGTTAATGACGCTGGTTAACAAGTTCATTGAAGAAAAAACAATCTGCTAATCCACGAGATGCGGCCCAATTTACTGCTTAGGAGAAGATCATGGGTTTGTTCGATAAACTGAAATCTCTGGTTTCCGACGACAAGAAGGATACCGGAACTATTGAGATCATTGCTCCGCTCTCTGGCGAGATCGTCAATATCGAAGACGTGCCGGATGTCGTTTTTGCGGAAAAAATCGTTGGTGATGGTATTGCTATCAAACCAACTGGTAACAAAATGGTCGCGCCTGTAGACGGCACCATTGGTAAAATCTTTGAGACCAACCACGCGTTCTCTATCGAATCTGATAGCGGCGTTGAACTGTTCGTCCACTTCGGTATCGACACCGTTGAACTGAAAGGCGAAGGCTTCAAGCGTATTGCTGAAGAAGGTCAGCGCGTGAAAGTTGGTGATACCGTGATTGAATTCGATCTGCCGCTGCTGGAAGAGAAAGCCAAGTCTACCCTGACTCCGGTTGTTATCTCCAACATGGACGAAATCAAAGAACTGATCAAACTGTCCGGTAGCGTGACTGTGGGTGAAACCCCGGTTATCCGCATCAAGAAGTAATTCTTGCCGCAGTGAAAAATGGCGCCCATCGGCGCCATTTTTTTATGCTTCAGTCAGCGGCGGCAAAATCAATTCATCACTACCATGCTGCTGGGTATAGCGCATCACCTCCAGCACGCGTAATCCCGCGCTATGTACCGCGTCAGTTAATTCCTTACCTTTCAACAAGCCACTGATAAGCTGGGCGCAAAACAGATCGCCTGTTCCTTTAAGATCCGTCTTTACCCGAGAATGGGAAATGACATTCACGCTGTCGGCACTGACCACCACCACCTGCATCTCCTGATTTTCTTCGTTACCGGAGGCACTGGTAATCACCACCCATTTTAATGTGTCTGAAAGCAGACTTTTTGCGGCAGCAATGGCGCTGTCGAGATCGCGGCAATCTTTACCGGTCAGGATTTCCAGCTCAAAGATATTAGGCGTAATACCCTGCGCCAGAGGCAGTAAATATTGTCGGTATGCCTCAGGAAGGTCAGGTTTGACATAAATTCCGCTATCAATATCGCCAATCACCGGATCGACCATAATCAATAAGTCAGGATGGTCTTTGCGTAGCGCAGTCAGCCACTCGGCAAGGATTTTGATTTGCGATGCCGTTCCCATATAGCCCGTGGTGACAGCGCGCAGCTGGCGCAGCGCATCACGCTCCTGAAGCGCACGCAAATAACCGCTAAACCATTCGTCCGGAATCGCACCACCGTAGAAAGTGTCATAATGCGGCGTATTGCTCAGCAATACCGTCGGCACGGCAAAGACATTCAGGCCGTTCTGTTTGATAGCAGGCACGGCAATGCTGTTGCCTACGCTGCCGTACACTACCTGCGACTGCACGGCGACGATATCCGCCTGCAATGCCCTGCTCTTATCGTTAAACAACAACAAACTACTCATTTAATTTTTTCTCCTTGCCGATGATCCTCATCGTATTCCAACCGAAACTTTACCTGATTCTGGCAGTCAAATCGGCTATCACAAAACAAGGATAAGGTAATTCAATGAAGAAAATCATTTGTCTGGTCATTACGCTGCTAATGACACTCCCCGCTTACGCGAAGTTAACCGCCCACGAAGAAGCCCGCATCAACGCCATGCTGGAGGGATTAGCACAGAAAAAGGATTTGATATTTGTGCGCAACGGCGATGAACATACCTGCGATGAAGCGGTTTCCCATTTGCGTCTGAAGCTGGGCAATACCCGTAATCGTATTGATACTGCTGAGCAATTTATTGATAAGGTTGCTTCGTCATCATCGATTACCGGGAAGCCGTATATCGTGAAGATGCCCGGTAAGAGCGATGAAAACGCGCAACCTTTTTTACATGCGTTAATTGCGCAGACGGATAAAACGGTGCCTGCACAATAATCTTAAATCCCCGCCCCCTGACTAAAGTGCTCTTCCCCAAACACCCCGGTAGAAAGGTAGCGATCGCCGCGATCGCAGATGATCGCCACCACTACAGCGCCGGGGTTGGCTTTTGCCACCCGCAGTGCTCCGGCAACCGCGCCGCCGGAACTTACACCGCAGAAAATCCCTTCCCGCACTGCCAGTTCGCGCATGGTGTTTTCCGCATCGCGCTGATGAATATCCAGCACCTCATCCACCAGCGAAGCGTTGAAGATGCCTGGCAGATATTCCTCAGGCCAGCGACGAATGCCGGGAATGCTGCTGCCCTCTTCCGGCTGCAGGCCGACAATGGTCACCGATTTGGATTGCTCGCGCATAAAGCGCGACACACCGGTAATCGTACCGGTCGTCCCCATGCTGGAGACAAAATGGGTAATGCGACCGCCGGTTTGCTGCCAGATTTCCGGCCCGGTGGTGGTGTAATGTGCATAGGGATTATCGGGATTGTTGAACTGATCGAGCAGCTTGCCTTCCCCACGATTTGCCATTTCCAGCGCCAGATCGCGCGCGCCTTCCATGCCCTGCTCTTTGGTGACCAGAATCAGCTCCGCACCGTAGGCACGCATCGCCGCGCGACGCTCCTGGCTCATGTTATCGGGCATCAGCAATTTCATGCGATAGCCTTTTAGCGCGGCAATCATTGCCAGCGCAATCCCGGTGTTACCACTGGTGGCTTCGATTAACACATCACCCGGTTTAATTTCCCCGCGCTTTTCCGCCTCGACGATCATCGAAAGCGCCGCACGATCTTTCACCGAACCGGCTGGATTATTGCCTTCCAGCTTTAACCACACTTCACTGCCGTTATCCGGCCCCATTCGTTGTAATTTCACCAGAGGCGTATTGCCTATTGTTTGTTCTAATGTACTCACGATCTCTGTCCATACGTGGTGTTGCCTGATGCGACGTTTACCGTCTTATCAGGCCTACAGGTTACAAAACCTTGCCATTAAAAAGCCCGGATCGCGGGAAGCGCCTCCGGGCGTTTAACATTCACTCAACCTATCAGGCGCTTTGTGCGAGAGCAAGTTCCTCATCGCGGGTTTCAATACGCTCGTCGCCGTTATACAGCCGCGCATGTTGCAGCCCGACGAACAAACGATCGCCGCGCACTGGCGCATCATCGCCACGCATTACCACGGTGAGCGGATCTTCATACCACCCCAGCGGCTGCACGACTAATTGGGTGTAGTGGCCTTTCGGGCTGGCTTCCAGCACCTGTACCGGCAGCGGCGAATCGAGGCTGGTGCGGCGGCTGATATCCACTTCCCACGGGCGCAGGAAGAGATCCACCGGCCCCTGGTACGCAGGGGTATATCCCAGCGGCCAGCGATGTGCGCCAACGTGGAACTGCCCTCCGCGAATCGTTCCCTGCAAGCGGTTTACTTCGCCCATAAACTCCAGCACAAAACGGGTCGCCGGTTCGCGCCAGACCTGATCGGGTTCATCAGCCTGTTCGATATTGCCCTGGCTCATCACCACTACGCGGTTGGCGACTTCCATCGCCTCTTCCTGGTCATGGGTCACGAACACACTGGTGAATTTCAGCTCTTCATGAAGTTGACGCAGCCAGCGACGCAGCTCTTTACGCACCTGCGCATCCAGCGCGCCAAACGGTTCATCAAGCAGCAGAATTTGCGGTTCGACAGCCAGCGCGCGCGCCAGCGCCACACGCTGTTTCTGACCGCCGGAAAGCTGCGCCGGATAACGATCCGCCAGATGGGCAAGCTGCACCATTTCCAGTAATTTTGTCACTTTCGCTTTGATCGCCGCGGCATTCGGGCGCTCGCGACGCGGCAGCACCGTCAGGCCAAAGGCGATATTGTCGAACACCGTCATATGGCGGAACAGCGCGTAATGCTGAAACACGAAACCGACTTTACGATCGCGTGCATGCAGGCGGCTGACGTCGGTGCCGTGGAAACGAATATGCCCGCTGGTTTGATGCTCCAGCCCGGCGATAATCCGCAGCAGCGTGGTTTTCCCGGAACCGGACGGCCCCAGCAATGCGACCATCTGACCAGAAGGAATATCCAGTGAGATATCGTTCAGCACCTGGGTGCGACCAAACGACTTCTTAATATTGGCAATCTCAATGCTCATGATGTTCCTCCTGTTGCGCGCGTTTTTCCTGATTCTCCAGGCGCCACTGCAACATACTCTTTAAAAACAGGGTGATAATCGCCATCAGCGTCAACAGCGCCGCGGCGGTAAAGGAGCCGACGGTGTTGTAGTCCTGCTCCAGCAATTCAATCTGTAACGGCAGCGAAAGTGTTTCGCCGCGAATCGAGCCGGAAACCACCGACACCGCACCAAACTCGCCAATCGCGCGGGCGTTGGTCAGCACCACGCCATAAAGCAGCGCCCAGCGGATGTTCGGCAGCGTGACGCGCCGGAACATCTGCCAGCCAGACGCGCCAAGCAAAATCGCCGCTTCGTCTTCCTGGCTGCCCTGGCTTAACATCACTGGCACCAGCTCGCGCACCACAAACGGACAGGTCACGAAGATGGTGACCAGCACCATTCCCGGCCAGGAGAACATAATTTGCAGATTATGTTCATCCAGCCAGCCGCCGAGCGGGCCGTTAGAGCCGTAGAAAAGCAGATAGACCAGACCGGCAACCACCGGCGACACAGCAAACGGAATGTCCAGCAGCGTCAGCAGCAACTGGCGTCCGGGGAAGTTAAAGCGCGTCACCAGCCAGGCCAGCAGAATCCCGAACACCAGGTTTACCGGGACGGCAATCAGCGCAATCATCACCGTTAGCCAGATGGCATGTAGCATGTCCGGATCAGCCAGATTCTGTAAAACCGGCATCAGCCCTTTGCTGAATGCCTGCACGAAAATGTAAATCATCGGCACCAGCAGGATGAACGCCGAAACCAGCATTCCGGTGCCAATCAAAAACCATTTGCCCCAGTTAATCGGGCGCGCGTCATAACGCTTCAACTGTGTCACTTCCGCCATTAATGACCTACCACACGCCGACCAAAGCGACTTTGCAGAGTGTTAATTGAGAACAGCAGCAGCAGGGATGCAGCGAGGATCACCGAAGCAATTGCGCTCGCCGCCGGGTAATCAAACTCCTGTAAGCGAACAAAAATCATCAGCGACGTCACTTCCGTCTTCCAGGCGATGTTCCCGGCGATAAAAATCACCGCACCAAACTCACCGAGACTACGGGTAAACGACAGCGCCACGCCCGCCACCAGCGCCGGAGAAAGCTCCGGCAGCACCACTTTGCAGAAACTCTGCCAGCGCGTTGCGCCGAGCGTTTCTGCCGCTTCTTCATATTCCGGGCCCAACTCCTCCAGCACCGGCTGCACGGTGCGCACCACAAACGGAATGCTGGTAAAGGCCATCGCCACCGCGATACCAAGCCAGGTGTAGGTGACTTTGATATCAAACTTCGCCAGCCACTCGCCGTAAAAACCGTTCACGGAAAAGAGCGAAGCCAGCGTTAAACCTGCTACCGCCGTTGGTAGCGCAAACGGTAAATCCATCAGCGCATCAAGCAGCGTGCGGCCCGGAAAGCGATAGCGGGTTAAAATCCACGCCATCAGCAGGCCGAAAACGCCGTTAAAAATCGATGCCACAAACGCCGACAGCAGCGTCACTTTATAGGCCGCGACCACCTGCGGGTTGGTGATCACCTCCCAGTACTGCGCCCAGCTCATCTGAGCCAGTTGCATCACCAGTGCGGAGAGCGGCAGCAGCAAAATCAGGCACACAAACAGCAGACTGGTGCCGAGGCTTAAGGTAAAGCCCGGCAGCACGCGTCTGGAAGAAACTGCAAACATTAGTTACGCCCCGCCGCTAACAGCTTGTCTAACTCGCCGCCGCTGTTGAAGTGGGTTTTCATCACTTCCGGCCAGGAGCCAAATTTATCTTCCACGCGAAACAGCTCGGTCTGCGGGAATTTGTCTTTCAGTTTGTCCATGACTTCCGGGTTATTCACGCGGTAGTAATAATCGGTAATGATCGTTTGCGCCTGTGGGCTGTAGAGCCAGTTCAGGTAAGCTTTTGCCGCTTTTTCCGTACCGTTGGCCTGCACGTTTTTATCGACCCACGCTACCGGGAATTCCGCCAGAATGTTGGTTTTCGGAATCACCACTTCAAAGCCCTGCGCTTCATACTGCTTGCGGATGTTGTTCACTTCCGATTCGAAGCTAATCAGCACATCGCCCAGCCCGCGCTCGGCAAAAGTAGTGGTCGCGCCACGACCGCCGGTATCGAACACTTCCACGTTTTTCAGGAACTGAGTCATAAACTGTTCGGTTTTGGCTTTGTCGCCACCGTCGGCTTTATCCGCTGCACCCCATGCCGCCAGATAGGTATAACGCGCGTTACCGGAGGTTTTTGGGTTCGGGAAAATCAGCTTCACGTCGGAGCGCACCAGATCGTTCCAGTCATGGATATTCTTCGGGTTGCCCTTTCGCACCAGGAAGCCCATGGTGGAGTAAAACGGCGAGCTGTTATTCGGCAGGCGCGACTGCCAGTCAGCCGGGATCAGCTTGCCTTTATCATGCAGGATCTGCACGTCGGTCACCTGGTTATAAGTGACAACGTCTGCTTTTAAGCCCTGCAAAATCGCCAGCGCCTGTTTTGATGACCCGGCATGAGATTGTTTAATCGTTAGCTTGTCGCCACCGTTATCTTTCGCCCATTGTTGCTCAAACGGGGTATTCAGGGCGGCAAAGAGCTCGCGGGAGACGTCATAAGAACTGTTCAGCAGTTCCGTTGCCTGTACATGGCCCGCCAGCAGCAGAGAAGCGACCAGCGCGAGTGAGTTCTTTTTCAGTAAGTTAACGGCCATTGCGCACCCTTATTAATTAAATGACTTTCTATTAGTCATCATATTTATAACGGACGTGAAAGGAGTAACGGTTTTATATACCGTTTGGTGATTTGGAAGTTGAAAAGGGAATAAGAACTTGGTTCAACAGGCGTAATTGTTGCAGTCAGTTTGGACACGAACAGCGCGGAGAAACCGGAGCGTACACATAGTACGTGAGGATTTCGAGCACTGCCCGGGGCCAAAATGACAAATAAAATAGCCTGGTGAACTTAGTTCAAGACGAAATCCTCCCCACACATGCAGGGAGGAAACAGAGGTGAATCAGATGCCGACGCTAACCGTCTCCGGCAGTGTGCTGCCGCCATCAATCACATTCTGTGTACCGGTTAAATAGCTGGATTCATCGGATGCGAGGAAGGCCGCCAGTTCGCCGACTTCCAGCGGATCGGCGAGGCGACGCAGCGGGATTGCTTTCGCCATTTCAGTCAGCACCGATTCTGGATCTTCCGGATTCGACTGGCGGGCAATGCTTTCAGCCATTGGCGTGCGAACGTATCCAGGGCAGATTGCGTTAACGCGAATACCAGACTGCGCGTACTCCACCGCCAGCGATTTAGTCAGGCCAACAATCGCCGCTTTCGTTAAGGCATACGCCGTTTCGCCCGGATCGGCCACCATATCGCCAGTGACCGAAGACATCATCACAATGCGACCATCTTTGCGGGCAATCATCTCCGGCAGCACCGCCTTCGTGACGTTCCATACGCCTTTTATATTGATATCAATATGGAAATCGCGATCTTCATCGCTCATATCGAGGAAACTGCCCAGACGACAAACGCCTGCGTTATTCACCAGGATATCAATGCGCCCTTCTTTTTCCTTTGCGCGCTTGATAGCTGCGGCTACCGACGTCGGGTCACGCACATCGGCGACAACCGCCGTACAGCGATGACCACGACCACACAGTTCGTCCGCCAGCTTTTCGATCTCAGGGGAGATATCCAGCAAGATTAGGTTTGCGCCATGACGCGCAAAAGTTCTGGCAATTCCTTCGCCAATTCCCTGCAATGCGCCCGTAATCAGTGCTGTCTTGCCCGTGAGTTTACCCATTTTAATGCTCTCCTTGTTAATACAGAGCGTTACACTCCATTCCCTCTGAAAATACAGGATAAACAAAATATTGCTGCGGATCAGCTCACTAATTCAGGAAAATCTCAATCCAGTCGCTGCTTTATGCATCATTTCAGGCGTTGCGTTAGCTCACTGCTGCGCTCAATCATTTTCAATGACTCGACATCATTAAGTTGTACCAGCCCAACAAACAGTAAATCGGTAACCGAATTTTGTGCCGTGCGGGTGGACATCGACGAGCTACGCCATTCGGTTTCACCAGAAACGGTATCGAGGGTGAAATGTGCCAACCGCCGCAGCGGAGAGTCAGTCAGTGAAGTAATGGCAATCACCGTTGCCCCCTGCTTTCGCGCTGCCTCGGCGCATAGCAAAATCTCTTTTTTACTGCCGCTGTAAGAGATAGCGATTTGTACATCACCTTTTTTCAACGCCTGGGAAACGGTAGCTTGTACGTGCGTGTCGGCTTCACAGGCCACGCGATAACCAATTTTCATCAGTTTGAATGAAAGATCGCGCCCCACCAGCGCCGACCCGCCCAGGCCTGTTATCTGGATAAACGGCGCTTTACTGATGACCTCAATGATTTTTTGCAGCCGCGCGTAATCGAGTAAGGCGCAGGTTTGCTCCAGTGCCAGCTCTTTTTCGCGATTCAGTTTACGGGCAATCACTTCCAGCGAATCGTCACTGGTAATCGAACTGTGCAAGTGCAGCGCCGTGGCATTCGTTTTCTCCCGGCTGGCACTGTATTCGCCAATTAACGCCATACGCAATTCAGTAAATCCTTGCGCGCCGAGCTTTTGGGCAAACTTCACAATACTCGACTGGCTGATGCCGAGCTGTTTCGCCATCTTGCGCGAAGAGACGGATTTCAGCTCACTCACTTTAGCCTGCAGAAAGTCAGCTATTTTTTGCTCGTTCTCGGTAAATTCACTTTCTGCATTGCGTATTTTCGTCAGGTACAACATCTTCCACTCTCCTGGGCTGGCAGCAAAAATTCCGCTTAAGTTCTTATGACGCTCTTCACACTCTGCGAGTGTAGACTCAATGATTCCTTTAAGTCTGTCAATTCGGGATATATGATTCCATCCATCTGCAATTATTTGATCGTAAATAGTAAGGTCACCACCGATGCAACTTGAAAAGATGATTACCGAAGGCTCGAACGCCGCTTCGGCTGAAATTGACCGCGTATCAACGCTGGAAATGTGCCGGATTATCAACGATGAAGATAAAACCGTACCACTCGCCGTTGAGCGTGTACTGCCGGATATCGCCGCAGCGATCGATGTTATCCACGCCCAGGTAAGCGGCGGCGGTCGACTGATTTACATCGGTGCGGGGACTTCCGGTCGTCTGGGTATTCTTGATGCCAGCGAATGTCCGCCGACCTACGGCGTCAAACCGGGCCTGGTGGTTGGTTTGATTGCTGGCGGTGAATATGCCATTCAGCACGCGGTGGAAGGCGCAGAAGATAGCCGGGAAGGTGGCGTTAACGATCTAAAAAATATCGGCTTAACCGCACAGGATGTGGTGGTTGGTATTGCTGCCAGTGGTCGCACTCCGTATGTGATTGCCGGGCTGGAATACGCACGCCAACTCGGTTGCCGCACAGTGGGCATTTCCTGTAATCCGGGGAGCGCCGTTTCAACCACCGCTGAGTTTGCTATTACTCCGGTGGTTGGTGCCGAAGTGGTTACCGGTTCTTCGCGAATGAAAGCAGGCACAGCGCAGAAACTGGTGCTCAATATGCTCTCTACCGGGCTGATGATTAAATCCGGCAAAGTGTTCGGCAACCTGATGGTCGATGTGGTCGCCACCAACGAAAAATTGCATGTGCGCCAGGTCAATATCGTTAAAAACGCCACCGGATGTAACGCCGAACAAGCGGAAGCGGCGTTAATTGCCTGCGAGCGCAACTGCAAAACGGCCATTGTGATGGTGCTGAAAAATCTCGATGCCGCAGAAGCTAAAAAACGCCTGGATCAACACGGCGGCTTTATTCGTCAGGTTTTAGACAAGGAATAACCCATGGCCAAAGAGATCAGCAGTGAACTTCTGAACACCATCCTTACCCGTGTCGGAGGACCGGGGAATATCGCCAGTTGTGGTAACTGTATGACGCGCCTGCGTCTGGGTGTACATGACAGTTCACTGGTTGATCCCAATATCAAAACGCTGGAAGGCGTGAAGGGCGTCATTTTGACCAGCGATCAGGTACAGGTCGTTTTTGGACCAGGTAAAGCGCATCGTGCCGCCAAAGCGATGAGCGAACTGCTGGGCGAAGCCCCGGTACAGGATGCCGCAGAAATCGCCGCTCAGAATAAACGCCAGTTAAAAGCCAAACAAACCTCCGGAGTGCAACAGTTTCTTGCCAAATTCGCCACTATCTTCACGCCGCTGATCCCCGGTTTTATTGCTGCGGGTCTGTTGCTGGGGATAGCGACGTTAATTGCCACCGTGATGCACGTTCCGGCAGATGCTCAGGGAACGCTACCCGATGCGCTGAATTTTATGAAGGTGTTCAGCAAAGGTTTGTTCACTTTCCTGGTGATTCTGGTGGGCTATAACGCTGCCCAGGCATTTGGCGGCACGGGCGTCAATGGCGCAATTATCGCCGCGCTCTTTTTGCTCGGTTATAACCCTGCTGCCACCACCGGTTACTACGCCGGTTTTCACGATTTCTTTGGTCTGCCTATCGATCCGCGCGGCAATATTATCGGCGTGTTGATTGCCGCGTGGGCCTGCGCCCGCATCGAAGGCATGGTGCGCCGCTTTATGCCAGACGATCTCGACATGCTGTTGACCTCGTTAATCACTCTGCTGATCACCGCCACACTGGCGTATTTGATCATTATGCCGCTGGGTGGCTGGTTATTCGAAGGCATGTCGTGGCTGTTTATGCACCTGAACAGTAATCCGCTCGGTTGTGCAGTTTTAGCAGGGCTATTCCTGATCGCCGTGGTGTTTGGCGTGCATCAGGGCTTTATTCCTGTTTACCTGGCGTTAATGGACAGCCAGGGATTCAACAGCCTGTTCCCCATCCTTTCAATGGCAGGCGCGGGCCAGGTGGGTGCGGCGCTGGCGCTCTACTGGCGGGCGCAACCGCACAGTGCATTACGCAGTCAGGTCCGCGGGGCAATTATTCCCGGTCTGCTGGGCGTTGGCGAACCGTTAATTTACGGCGTCACCCTACCCCGCATGAAACCGTTTGTTACCGCCTGTTTAGGTGGCGCGGCGGGCGGTTTGTTTATCGGCCTGATAGCCTGGTGGGGCCTGCCGATGGGCTTAAACAGCGCCTTTGGGCCGTCTGGCCTGGTGGCGCTGCCGCTGATGACATCCGCGCAAGGCATCCTTCCGGCAATGGCGGTTTACGCTGGCGGGATTCTGGTGGCATGGGTTTGTGGGTTTATTTTCACCACACTCTTTGGCTGCCGTAACGTCAATCTGGACTGATTATGAAACGGACAATGCTCTATTTTTCTCTGCTGGCTGTCAGCTGTAGCGTCAGCGCCGCAAAATACCCTGTTCTGACAGAAAGTTCGCCAGAGAAAGCAGGGTTCAATGTGGAACGGCTTAACCAGATGGATCGCTGGATTAGCCAGCAAGTTGATGCCGGTTATCCCAGCGTTAACCTGCTGATCATTAAAGATAATCAGATTGTGTATCGCAAAGCCTGGGGCGCGGCGAAAAAGTACGATGGCAGCGTGTTAATGAAGCAGCCAGTAAAAGCAACCACCGAGACGCTGTATGACCTGGCCTCAAACACAAAAATGTACGCCACTAACTTCGCCCTACAAAAGCTAATGAGCGAAGGCAAACTACATCCTGACGATCTGATTGCGAAATATATTCCGGGATTTGCCGACAGTCCAAATGACACCATCAAAGGCAAAAACACGCTGCGGATTTCTGATCTGCTGCATCACAGCGGCGGTTTCCCGGCGGACCCGCAATACCCAAATAAAGCCGTCGCGGGCGCGTTATATTCCCAGGATAAAGGCCAGACGCTGGAAATGATCAAGCGCACGCCGCTGGAATATCAGCCCGGCAGCAAACATATCTACAGCGATGTCGATTATATGCTGCTTGGATTTATCGTCGAGTCAGTTACTGGTCAGCCGCTTGACCGCTATGTTGAAGAGTCGATTTATCGCCCGCTCGGCCTGACGCATACGGTGTTTAATCCGCTGCTGAAAGGCTTTAAACCACAGCAAATTGCCGCCACGGAACTGAACGGCAATACCCGCGATGGCGTGATTCACTTCCCGAATATCCGCACCTCCACTCTCTGGGGTCAGGTGCACGATGAAAAAGCCTTTTATTCGATGGGCGGCGTTTCCGGGCACGCAGGTTTGTTTTCCAATACCGGCGATATTGCGGTGTTAATGCAAACGATGCTGAACGGCGGCGGCTATGGTGATGTGACGCTGTTCAGTGCGGAAACGGTGAAGATGTTCACCACCAGCTCTAAGGAAGATGCTACTTTTGGCCTCGGCTGGCGCGTGAATGGTAATGCCACCATGACGCCGACGTTTGGCACGCTGGCAAGCCCGCAAACCTACGGTCACACTGGCTGGACCGGGACGGTGACCGTTATCGATCCGGTGAATCATATGGCGATTGTGATGTTAAGCAACAAGCCACATTCACCAGTTGCCGATCCACAAAAAAATCCCAATATGTTCGAAAGCGGTCAGCTACCGATTGCAACTTATGGTTGGGTGGTGGATCAGGTGTATGCGGCGTTAAAGCAGTAATAAAAAGGCCAGTCAGTTGTGATACTGGCTGGCCTTTAATCATCGAATCAGAAGCGCTTACAGCGCCATCAACTTGTCCAGCGACGGCGCGAAATAATAGCCGCCAGTGACTGGTTTGGTGAAACGCAACATCGCATCACGCTTACCATCGGTATCGCCAAACATACTCAGCAGTTGCTGCTCAATGTTATGTAAACGCGCGCAGTAGGCACAGAAATACAGACCGTGCGTGCCGCTGGCGGTGCCGTATGGCAGGCTCTGGCGAACAATCTTCAGTCCTTTGCCATCTTCTTTCAGATCAACACGGGTCAGGTGAGAAGTTTCCGGACGTTCGTCGCCGTCGATCTCTTCGTTATCTTCTTTGGTGCGCCCGATCATCATCTCCTGATCGTGAACGCTCATCCGGTTGAGTTGCTTCAGGTTGTGCTCCCAACGCTGCACAAATACATAGCTGCCGCCTGCATCCACGCCGTCTTTGATAACCGCCACTTCGCGACGCGTCTCTTCACCCGCCGGGTTTTCAGTACCGTCAACGAAGCCGCTCAGGTCACGCTCTTCAACCCAACGGAAGCCGTGAATCTCTTCTTTCACTTCAATGCAGTCACCAAAGGCTTCCATCGCCGCCTGAGCGACAGAGAAGTTTACGTCGTGACGCAGAGAAAGAATGTGGATCAACACATCGAACTGGGTGGTCGGCGCAAGGCCTTTACCGTAGCCCGGAAAATCTTTCAGCTCTTCGGCCCCAACGCCGCCGCTCAGAGTACGCCAGGTGTTGTTACCAAAGGCAACTACCGCACCAAGATGCGCGTCCGGGAATTTCGCTTCAAAAGTTGCCAGTTTGTCGGCAAATGTTTTACTGGCCGCACGCAGGGCGTCAACTTCCCCTTTAACGTTGGCTTCGATCCAAATCGCCGCGCGGCAATGTTCTGGCAAAATGCCACTCTGAACCTGAGACATTGTTCCTCCTGAAAATAAGAATGCCACGCAATCCGTGGCATTGTTGGGCGCTATTTTACGTGTTTTTTTGCGGCGGCGGTTTGTTCAGACGCAAATTAACGCCGCCAGATAATTTTACTGACTTTCCAGTTTTTCAGGGTATCGTCCGAAGGCATTAACCCTTCCGGACCACTCCATTCCCCGCTGAACTGGTAGCTAATATGTTGACTGCCTTCGGCTTTACATTCGACAGCACGATTATCATCACCGTCGGCTTTTTGGCAATTGCCAAATGCTTTGCTGTAAAGGTCGCTAAACGGTGTACCGATTTTAACACCGGTGTCAGCAGGAATATCGCTATCCAGCACATCTATGCGGCTGATCGTGCCCTGATCGCCGTTAATTACCATCGCCACGTTGTCGCCTTTCATCACTTCCAAAAAGCGCACTACATTGCCGTTCGCGGTTTTCATTCCGCTGCGCAGGCGATAATCACCATCAAGCGCATCGGCAATAGCTTGTTCTTGCAGTGGTGTGGACGCCGTTAATTCACCCACGCCCTGCTCGCTCACTTTGGTGGACGACCCAAACCAGTTCCACGGGTTAGCGGCAGACCAGTTAACTGACGACATCGTTGAACAGCCGGTCAGCATCAACGGCATAGCGCATAACATTAAACGCAGCGATTTCATGTCACTTCCTTTGGTTATTCAATAACGTTGCTTGGAGTGCGAATTTGCAAAAAAGTGCCGTTATTCTTTTTCTTCATTAAAACAAGCGCGTAAACGTCGATTGGTCAAAAGCCAAATTAACGCCACAATATCCGCCACTACCAGCGCCAGACCGATACCGCTAACGGATTCACCGTTCAGCCACAGCCACGGTTGCCAGCAAAGTAAAACCACCTGCGCCAACAGCAACAGAAAATAGAGCACATGCCAGATGCGAGGAAACGTAGCCCGCCGACCGCTCAACAAAAACGCCAGCACCGCAGGAATGCCAGGAATTAACCCCAGCCAGAAATTATCGTGATCGGGATAAAACAGATTCAACAGCGCAGTACCCTGCTCACGCGACGCACCGGCAATGACAAACAGCACCCAGGTTCGCGCCTGAAGCAATAGCACAAGCCAGAAGAGCAAGGGTAAACGCAGGCGACCGTGCGCATCATAATGGACAGGATGAAACTCAGTACTCTTCATCTTCAATCAAACGCTTACCCAGACTCAGCACGTCGGCGTGTTCATATCCCAGGCGTTCATACATTCCGAGCACCATGTCGTTATCTTCCGGCACGTTGATCTGAATTTTCGGGCAGCCGCGAGCAATCAGCTTTTTCTCCAACCGATTAAGCAACGCATTAGCAATCCCACGCCCACGAAACTCTGGATGCACGCCAAGATAATAAGCAGACCCGCGATGCCCGTCATAACCGCCCATCACCGTTCCGACCACTTCACCGTTCACCTCGGCGACCAGGAACAAACTGACGTCATGGTTCATCTTACGCTCGATGTCCATTTCCGGATCGTTCCACGGACGCAGCAAGTCGCAACGCTCCCAAAGGGTGATGACCTCTTCGAAATCTTCCTGGCGAAATACGCGTATCTCCATGGTATTCGTTACCTTTTTGCGGGTTAAAAGGCTGATTATGGCGTGAACGGTCGAATTAGCCAATATCTGACGAAAATCGGTTGAAAAAGTGGCATAATGGGGAGTTGTCAACTATTGAAATGAAAAGTAAAACAATTCTCAACAGCAAACGGTCGTAACGGATTACGCGATACGATATAACATCTGGAACTTTATTATTACAACTCAGGCCGTATGAGCACTTTTAAACCACTAAAAACACTCACTTCGCGCCGCCAGGTGCTGAAAGCCGGATTGGCTGCCCTGACGTTGTCAGGAATGTCGCAAGCCATCGCCAAAGAAGAACCTTTAAAAACCAGTAACGGACACAGTAAGCCGAAAGCCAAAAAAAGTGGCGGCAAACGTGTCGTTGTTCTCGATCCAGGCCACGGCGGAATTGATACCGGAGCGATTGGTCGCAATGGATCGAAAGAAAAACATGTGGTGCTGGCGATTGCCAAAAACATCCGTTCCATATTGCGTAATCATGGCATTGATGCGCGTCTAACGCGTTCTGGCGATACGTTTATCCCGCTGTACGATCGCGTTGAAATCGCCCATAAACATGGCGCTGACCTGTTTATGTCAATTCACGCCGACGGCTTTACTAACCCGAAAGCTGCCGGTGCTTCGGTATTTGCTCTCTCTAACCGCGGCGCAAGTAGCGCAATGGCGAAATACCTGTCTGAACGCGAAAACCGCGCTGATGAAGTTGCCGGTAAAAAAGCGACTGACAAGGATCACCTATTGCAGCAAGTGCTGTTTGATCTGGTGCAAACCGATACCATTAAAAACAGCCTGACGCTTGGCTCGCATATTCTGAAAAAGATTAAGCCGGTGCATAAGCTGCACAGTCGCAATACCGAACAAGCCGCGTTTGTGGTGTTGAAATCGCCGTCGGTTCCTTCGGTGCTGGTGGAAACTTCTTTTATCACCAACCCGGAAGAAGAGCGGCTGTTAGGCACGGCGGCATTTCGCCAGAAAATCGCCACAGCCATTGCCGAAGGCGTGATCAGTTATTTCCACTGGTTTGACAACCAGAAAGCACACTCGAGAAAGCGGTAAGAGATGAAACCCAACGCACACCAGGTTAAACAGTTTCTGCTCAACCTTCAGGATACAATTTGTCAGCAGTTGAGCGCCGTCGATGGCGCAGAATTTGTCGAAGATAGCTGGCAGCGCGAAGCTGGCGGCGGCGGACGTAGCCGGGTGTTGCGTAATGGTGGTGTTTTCGAACAGGCGGGCGTCAACTTTTCACATGTCCACGGTGAGGCGATGCCTGCTTCCGCCACCGCTCATCGCCCGGAACTTGCCGGGCGCAGTTTCGAGGCGATGGGCGTTTCACTGGTAGTGCATCCGCATAACCCGTACGTTCCCACCAGCCACGCGAATGTGCGCTTTTTTATTGCCGAAAAACCGGGTGCCGATCCCGTCTGGTGGTTTGGCGGCGGCTTCGACTTAACCCCTTTCTATGGCTTTGAAGACGATGCTATTCACTGGCACCGCACCGCCCGTGATCTGTGCCTGCCATTTGGCGAAGACGTTTATCCGCGTTACAAAAAGTGGTGCGACGAATACTTCTACCTCAAACATCGTAACGAACAGCGCGGTATTGGCGGGCTTTTCTTTGATGACCTGAACACGCCAGACTTTGACCACTGTTTTGCCTTTATGCAGGCGGTAGGTAAAGGCTACACCGACGCTTATTTACCGATTGTTGAACGACGCAAAGCGATGGAATACGGCGAGCGCGAGCGCAATTTCCAGCTCTACCGTCGCGGTCGCTATGTCGAGTTCAACCTGGTCTGGGATCGCGGAACGCTGTTTGGCCTGCAAACTGGCGGGCGCACCGAGTCTATCCTGATGTCAATGCCGCCACTGGTACGCTGGGAGTATGATTATCAGCCAGAAGCAGGCAGCCCGGAAGCGGCGTTAAGTGAGTTTATTAAGGTCAGGGATTGGGTTTAATATCATGAAAATAAAAGAAAAATAACCCTCGGTTGGTGGCATAAAATTAATGCTGTTTTAATTTGTGTGCCATAGTGACACCCTAATATCTAATAATAATCTCTTTCGACTTAATATCCTCAGGCAAGGAGCGCCTCTATGACTCACCGTATTCCCTGTAAAAGCCCCGCTTGTACATCAACCATTCTTCCGGAAACCGCTGCGCGTACTGACGGATACTGTATGCCCTGCGTTCAGGCACAACAGCAGCGTGAGCACGATGAATATATCAGGAAAAATAAAAAGACCGTGAATGTGTTTGCTGGGCTAAGCGATCCGATTGCCATGCTGAAATTAGTTCACCAGCCACGGAAATTCGATGCGTTAATCGACTGGACTCCCTGCCCCGTTCCCACCGATGCCCTGTATCAACAACTGACTGCCGATCAAGCGCAGCTGATGGCTGATTACGCCACAGAACGCTTTGCGTCTGGTGAATATGAACACGCTCAGGAGATTTGTCTTTGTCTGGCGGCGTTTACCCAGGCAAATCTGGATGCATATTTACGAGAGTGGATCTCTTATGATGATTTAGACGCTTATTCTCCTCTGCCTTTCCACCGCGCCCCAGCGGATGTTCGCGATACGCTGTTAGAACGGGTTGAGGATGATGCAGAAAACAGAAATTGTATTCTGCAATGTCTGGCATGGATTGGGGATGACGTTGTTGTTGAACGTTTTGCCTACTGGCGCAATAACCCGCCGCTGTGGCGCAGTTCACTTTACATCGCGCCAGAAGAATATGCGCATGAGGCCGGTTGGGAGTTAACCGCTGAAGGGCAGAGACGTAATCTCTATTTTCCTCACTGTTTTCATCTGGAGATGAAAAGCACCGGGTGTTGCGAAGCTTTGCGTGTTGTTGATGAACGCAGCGATACCTGTCCAAATTGCGCATTGCCCCTAACAAATCTTTTCGACGTTGACCTGAAGGCAACGGGTCTTAGCGATAAAGGCAGGTTTCGCGTCGTGACGTGTGAATGTTGCACCGCCTATAGCACCATTTTCGGTTACATAGACTCACGGGGTAACGCTCATTTGTCTGCACCGCCTGCCTGGCTGCCGGATGATGTATCGGAATGGCGTCGACTCCCTGTAAACAGCATGAGACAGGGAAACCTTAGGTCACCGTTATTTGCCGCAGACCCATTTTTACCTGTCTCTTTCTCGCAACTTGGCGGGCATCCAACCTGGATTCAGGACGCGGAATATCCTCTCTGTCCGCAATGTTCCCACACAATGATGTTTCTTGCGCAACTGGATTATGCCGATATTGAACAATATGGCGAAGGGATGATTTACGCGTTTATCTGCCCGGAGTGCCGGACAACGGCAACGTCTTATCAGCAGTCTTAACTGCAATAATAGTGAAAGATATGTCTTTTTAAATCTGGAAATGAAGCAAAATAACTAAAATGATAATCACAACCAACACAACAATATGCATTGCAGAACAACAAATCAGAATACTTGAGCTCTTCCGTGAATACTGGGGCATACAGCAAATAAATGAAGTCATTACCAACTCAGAACTTTGTGTAAATAGCAAAAATCACAGGTGTAACATTTCCTGGACAGATAATTACATAAATATCAATTATCAATGCAACCGGGAAATGCATCCACAAGAACGGGATAAATTTTTGACAGCATTCAGTGCAGCTCTTAGTCAACCTGTTCCCGATTATTACACTGACGCATACGAAAAAAGCCATCGTATTTTTCTGCGTAAAAAACATCGCCGTAGTGATGGACGTATTGGTTGTTCTATCTATCCTTACAAGGAGGAACCTAACGGTGGATGGGATTACAATGTTGCTAGTCTTTTTATTTATGAGTGCGATTTTGAAATACTATCCCCGGCTATTAAGTCACTATACCCTTTAGCCAATGGTGAAACATTTTTTGATTACACAAGCTGGAATGAATTTACCTCAGATGAATGCGCAAAGATAATTGAACAATGGTTAGCTAAGGCACAAACAAATACCGAATATGCAGAATTCATTAAGTATGTTATTGAGTGGATGAAACCGCTCTTAAACAAATATCAGAATATCATGATTGAAGGTAATTTATAAGTTCAATCCAGACTAAGCTGATGCATTACTGACATTACTTATAGTTTTTTTCATCACCTTTTCGGCCCCAGGAATCCCAACTTCTTTGGCGATCTTGTTGAAAACGTTCCGCCTCTTCTACAGATAATTCTGCATTTTCTGAACACTGCATGTGATCCCAACCGCGATAGTTTTTAATGACTGGTACATTTTTGGGCAGATTAACATCATTATTCTGACTGTGATAATCATAATAATACATAAAAAAACTATGCATCGGGATTTGACTGAGATAAAACCCATCCTTATCATCAATAAATAGCTGGCCCTCATGAAAAATCAATCGCGTATCACTGGTCGCGGGTTCAACCGATAAGTTGATATCTTTCCAGGTCGCGCCATAATCGGATGACATTTGCACTTCATGGTATTCATAAATCAGTTGTCCATTTTTATCTTTTTTATGTGGATCGCCCCCCAGAGGTACAAAAATATACTTTTCAGAATCATGAATAAACTTTATATTTTCAGGAAGTGGACTGTCATATGAGGGAGTGATTGCAGAACGTGAACCAATGGATTCCGGAACCCATTTGTTGTGACGCGTATCGCCAACACGGGAAAATATATTTTTTTGTGTATCAGTATACCAGTATTGACCTGAACAATAATCAACACCGTCGTAATGCCGCTTTTCACCTGTTAAAATGATATAACGGTGATCGTCAAAACGGTAGACAATCTGGAGAGGTAGTGCATCCGAAGACATATACTTCGCCGGAGGCACTATACTATTACCCCCGTAGACAGCATAGCTAAAAAATAGCATTGAGAACGCCAATACGCTTTTTTTCATTTTGCCCCCTTCACTACAACTTCCGCCGCAGACTCTGCCAATAACTCCGGGAAAGGTATCTGTACAAGATAATGTTTGGCATTAATTCTGTTCGCTTCGATTCTTGCGGGCTTGAGCATTTCCGCTGAGAATTGCTTTTCTATTCCCGATATATACTCTATTGCCTCTGGCAAACCTAATTTTGCTGCAAGATAAAACCAGGCAACGGCAAGGTCGTTGTTTTGCGTAACGCCATGACCACTGAGATATTGTGAACCGATAAAGTAGCAAGCCCTACTTGCTTTCTCTCGACCTGCCCCGTTCAGCGACTTCATAAACCAGGAAAAAGAATGAGTATAATTCTTTTCAACCCCCTGCCCACGATAATACATTACCCCAACCATGTAGCGTGCGGCGGCTATTCCCCAGGAATTTTCCCGCCCGGAAGCTTTCATAAACCAGTTAAAAGCTTCTTTATAATTTTATGTCACCCCATCACCTGAATAATAACGGCGTCCAAGACGATACTGCGCTCCCGCCATACCATTCTCTGCAGCTTTACGAAACCAGTACAGCGCTTTTTTATCATCTTTAGGCGTTACACCATCCCCTTTTAGATATATCCATGCAAGATCGTATTGATCCGATGATTTACCTTGCTGCGCACGCAACTGCAGGCAAACAATATCGGATTTACTGTTACAGGGAGTGAGTCGAGCCCACGAGCAGGAAGAGAAGGCAATGGTCGTGACGATAACGACTAATCGAGGGGAGATATTCCATAACCATAGCGTTGCTAATAGTCGAATGTCCATCCTGGACCTCCTGATTATCTTCACTCTCTTTGAGAGAAATACGAATTATAGTATTTGCATGGCTTTTCTCGTTACACAAATATGGCGAAAAGCGATACCAGTCGTTTTCACTCCAGTTCCTGCATCCGCTGATGCAGCGTCAGTGAAGGCTTTTCTGCAAACAATTGCTGATAATCCGTGGCAAACTGCCCAAGATGCCAGAATCCCCACTGCATGGCGGCGTCTTTTACCGTCATACTTTGCGACCACGGGCTAATCAGTTCACGGCGCACGGCGTTCAGGCGAATGCGTTTCAGCCACGCGTTTGGGCCAATGCCCAAAATAGCGTGAAATGCGTTTTGCAAGGTGCGGCGGCTGACGTGCAGTTGATTACACAAGTCCAGTACCGTCACTGGTTCGGACATGTTTTCCAGCACATATTCACGGGCCCGGGAAAGCAATCGGCGGTAACTCTGATGACTTATACTTTCCGCCGTCATCATTGGCTGCGCTTCTTCCAGCATCGCCCCCATCGCCATTAGCAAATTATCCCCCAGCACTTTTCGCACTGCAGGCTGATGGAGATTTTCCGGGTTCTCGCAAAATGTCGCCAGAGCCTGTTGGACAAAGCCCCACAGCGCGGCTTTATGCTGCTCTTTCACTTCCAGCGCCGACTGGTTACGTAACATATGCAGCACCCTTTCCGGGTTATGCAAAAAGTTAGCCTGACGGGTGATGACATCTTCAGAAAGCACCACGCCAAGGATCGTGTAATCGTCCGGCGTACTTAATTCAAACTCGGTTCCTCCAGGGCGTGTCGCAATTTCTGCGCTTCCCAGACATTGCGAACCGATAAATCCCTGCTCACCGCGCGTCGCCGGAATGCCAAACCAGAACGAGTTCGGCCAGACCAGGCACGACTGACGCAGCGCCAGCCCCGTGTATTCACGGAAAACCTGAATATCATCGAGCAGAATTTCCGTAAATTCACCATGAAATTTGCCCGGATGCAGCTGATCGTAAATCTGCTGCCAGGCGGTAATCGTCAAAGCATGTTCATAGACATCCGTTGTTTGCCGTTGATGAACATTATCCACTTCGACCTTCGGCGTGAGCTTCAGGTTTTCGGGTAAGGGTTCATGATAAAGATGGTGCAAATTGGCTGTACGGGTCTTTTTCATGATGTTAATGCCGGGTGTTGTATGACACCCGGCACCTCCGACAGGTTAATGGGGCTTGAGACGATAACGACTACTGCGTTTACGTAACGTCCCGGCAGAAAAGAGCTGTTCGAGCGCATTTCTGGCTTTTTCCAGCGGCCAGCCAAAGTGGGCAGCCACTTCTCCGGCCGTCATTCCCTGACGTACTGATGTTAACAGCGCCAACAACTCGTCAGCAGATTCCGCGACGATAACTGGCGCGTCGGGTTCCTTTACGGGTTGCTTCGGCTGGCGGTTAAAGCCAGTAACCAGCCACTGGGTGTCATCGTCTGGCCGACCGATCTCCTTACGGCTGATGACACGCCCGGTACGCATCGCGGCAGCACAACCTGCGTCCAGCGCCGCACGACACGCCGCCAGATCGCCTTCCACCACCAGCGTTAGGCGACCAGGGTCAAGCACTTCGTGACTGAGCAGACGAACGTTAGCTGCTTTGAGCATGGCATCAGCTGCATCTATCGCGGCGACCATGCCGTCCACTTCCAGCAATCCCAGTGCATTGATCATCGGCAACCTCCGTTACGCACGCTGGATTGGATTACGCGCGATTTCCAGCACTGCATCGGTAAAGGCGTTACAGGCTGCTTTACACGCGGCCTGGCTACCGGTTAAAAATGCTGCCGAGTAGTTGGTTTCAGACGGTGGCGGTACATAGGTCACCAGTTGCACGTCGGCAGATTTCAACGCTGCATCAATGCCGTAAGTCGCTTCCAGCGGCGGTGCCACCAGATACGCCAGCGGATCGCCAAGCGTGATCCCGGCGGTTGATGAGAGATAAGAGCCGGTACGCGAAACGACATGCGCCAGGAAGGCTGTGTTTTCTGCATCATTAGCCCACTGGAAAGCAGCGCCATTTTCAATATGCGCAACCATCGCATCCAGACCGGCACGCACTTCCGCCGGGTTTGGCCCCCCGAGCATAATCAGCACTTCACCGGCAGTCGGTGACGGCCCGTGTGCAGCTCCCGCATACAGCGAGCGACCATACACGACTTCAACCATCGCCTGCTTGGTCGCTTCGTCAGCCGCAATGTAGGTGACGTCATCGGAATCAGCAGAAATCAGCCCGAGGCTACGAATATGCGGCGGCAATTTCAGTTCACGCGCAAATTCGGCGTTAACAGAGGCAATCACCCGCATGGCGGTTACCGACGGTCGAATCAAATCTAAAGCTGGCATGATGCCTCCTTATCGGGTCATGTTGATGCCGGATGCTTTCTGCTCCAGCATACGTTTCGCCAAATCCACAATGACGGCTGCGGCTTCAACCGGCGGCGTGCCGCCCTGGTGAATGTTAGAGATACAGGTACGGTCGGCCTCAACGGTGGTTGCCATACGCGGCGAGTAAACGGCGTAGCAGGAGAGACTTTCTGACTGCCCCAACCCCGGACGTTCACCCACCAGCAGGATCACCACTTTCGCGCCAAGAAGTTCGCCAATCTGATCTTCAATCTTCACACGACCATAACGAACAAAGAATGGCGTACCGACTTTCAGCCCGGCCTGTTTCAGGCCCGCCATCAGCGGCGGCAGGATCTCTTCGTAGTTGACGGTAATAGCGTCAGTAGACAGACCATCGGAAATAACCACCTGTACGTCCGGATTGGCAACACACTGCGCTTTCAGCGCTTCAACAGCCTCTGCACACAAGCGGCGGCCCATATCCGGGCGAGTCAGATAGAGATTTTTGTCGCTAATTTCAGAGCGGACTTCCAGCAAGCCCTGCGCTTTCACCCACTCTTCCGGCACTTCTTTCAGTACGGTATCTTTCGAACGAGAGTGATCGGCCAGGAAACGCAACAGCGCCTGGGTACGCGGACGCGGACCGGCACGACCGGTACAGACGCGAGCCACGGTGCTGCGGCGCAGTTCTGTTAATACGTCTGCGCGATGCGGGTTTTCAACGCCAATCCACGCTTTTGCTTCTGCGGAACCTAAATCCAGCGCGCAGCTTTCCGAGGTCACCGGTGCTGCACAGGTGGTAGTGGCGCATTTTGCTTCTGACGGCGCGGGGGCCGCTTGTCCCATTGACGCCATCACGCTGCGTACAATTTCTTCAATCTGTTTTTGATCCATGATGTGTTATCTCCGCGTCATCAGAAGAACAGTGACGGATCGCCCGCCCGTTTGGTCAGGCGACCGTTTGCCATAATGCCCATGCTTTCCAGCCAGCGTTCAAACTCCGGTGACGGGCGCAGGTTGAGTAACTGACGCACAGTGGCGGTGTCGTGGAAGGCCGTAGTCTGGTAGTTGAGCATGATGTCATCACCCAGCGGCATCCCCATGATGTAGTTACAGCCTGCGGTGGCGAGCAAGATCATCAGGTTTTCGTTGAGGTTCTGGTCAGCGTCAGCGTGGTTGGTGTAGCAGCAGTCACAGCCCATAGAAATGCCGCTCAGTTTGCCCATAAAGTGATCTTCTAAGCCCGCACGGATAATCTGCCGGTCGTTGTAGAGATACTCTGGCCCAATAAAGCCCACTACGGTGTTGACGATAAACGGATCGTAATGACGTGCCAGCCCGTAGTTACGCGCTTCCATCGTTACCTGATCTGCACCGAAGTTAGCGCCCGCCGATAGCGCAGAACCCTGCCCGGTTTCGAAGTAGAGGCAGTTTTCCCCGGCGATACGGTTAAACTCTGCGCCCACTGCGCGTGCTTCATCGAGCATCGCCAGCTCCACGCCAAATTCTTTCAGCCCTTTTTCGCTGCCGCAGATGCTCTGGAAAATCAGCCCGCCCGGCGCGCCGCGACGGATCGCTTCAATCTGGGTAGTAACGTGCGCCAGCACGCAGCCCTGGGTCGGAATATTGAATTTGTCGATCACGCCGTACACGGTATCCAGCACACGGCTTAAGTTTTCCACGTCGTCAGTCACCGGGTTAACGCCGATCACCGCATCGCCCACCCCGAAAGAAAGCCCTTCGTAGATTTGTGCGGCGATACTTTGCACGTCGTCGCGGGTATCGTTTGGCTGCAAACGGGCGCTGAAGGTGCCCGGGATACCAATAGTTGTATTGGCCTTTTTGATTACCGGCATTTTCTTCGCGCCGTAGATCAGGTCCGCGTTAGAGCAAATCTTCGCTACCGCCGCGACCACTTCCGAGGTCAGCCCTTTGCGGGTAAAAGCAATGTCGTCAACGCTGGTTTCATCACTCAGCACATACTCACGCAGCTCGCTGATGCTCCAGTTTTTAATCTGGTTGTAGGCCGTTTCGTTAACGTCGTCCTGAATCAGCCGCGTCACGCAGTCATCTTCATAGGCAATCACCGGATTATTGCGGATGTCCGCTACGGTCATTTCCGACAACACCTGCTTTGCCGCCACGCGCTCCTGTGAGCTTGCCGCTGCAACGCCCGCCAGCACATCCCCCGAACGCAGTTCGTTGGCTTTAGCCAGCACCTCTTTTACATCCTTAAACTGATATACATTGCCGAACAATGTGGTCTTTAGTTTCATAAGTCGTTCCCTCAGGAAGAAGTGATGAGTGACATTTTTCACAGCCTTCAAACAATTCTATTTCATCGTTAACCATTGTCCTGTAAGGTAATTAGCTTAGTACGCCCGCTATTCATCCTGCCGAACGCAACCGAACGCGCCGGATACATGAGCGGGGTTATCGAGTCGTTAGATCGAGGTATCCGGTTTTGAGCAAGACACCACTGACAGCAAAGGCCATAGAGGCCGCACAACCGCAGGACAAGCCCTATAAACTCACCGATTCACAGACACCTGGCCTGTTTTTGCTGGTCCATCCCAATGGCAGCAAATACTGGCGATTCCGGTACTGGATAGACAAGAAGGAGCGGTTACAGGCTATTGGGGTGTATCCGCTGATTAGCCTCAAGGAAGCCCGTAAGCGAGCCACAGAGAGCCGTTTACTGATAGCCCAGGGAATTGACCCAATGGATTTGGCACGCAAGGAGAAAGCCATTGATGCGCTCAACATGGCGGCAAGTTTTAAGACGGTAGCGGAAGACTGGTTTGCTACCAGAGTTAGCGGTTGGTCAGAGTCCTACACGAAACAAGTTAGATCGGCACTGGAGAAAGATGTTTACCCCGTGCTGGGTAAGCGCTCGATCGTGGATATAACGGCCCGTGACGTGCTGGCATTGCTTCAGAAGAAAGAGCGCACCGCGCCGGAACAAGCCAGGAAGCTACGCCAGCGTATCGGGGAGATCTTCAAATTTGCCGTTATCACCGAACTGGTTAACCGGAATCCGGTTGCAGATCTGGATACGGCATTGAAAGCCAGACGCCCAGGCCATAACGCATGGATACAGATTAGTGAAATTCCGGCATTCTACAAAGCGCTTGAGAGAGCCGGGAGCGTTCAGATTCAGACGGCAATACGTTTGCTTATCCTTACGGCTTTGAGGACCGCAGAACTGCGTTTAATGCGCTGGGAGTGGGTAGATCTGGAGTCGAAAAGCATCACCCTACCCGCTGAAGTCATGAAAGCCCGCCGACCGCATGTAGTCCCGCTATCCCGGCAGGCGGTCGAGCTATTGCAGGACCAGTTTACAAGGAGCGGGTACAGTGCTTTCGTCTTCCCTGGTCGATTCATGGATAAGCCATTGTCAGCCAGTGCCATCCTTAAAGCCCTGGATCGTATCGGGTACAAGTCGATCGCCACTGGTCATGGCTGGCGGACCACCTTTTCAACGGCGCTTAATGAGTCTGGCAGATACTCACCAGACTGGATCGAAATCCAATTGGCCCACGTTCCGAAAGGCGTGCGCGGTGTTTATAACCAGGCGGCCTATCTCAAACAGCGCCGTCAAATGCTTCAGGACTACGCCGCCGCTATTGATTCAATACTGGCTGGTGGTGGTAATCCGCTGGAGCCGTGAGCTATAAGGCCGGATTCGTCCGGCTTTAATGACGCATATTTTTCTCAACGGTGAGAAAAACCTCCACCGCCCGGATTTATACCCAATATCGATGGCTGAAGTGATTAAAATTTAACCGTTAGAACAATCAAAAATGTGACAAGTCAATGATCTAAATCAATAAATTTGTAATTATTCGCCTTCTCTTTCGAATGAAAGCAAAATACAGAAAAATAAATCACAATCAAATCATACAGTTAAAAAATTTGACCAACTGGTCCAAAATATCCTCGGTGAATCCATGCGTGCTACAGCCAGATGATTAATATTTAACCCATGACTTTCGAATGAAAGTAAATTGATAAAAAAGTCAGTGCACACCAACCAAATCGAATATTTTTTGTGCGATACTTGAATAATAATTGAGCAAAACTTTCGCAAGGTGTGACGATGTGAGTAATTAATTTTAACTCTACAATAAACCCATCCCGACAGGGATGGTACCTAGAGCGTAGCGAGAGGGACCATCCCCCTGGTTTTAGTCTTTTGAAGTTAGTTTTTTAAGACATTCCCCATAATTTCGCGAAAAATCGAAAACCAACGCCCACTCTATCCTGCAAAGCCAATGGTTTTTATCAGCAGACCAGACAGAAAACAGCAGCACAGCCAGTGCGATTAGGGCGATTACAGGTGCATAGATTTTTGATGTGTTTTATGGTGTGCAAAACAACGACAGGAAATTATTGTAACAGTACAGATGGTGACAAAAACCCGGCGCGCCACCGGGCTTAACAATTTCTTAGCTTATATCTCTCAGCCTGGTTTGCCCAGTCCAAAACCTGTGACCTATTCGAAATCAAGCCATGTGCGCCATCATTACAATAATCAATAATATAAAAATGATGATCGCCATCACGATCAATAAAGTACGAATACACCACATAGCTATCACTGGTGCACGCCCATTGAACTTTTAGGCTATCGTCGTCTTCATCGTCTTCTTCCCATACACATCCTTCTTGCCAAATATGGGTGTGATGCAATTCTTGCTCTCTGGCTTCGATAGGGCTGGTCATAAACCTATCCCTACCTATAGTTTCTAGGTAGGAAGAATATATATTCTGATCAGTCTCTGAGGGAGCAGGAATGTCTCCCTCTTCTATGCAAATGCGCTTGTAATCTTCAAATTCCGTAATAGGGTATTCAGCGACAGGAGTTTCAGCAATAACTTCATTTATAAGGCTGGACCTAACTATTTTGAAACCCATGAATTACGTTTCTCAGCTAATTTAAGTGCCAGAATTTCAGATGCAGCACTCAGCCTTGCTCTTTGCTCGGCAGAACGTCGAACAACAGGCCGCTCTCTACGAGCCTTACGTCCTTCGTTAACTTTTGGCATACATCACCTCACAATTTATTTATACCGTCAATAAAACAGGCAATCAGATCGCAACACCTTCCTACCTTGTTTGAATAGTAAACTATTCACTCAATCTACACCAGTGATTTTCTTGACGCCAATAGTAAAGGCAGCATTGCCCACCAGCGGCAGACAATGAAACTTCAGAGAGCGCACCTTCTATCGGCCTACGGCCTCATAAAACTAATAAAGAGCTACACTTGCTTAGGTAAAATTCTCATCGCATTACGGAGCGTTTGAGAGCGTTCTAAGGGTATCCAATTTCAATGAGTTTTTGCCATGACGAAAACAGCACGAGCGGTATTCCAGATCCTGACAAGACAGCCGAGTGGATACTCTGTATCGCTCGACAAGCTGGCGCAGCTATCCGGTGTAAGCCGCCAAGGAGTGAAGCGGGCCATTGCCTTGCTGGAGGAAAACGGTGTGATTGTTGTTACCAGAACGGTGATTAACGGGAGATATACCGAGAACATGTACCGAATTATCGACAGGAACGCACCTAAATGAGCTACCAGCGAGCTAAAACCCGCCACCCCTTCCAAGTGCATTACCCGCCACGCAAAACGCGAAAGAAACCGGTTTCACAAAATCGGTGCTATAATCATTCGTGCACATCCCGTACTAAGCCATGTCAAAGCGCCTGCATTGCCCTCGCAGGCGTTTTTATTTGTGCTGCCGCCATCCTGATGACTACCGGATCGCAACATTGCCCCGCCTCGATATTGAGCGCATAATAAATACATACATTAAGCGGAAAAGAGAAAAAGTTAATGGGGAAAATCAAGGGGTTACATCATGAGACTATCAGAACAACAACGACAGATCCTCGACTACCTGGCAGAAAACGAATCAATCACCGCACGACAAGCTGCAGATCTCGTTTATGGTAGCAACGTTACCCGTGTACAGGTCGATGCAGCCAGACGCTCACTAATGACGATGGTCAGTAATGGGCTAATCAGGAAAGAAGGCCGCGTTTTCGTCGCTGTTAAATATATCAATCACGCTTATACATCGGACGTTGAATCATTGCGTGGTCAGATCCTTTGGATATTCAGCAAAGAAGGTCAGGAATATTTTCTTGCCGAACATCCAGGCTACGCCGCGCAAGAGTTAACAGTAAACGGCATATTTGGTGCATTAGATCTTATGCTGGGCGATGGTTGCGTTACTTACAAGCAGTTATGGCACGCCCTGAACACGCTTGTAGAAGATGGCTTGCTTATTGCCACGCGTGAAAATATCGAATATTGGATAATGCCGCAGGCCGGACGCCGCAATCATGCGCGGGATATTCCAGGCAACAGATACAGGACGCCAGAATTTAATCCGACACAGGAAGATCGGGACCGTGCCGAAATGATGTGCCGGGAACAGGAAAAAAGAATTATGGATAAGTTATTTTCGATGCGGTGACACACAAGCGGGCGAAAGCCCGTTTTTTTCTTGCCTTATTCCACGCCAGACGAATCAAAACAGGCTTACCCTTCCAAGTGGATAGGTAAAAATTAAGGGTCAGAATGCGTTATATTGCGTTTAAATGGCATCGAATTTTAATTAGTTTTGATGTGGTGACTGCAGGCAAAAAAAATCCCGCCGGAGAAAGCGGGGAAGTGAAATGAATCGTTGTAGTTATAGATCACATTTTGGAGTTGAGGATGGCTAATCCTCGCTAATATTATCGCGCCGTTATGTGATGGGCGCAATTATTTCTTACTAATTAAAAGTTTTGTAAATATTACAGAATATCCCTTTTCACTATATGGTAAAAGATGTGAAACAGGGACATGAGGAATATAATATTAAGTATCAACAGTAATGTTGGTCTTTAATTTCATTCAGGGCGCGGTGAGGGTTTTCTCCATATTTTTCCTCACCGCTACTTTTTCGAGGTGAGAACATGAATGATAGCGAATTAATGACGGTGAACGAGGTAGCAGCTTTATTCGGCGTTACCCGTCGGACAATATTCCGGTGGATGAACAAGATTAAAGGCTGGCCCGTTCCGGTTACTCCGGTCGGTGCGCGAATTAAGTTTATCCGATCTGAAATTATGGCGTTCTACTACAGCAAAGCGTCACGCAAAAATTAACCTGCAACAGCACACAATAAATTCTATTTTTCGCGTAGCAACGCATAAACAAGTATTTAAAAGCCACATTTAAGAGGAAATTACCATGTATCATCCAAATAACACTTACCTTAATCTGGTTGGCGATAATTACAAGCCTTCTACTGAAGCAATGGATAAAAAAGCGTTCGACAAAGCGATGAATGACGAAGCAGATCGCATCATTAATATGCTCCCGGCTATCTTAACCGAGATTATTGATTCCGGTGCCGCCGTATTATTCGACCAGATTCCGGAATGTATGAAAGGTGAAGATCCGGTCACTCACGACATCATCAACGAAAAACATATTCGCCGGATGCTTGCCGGGAAAATTTCAAATCGCCTGGGCCACGGTATGGGTTTTTTACAGAAATGAGATGAACGGAGATAAGAAATGACACGCAAAGAATATATTCGCCAGTTGGCACAGGAAATTATTCGCACGAATCAACCACTGATTGACCGTATTGTTAATCAGGAAGTGGACAAAATTAAAGCTCAATTATCATCGCTCGCGCCGAACATGGCAGATCGCCGGAAAATGCTTGCGGTAATGGGAACAAACAGCTCACTGGGCGTGTATTTAGCAAACGTCGATAAGTTACAGGGCAATCAATCTGAGATTGCTACAGCGCCAAACAGAGCGCCTGATGCGCGTCAATATTTTGAAGGGGAATTAGACGATTTCACACGTCAATACTTCGATGGGGAATTGGACGATTTCACGCGCCAGTATTTCGACGATGATGATCTGGTCAATAAAAGTATCCGTGAATATTTCGATGGCAGCGACGAGTTTAATCGCCGCTTAGACGACTATTTCCACATGGGAGAATAAACACATGAGTTTCCTTGATATGGCCCGCCAGCGTATTGCTATGGCGGTTAAAGCAAATGAATTAGCGCCGGAACCGGACGACACCGAGCTCAAATTCCGTAAAGGCATGGCCCTTGTATTAGAGAGCCTGGATAAAGCCGACGAGAAAGTCGTACAGGAGCTAATGACCGTCTTGCTAGACAATCTGGAACGCCGTTTCAGTGGTAAAAAGCAAGAAGAACAACAACCCGCCACTAATACACAGCGTGGGCCGAAAACGCCGGATCTGGAATCGTACTTCGAGCCGACCCGGAAAACTGATACCCGGACACCGGATATTGGAAGCTATTTCGAATAGGTAAAGAAAAGCCCGGTGTTCGTGCCGGGCCAACAATGCGAAATTGAGTTAACAGATTAAATGGTTAGCAAAGAGCAACGTTTAAAACCACGTTCATTATACCAGTCGGGGAGTAAATATCATGTCTGCGCTTACGTTAAGAATTTGTCATGGGATGGCCCGTGTTATTTCGAAAGGCGTCGCTGAGATCAAACATAGCAACAGTGATTTGCCAATGAAGCGGCAACAATTAAGGCTGTTCTCCCTTTATGTTTTCGGCACTTTCCACGACCTCACGAAAAACATAGCCCAGGGCGCGCCCGCCACCGCCGAGGAAAGGGATTTTGTGAAAAAGGTAAAAATGATTGAACGCGATCTACACAGCCAGTTAGCAAGCATCGACGCAGACGTAGGCGAGGATTAAATGATGGTGATTCGGGGGTAATTCGGGGGTAATTCGCTATCAATTCGGGGGTAATTATGGAGGGTGATGGTAAAGAAATCAATAAGTTGCCTGTTAATGTCACCAGTTTAAGCAGAAAAAGCGCTAAGTATGGGGTCGCTATCGCTGAAGAAATCTGCTTGCTGGTAGCTGAAGGCCATAGTCTCAGAGAGATTGGCAACATGCCTGACATGCCGAGCTTCAGAACAATCTGCCGCTGGCAATATGAGCATCCAGACTTTCGTGAGCATATCGGCATATTTAAGTGGATTCACGCCCAGGACGCAGCGGAGCAGGCTGTAGAGGCTATCAGGAATGTAGATCTGGACGCAGAAGACGCAGGGCTTAGGCTAAGGAAGGCGGAGGCGCTTGCCCGGACGTTACTGGGTCGCGCTAAGTTATTAGAGAGCAAGAACAATCCGTTCAAAGGAGAAGAATAATGAGCTTTTTAAACAGAAAACCAGAGCAGAGCAAAGAGGCAAAATTATTCTCCCGCCAGGGCAAATCCAGCCTGGGAATTTGGGAGCGTCCTGTTTCAACATGGTCAGAAGCCGAGATTCAGGAATACCGAGAAGCCTGGCTGGACGCACATGCCGAATGTTATCACGTCAGTGAGGTAACGGACTTTCGCGATAATCTGATCTTCTTCGTTGAAGATGGGGAACTGATTATCGAACGCGTGGCAGAGCCTGCCGGGCTATTCCTCGCCTACGACGACGATCCTGTTTTTGGCTTCGATCTGCGTCCATATCGTGAGCAGGGCTTGCCGCTGCCGGAAGAGTACCGGATTGGTTATCGTCGCAATGAAGGTGCCTGGCCGATGGGTGAGCCTCGCAAGTAATTCACCGCTACGTCAGGGCGATGACTGGCGGAATATATCCACAGTGCGTGTAACGTACATTATGTGAAAAACGATATGGGTGTATATCAGTATTGATTTCATTGGGAAAACTGGGTTTTCAGTGGCCCAAACAAAGAGACATAGCTGATACAACTTTATAAGCCATTGATTCTATTAGGCGATGTTTTTTGTGATTGATTGAGGCAAACCGGAACACGAAGCCACTGAAGCGGCAATAAACTGTTTCATGGTGGAATTATTAGAGTAAAGAACAATCGGAGGTGTCCGCACAACGCGGATATATAGGACATGAGCAACACAAATGTAGGCAAAATTTATTATGAGGTCGAAGCCAAGACAGGGAAGCTATTAACCGCAGGAAAAGAAGCCACCGACACATTCGACCGCATTGAACACGGCGCAAAACGCGCTGACAACTCAATCAGTAAGCTGAATACGACAATCAGCAAACTGGCGGCGGCGGTTAACGTTGGCCTGCTAATGATGGCGGCTAAACGCTTTATTGAAATCGCGGACAACGTAAAACTACTACGCGCCCGTGTATCCCGGCTATCCGGTAGCCTGGTTGAGGCTAAAGCCAACTTCAGCGGCATTCTTGAGATTAGCAAGCGAACTGGCATGAAGATTGAGGATACTACGAAGCTATGGGAAAGCCTTACTTCTGCTCTTTCTGATTCAAACGCTACCAGTGGTCAGATCTTACAGTTAACAGAGACACTACAGCAGATCGGGCGTATTGGTGGTAGCTCATCCGAGGAAGCCGCAAACGCCTTGCGACAGTTAGGTCAATCCATCAACGGTGGTATTGTCCGTGCTGAAGAGTTTAACGGCATCCTTGAAAGTATGCCGGAGCTATGGCGACGCGTAGCAGGTCAGATGGGGATCTCAATGGGTGAGCTACGTCGCCGCATGTTGGATGGCAAACTGACGGCTGAGGATGTAGTAAATGCAATCCTGAAAGGATCAGGCGAAATCGAAAAAGAATTTAACAAGCTGCCGACAACCACGGAACAGGCAATGACAGAGCTATCAACAAATTTTAGCCTGTTACTGGAAACCATCGACCAGACGCTGCATGTTACTGAACTGGTCGGTCGCGGTATTAAAACGCTGGCTGATTATTGCCGCGAGCTATCCGGCTGGTTTAAAACGCTGAAATCTGATTCTGCGTCATTGGCTGATAAGTTATGGACACTTGCCGCAGCCTTTGAGCCGTTTGTGCCGGGCCTTGATTTATTCCGCGCTCAAGCCAAACAAACCGACTTCTTAGGCGCAGCGCCAGACAATCAATCGTCGGGTTTTGTGTCAACGCTACCGACACAGCAGGCCACTACTGATATTAAGCTGAAAGACAATGGCGGTGGAGGTGGCAATAAACCGAAACGCACACAGAAAGATCCGGCAGAAGAAGCGCTGAAACGGAAACGCGCAGAACTGGAACGACTTAACCAAGGCTTCAAGGATGGTAGCAAAGAGGCTGAAATGTGGGACGCCGTTCAGGAAATGGGCGCTAACGCAACGGCAAAACAGGTCAGTGAGATGAAAAACCTTGCGCACCTGATTTACGAAACAAACGCCGCGCGTGAGCATCAAATCGAACTGGAAGAAAAAGCAAAACAGCTTAATGAGCAATTTAATCCCGTTGATGCGCTCAAACAACGCCACGCCCTTGAAATGCAACAGGCAGATGAGCTATTCAACAAACAGATGATTAACGAGGAAACGCTAAACGCGCTTAAACAACAGCACGCAGAAGAATTACTCGCCTCGCAGTGGGAACAATTCCGGGCGCAAGGCGGGATTAATGGCCTGATTGGTGATATGGCTGATGGCCTGAGCGGTGGCGCTACAAATGCCGTGGTCGGCCTGCTTAATGGTACGCAGAACCTGGAAAACGCTTTCGCCAATATCGGGACTACCATTCTCGGAAAAGTGGTGGGAAGTATCGCTGAGATGGGTGCTGAATACGTTAAACAAATGATCTTAAGCGAGGCAGCCAGCGCAAGCGCAATGGGCGGACAAGCTGCAACAGCAGCGGCGACAGGCGCATCAATCGCATCATCAATGGCCCCGGCAGCAGCGGCGACAGCTACCGCGACAATGGGGACGGCCCCGATGATCGCAATGTCAGCTATCAGCGCCTTGATGGCTGGCATTACTGGCTTGTTTGGCGGTGGTCGCTACAACGGCGGTGCGGTTAACGGTGGCAATCTTTACAGGGTTGGTGAGCACGGTGTCCCTGAGTTATTTACCTCTACTGGCGGGAAACAGTACATGATCCCCGGCGAGGGTGGACGAGTTACACCGGGCCGCGATCTGGTTGGCAGTGGTGGCGGCATCACACTGAACGTAACAAACAACATCCAGGCGACAAACGGCTGGACTGAAGACGACTCAAAAGCGTTGCAACAGACTATAGAAAACACAGCAATGCGCCTGATGCAGCGCGAGTCGCAAAGACCTGGAGGCATGTTACAACCACGGCGGCGTTAACCAAATCCCACGCCAGGGGGATAGACTGGCGGACCTTCAAAGACGGTCGCACACCGTGTTTAACATAATTTATTGTTTTTTGCTTGCTCTTATTATTGCAGCCGTTAGAGTTGGCGTGGCAGTTTTTCACCTGTTTCGCGTGTTGCTGTGTTTTTGGGGAAGAAAAACAAATGAGAAGGCTTATATACCTGGTATTTATGCTATTTGCTATCGGGCAAGCCATAATTTTTATCACAATGCTGATCTGTCTGATGCTCTTTGGTTAACTCCACCAGGACCCGCGCCGGGTTTTGCTATACAGACCAATCACTCTTAATATAAGCTATTGATTCTTCTTAATTATAACCGCGCGTTAGAATTAACCTTCCCGCCTTAAACGCCCATACGCGAAAAATCCCTCACAACTACCCTGCCAAATTTCTATTTTTCACGTACACGCGCCAAACAAAAGCCCAGGCAGTTAGCAACCTACCCAGGCCTTTCTCACAATCCCCGCTGGCACTATAACTGCAATCAATCCACTTTCGCAAAAACAAGACGTAATTGTATCGATTAACGAAACCGTGACCTATGTCACGTTTTCCCGCCGCACTGCCAGGGTATAAATGAGCCAGAAACAAGGAATGGAATAGTAAATGGACTTAAATTGGGTGCGAAATGAAACGCTGGGAAGTGATTTTACTGATGGTCATGATGTTCGTTATGTGCATTGATTGAATGTTAAAAGGAGGATGTTATGAAACACGATAGAGCGGAGATTATCTTCGATATGGCGCGTGAAAGAGTGTGCGCTATGGATACTAAGATTGCGCTGATAAGAGCGGGCGTGCCAGCCACTGCGCAAGAATTGTTGGCAATCATGGAAAAACGCGAATACGAACTAAGCAAAGCCAAAAGAGCGTTTACCTTAATGTACGCAAAATAAACACACGGGAGATTAAATAATGGATAAGACAGCAACAATACTTATTAATCGTGAGCAAGTGCAAAAAATGTTAGGCGGGCTTAGTAAGTCCTCATTTTTCAAACTGGTCAGGAAGTGGAAAGATGCTGGAACTCCTTTTCCGGATCCGGTTGAGGGAATGCCAGCACTGAAGCACGGAGGTTTCTTGTATCGCTATCAGGATGTGATGAAATTCTTTAAATCAATTGGACTACTTTCTGACAGCGATAACCAGTAATCATCTAACTTGCTAAGACCCGGCCCAGCGCCGGTTTTTTGTGATCTGCGTCAACATTCCCACCTATTACACTTATCCACCACCCGCCGCGCCTGTTATCGTACCAATAGCGAGTAATTACAATGTTTCTGGATTGATTAAGGGGCAAAGGATGAACGATTTAATCAAAATGCTACAACAGCGGGCCGATGACAAATACCGTGATAAACGCGGTCACATCCATAGCAATATGGCTGGGGTGTTAGGTGTCGCCAGCGATGAAATAAAGGCCGTATTCAAGCGCCAGAAAACGCCAAAATGGGAAGTCTTTGTAAAGGTCGTGAATGAGCTTAATTGCGGGCGTGGGGTTATCGGCTTCCTGTACGCTGGGGAAGTTAGCGAGGCAGTGGAAGAACTGGACGCCAGGATCGCAGAACTGAAAGGCATCATTGCAGACAAGGACGCGCAGATCCGGGAACTGGAAGCACACCTGATGGCAATCAGTACAAAAGCCTCGCAGGACGTAGGCAAGGCGAAAAAAGCGGTCGTAGCTGGTACAAACAGGGAGTTTAAAAAGCCTGTACGCTTTAAGGCTGACACTGTACTGGATTATCTGAAGGCAAACGCGCCGCTACATGGCGTTAATCATGCCGGACTGATTAAGGCGATCTGGCCTATTGGTGCACCGGGCCGCAATACTTTCCTGGGCCTGCTAAAACAACTCAAAGAAGATGGCCTGATAACCATCACGCAGCACGGACGCGCCGGGATGGATATTCATGTGAACGGGTAACGAAAACCCGCCATCAAACGAAGCCCGGCCCCGCGACGGGTTTTTATGCCATCATTATTAAATCCATTAATACTCATCAAACCATAATTAGCACAACTTATAATCGAACAAAAATCACACAACCTTGATAATGATTTTTTCTGGTTATACTTATCGAAAAAAGTGGTATAGGATATAACTTGTTATTTTGTAAGGGCAAATTTATTGCGTGGTAAGATGAACAGGCTTGCGCACCTCCCGAAAAACACGCGAAAATCTAAGTGTTCTTTCTTTTTTTGTTTTTTATTTTTTTATTTTCTCTTTTTCTTCTCTTTCCGGTTCTCTTCTTTTTCTGGTTTTGGTTTTTTCCTTTTTTATTTTTATTCTTTCTTCAGGGTTGTGCTAAAACACACCAAAACATTTTCGCCACAAAAGCGTTAATTTCATCCTGCCAGACCATTCACTTTCACCGGATACACAGCCGGATATAATCCCGCTAACACCCCACCACCCAGCGCCACGCCTGATAACTACCGTATTCAGGAAGGAAATGCGAGTGATTTCACCGTCACCGGCACAACCGATCCGCCAAAAAGAGGCGTACCAATGTCGATATAGTCCCCCGCGCGGACAATCACTTCGTCAATGACTGCCAACGGGAGTTGTTGTAGCTGTGGGCGCAACAACATGCCCAGAGCTTTACCAAAGTCCTGCCCGGCCACCACCAGCAGGGGATGCGGATTCGGAAAACGCGTGACGAAATCGACCAGCGCGTTGATGACCGTCAGTACCGCGGCGTAACGCACAGGCAGCGAGGCGGGAAGCGCCAGCACGTACGCGTCAGTTTTGGGGCAAAGATCCAGCTGAATCAGCGCCTGTTGCCAGGCACTCACCAGATCCGTTTCATCAATTGGGATCGCCACCGGCAAATTGCGCAGCGGCAGTTGTACGCCCTCCAGCCAGATTGTGCTGCCAGAGAGCGAAAGGGTATGTGCACCCGCGCCAATCACCGTGGCGCGCACGGTTTGCGCCGGAAACTGCACGTTCATCTCACGCAGACGAGAATGCTCATGCAGCGCCGTTGCCAGAAGCGGGCCGATATCGGCAAAACAGAACGGGTCGGCGGGCTGGTGGCGATAACATTCGCCCACGCCGCCAGAAAGCGTAATGATTTCGGGCGTAACACCTGCGGGCAGCAAACCGGTTTGCATTAATGCCTGCGCGAGCGGCGAGAGCGTTCCGTCAATCACTTCGACAATCAGCTCTGCCATCCGGCGGGTAACCTGCACCAGCTGCGCGCCGGTCAGCGAACGGGCGTCAGTGCCTGCACCGAAGCACTCATCCACTATCATCTGCCCCGGTTTATGAGCGTAAACCACGCGCCCCTGGCTGTCGGTTTCCAGCAGGCGACCGCCGACGTTAAGGCAGGCAGTGCCGCTGATTTTTCCGGCATCGAACAAAGCGTAGTTCGCGGTGCCACCGCCGATATCGATATTCAGTACCCGACATAACCGTTGTTCAGAAAGGGTTTGCGCCCCGGCACCGTGACCGGCGATCACGGATTCGAGATGCGGCCCGGCGCTGGCGACGACAAAATCGCCCAGCGACTGGGAGAGCGTCATCACCGCCGGGCGAGCATTACGGGTTTTCGCGCTTTCACCGGTGATGATGATGGCACCAGAATCAACGCTTTCCGGCGCAATGCCCGCAGCCTGATATTGCTCGAGGATTAAGGTTTTCAGTTCCGCTTCTTTTAAACCGCCCAGTTTATCGACAGGGGTAAAGAACACCGGGCTTTGCCAGCTAATTTCGCGTTTGATGAATTCGTAGCGCGGCACCTGCGACACCGCCGCACGGTTAACCAGCTCCAGGTGGGAGAAGATCACCTGGGTGGTGGTAGTGCCGATATCGATACCGACGCTCAGTAGCTGGCGAGTGTTCACGATTGTGCCTCCGCTTCGGTTTTAGCCGCGGTCGCGTCTTCTTTTGGCACCAGCATCATCGCCACGCCAATCGCCGTTACGCCGCCGATCAACTTGCCGACAATCATCGGGAAGATCATGGCGTTCATGTTGGCAGCGGCGAAGCCTAAGTGGTCACCCAGGGCGAAAGCAGCGGAAACGGCGAAGGCACAGTTGATCACTTTGCCGCGGGTATCCATCTGCTTCATCATGCCGAACATCGGGATGTTGTTAGCAAGCGTTGCCACCATGCCAGCTGCCGCGATATTGTTCATATTCAGCACTTTACCGACGCTCATCAGCGGTTTTTCAAACCAGCGTGTCAGCAGCAGCACCATCGGATACGCCCCTAACAGAACGCAGGAGATAGAACCGATAACTTCAATGGCGCGCATCACTTCACCGGGTTTGTCGCCTGGAGCCATGAAGATCGGATCCAGACCGGGGATCAGTTCCCAACCGAGCAGGAATTTCACTACCGCAGCGGCAAGACCGAGAGTGATCAATGCAACGAGGAATTTGGCGAAGATCTGGAAGCCGTTGATCATTTTTTCCGGGATGAATTTCAGCCCTAGCGCCACCAGTACCGCGACGATAAGTACCGGGATCATGTTCATCAGGATCAGGGCAAACGTGAATTCCACTGGCTGACCGTTGATCTGCACACCTGAATACATAGCCACCAGACCACCGGCAATACAGCCAATTGGAATGGTCACAATGCCCGCCAGCACGCCGAGCGCCAGATAACGACGGTCAGAAGGTTCGATAATGCCGAGCGCCACCGGAATGGAAAACACAATCGTTGGCCCCATCATCGACCCGAGAATTAACCCAGAGTATAGCCACGCTGCTACGTCGCCGCCCGCCAGCTCTTTGGCGAGGAAGAAGCCGCCCATATCGCACGCCAGCAGCGTTCCGGCGAACATTGACGGGTTTGCGCCGAGCATTTCGTAAACCGGGATAATTACCGGCCCGAGTACGTGAGCCAGTACCGGTGCCAGCGCGGTCATACCGACCATCGCCAGGCCCAGTGCGCCCATTGCCATAAAGCCTTCTTCGAACTGGCCGCCGGATCCTTCGATACTTTTACCGAACTTACCGAGGAAACGAGCAGAACCGCCGAACTGCGACAGGATCCTGTCCACGGCAGCTATCAGCATAAAGAACATCATGATGTACATGATGATTTCGTTAATTCCCATCGCCTTTACTCCCTGTTAGTTGTAATTAATTGCCGGATGCGGCGTGAACGCCTTATCCGCCCTACATGTGTAATCCCCCAGGTCGGATAAGACGCGACAAGCGTCGCATCCGGCACTTGCACCGCGCCATTGGCGGATGCGGCGTGAACGCCTTATCCGCCCTACATGTGCAATCCCCCAGGTCGGATAAGACGCGGCAAGCGTCGCATCCGGCATTTATTGCGCCGCTGCGTACAAGCCGACAATCTGCTCCAGGCTGGCGGTACGCGGGTTGCTGCGCAGACAAATATCTTCCAGCGCGGCCTGCGCCCATGCGCCGTAATGCGCAGATGCCGCACCAACATCGCCCAGTCGTTTACCAATCCCGACTTCCGCAATCAGCTCACTTACCGCGTTAATAGCGTCACGATCGTCGGATTTTTTAGTTCGCAGCGCCCGACCAATCTGACTAAACCGTTCGCGACAGACCATCCGGTTAAACTCCATCACCGTGGGCAGCAGCATGGCGTTCGCCAGTCCGTGCGGAATATGCAGCGCCGCCCCCGGCTGATGCGCCATCGCGTGACATACCCCAAGTCCGGCACTGGAAAACGCCATCCCCGCCATACATGAAGCCAGCAACATGCTCTCGCGCGCGGCAAGGTCGTGACCGTAGCCCACCGCTTTCGGCAGTGATTTGCCAATCATCGCAATGGCACCAATCGCCAGGCTGTCTGTAAACGGTGTAGCGTTCAGCGCGCTGTACGCTTCAATGGCATGAGTTAACGCGTCGATACCTGTCATTGCCGTGACATGCGACGGCACACCTTCGGTCAGCGCGGCGTCGAGAATCGCCACATCCGGCATCAACGAGGCATGTGCTAACACCTGCTTGCGCCCGCTCACCGCGTCGATAATCACCGTTACATTGGTGGTTTCAGAGCCGGTTCCGGCGGTAGTTGGAATGGCAATCAGCGGCAGACGCGGTTGCAGAACGCTGGTTTCTGACATTTCTGCCAGCGTGCTGTCGGGGTTCGTCACCAGCAACGCAACGGCTTTTGCCGCATCCAGCACCGAGCCACCGCCAAACGCGATCACCCCGTCACAGCCTGATTCACGCAACTGCGCCACGGCGGCACACACGTCGTTGATGCACGGTTCGCCCACCGGACATGGCCAGAGCGTCATGGCGATGCCTTTAACAGCCAGGCTACGCGTCAGCCCAGCGGTCATCCCCGCCTGATGCAAAAAGCTGTCTGCCATCACGAACAGATGTTTCAGCCCACGCGTTTGTGCTTGCTGTCCGCAACTGCTCACCGCGCCCGGACCGCAAAGCGTCACCGGTGGAACGCTAAATGTTTTTACCCGTTGCAGATTCAGGGTATCGAACGCCTGAAAGAGCGCGGTCTGCAATTCATTTTGCATAGATCCCCTCCGCTTTCTCTCGCCCGCTACTGGCGATCGCCAGCGGGGTCATAAACAAACTGTGCTGCGGTAAATACACCTGTAACGCCGGGAATTGTTTGCGAAACAGCTCCGCCACGCCCGGTTGCATACAGGAACCGCCCGCCAGCCATAAATCAGTAATGCCCTGCCCTTCAATATGCCGGGCAACAATGTCCGCCATTTTTTCGTACACCGGCTTCACCGCAGGCCAAATCTCGTCACCGTGACCGCGCTTGTACTGCTCTGCCTCTTCCAGCGAAATACGGCGATTTCCGGCGAGAGTCAGAGAAATGTGATGTCCGCCGGTCGCTTCATCCGCTGAATAAGTCACCTTGCCCTTTTTCACGATGGCAATTCCGGTAGTGCCGCCGCCAATATCCACTACACCGGCGTTGTCCAGTTGCAGTAGATCCGCGACTGCGGTTGGCTCATCCAGCACATGGCTCACTTCCAGCCCGGCAGACTCCAGCACGTTGATGGAAATACGCGGGTCCGTACCAGGAGGAAATGAGGTCGCCGCATGGCTAAAACGGCGACCAAATTGCTGCTCAAGGGTATCGAGATGGCGACGAACAATGGTGACAGCACCGAAGAAATCCCAGACGATGCCGTCGCGGACCACATCGGCCCAGTCGAGGCATACCGCCACCGGCTGACCGTCGCCGTCGACAACCATCGACACCACATCGCAGGTGCCCAGATCCACCCCCAACCACAGCGGAGATTCCGACGCGGCGGGCGTCTGGTTACACAGCGTTGCCGCCGTTTGCAGCCGCGGGGTAAGCCATTGTTCGTCGTGCGCCATCGGTTACTCCTTAAACAATGCGAAACGCATCGACTAATACACAGCGACGCAGACGGACAAAAGTACGCGCGCTGGTTACCCCTTCACCGGTTGGCGTCGTGATGGTCATCGTGGTCCAGCCTTCCCCGCCCAGCCCCAGCCCGGCAATGCACGGTCCGTTCTTAACGAAAATACTGGTATCAATGGCGTTCGCCATTTGGTTCATGTTCTCGATATTGCGCGAGTGCATTGCCGCCGTGTGGTGGCAACCGCCTTCCAGTTTCACCGCCAGCGCAATGGCATCCGCCACGTTGGCGACGCGCACGACCGGCAGCACTGGCATCATCAGTTCGGTCACGGCAAACGGATGTTCTGCGGGGGTTTCTACAAACAGCAAGCGCGTTTCTTGCGGCACGTTCAGGCCGATTGCCGCCGCGATTTTCGCCGCATCGCGACCCACCCAGTCACGGCTGACGGTGCCTTTTCCGCGCTCATCGATATTTTTCAGCAACACCGGTTGTAACTGCTGTGCCTGTTCTGCGGTCAGTTTCACCGCATGCTGGCCTTCCATCAGACGCATTAGTTCATCGGCTACGCTATCAACAACAATCAGCACCTTTTCATCGGCACAAATGATGTTGTTATCGAAAGAAGCGCCTTTGACGATGGACTGAGCGGCACGGGCGAGGTCGGCGGTTTCATCCACCACCACAGGCGGATTACCGGCACCTGCGGCAATCAGACGTTTATTGGTGTGTTTACGCGCCGCTTCTACTACCGCTTCGCCGCCGGTCACCACCAGCAGGCCGATGCCCGGAAACTTGAACAAGCGTTGCGCGGTTTCGATATCCGGGTTTGCCACGGTAACCAGTAAGTTTTCCGGCCCGCCTGCGGCAACAATCGCCTGGTTGAGCAGCGTAATCGCCCGCTGGGAGACTTTTTTCGCCGCCGGATGCGGGGCAAAAATGACGCTGTTGCCCGCGGCAATCAGGCTGATGGCGTTATTAATTACGGTTGCCGCCGGGTTAGTGGAAGGCGTCACCGAAGCCACCACGCCCCAGGGCGCGTTTTCAATTAAAGTCAGGCCGTTGTCACCGGTCAGCACCTGTGGAGAGAGGCACTCAACGCCTGGCGTACCGCGTGCCTGAGCGACGTTTTTGGCAAATTTATCTTCTACGCGGCCCATACCCGTTTCACTGACGGCAAGTTCTGCTAAATCTCTGGCGTGTTTTTCGCCTGCTTCACGAATAGCAGCAATGGCTAACTGGCGCATTGCCACGCTTTTTAACCCTTGCTGGGCAATTTTGGCCGCCGCAACGGCGTCATCCAGGGAAGCAAAAACGCCCATCTCATGAACGGCGGCGGGCGACGTGTCACTGCTTTGCATTTTCAGCAGTACCGCTTTCACCACCTGTTCAATATCCTGTTGATTCATGATGTTCTGCCTTATTTGTGGAAAATTACCTGACCGCCAGACACCACCTCATCGACGATGCCAATCACGCACAGATCGACCGGTGACGTTTCGCTTTTATGCGCCTGGCGGGCGGAACTGCCACTCACCAGCAACACCCACTCCCCGGTTCCCGCGCCAATATTGTCGATGGCGACAGCACATTGCCCATCAGGATTACCTTGTGGATCAATCATTTCCACCATCAGCAATTTGTCATGCGCCAGTCCGTGATGGCGTACGGTACAAACAATTTGTCCTGTGACGACTGCCAGTTTCATACCCGCCTCCGTGGCGTATTTCAGGTAAACACTCCCCCTACCCTCCGCGGAAGGTAAAAGAAAAAGGAGAGAGCGTGACGCCCGGATCGACGTCACACAGGGTGATTACAGGTTGCTGCTATCGCCTTTCAGGCCGATCGGGAAGACCTCTTCCAGATCGCCGTGCGGACGCGGAATAACATGTACGGATACCAGTTCACCGATACGCTGTGCCGCTGCGGCACCGGCATCGGTCGCGGCTTTACAGGCTGCAACATCACCGCGAACCATGGCAGTACACAGGCCGCCGCCAATCTGCTTCACGCCGACCAGTTTGACGCGCGCAGCTTTCACCATCGCATCAGAAGCCTCAATCAGTGCAACCAGGCCCCGGGTTTCGATCATTCCTAATGCTTCCATTGTGTTTTCCTCTTTATAGGGGTCCAGAACGGGACCGTTCATTCAACCAGTGTTTGTAAACTGCTTTCGCGGTTCACTTTTGTCTGACGCGGCACAGCTGCCACCAGCGCCAGCTCGATAATTTCCTGCACGCTACAACCACGAGAGAGATCGTGCATCGGCGCGGCAAGTCCTTGTATCAATGGCCCGACGGCACGATATCCGCCAAGTCGTTGTGCGATTTTGTAGCCAATATTTCCCGCCTCCAGCGACGGAAAAACCATCACATTGGCTTTGCCCTGTAGCGGGCTGGCTGGCGCTTTTTGCGCCGCCACTTCCGGCACAAAGGCGGCGTCAAACTGCAACTCGCCATCGACGACCAGCTGCGGCGCGCGCTCACGGACGATTTCTGTCGCTTGCTGCACGTTGGCAACGCAGGGGTGACGGGCGCTGCCGTTACTGGAAAACGACAACATCGCCACGCGCGGCTCTTCTCCAGTGATGGCTCGCCAGGTTTCGGCGCTGGCAAGCGCGATATCCGCCAGTTGTGCCGCCGTCGGCTGTGGCACTACGCTGCAATCGGCAAAGCCCATCGCTGGACCGCTGTACTGTGGCAGCATCAGGAAAATGGAGGAGAGCGTTTTACAGCCAGGCTGCACGCCGATAACGCGTAATCCGGCACGTAGTACATTTGCCGTTGAAGAGAGGTTGCCCGCGATACAGACATCCGCTTTACCAGCGCTGACCATTGCGGCAGCGAACATCAGTGGATCGGTAAGTTTTTCCAGCGCATCCGACGGCGTTTTATCTCCCGCACGGGCCTGCCAGCGGTCAGCAAATTCTTCCCGCATTGCGAGGTTGCTATGAGGATCAATCACCAGTAGCCCGTCCATCGCCACGCCGTGACTGAGCGCAAACTGACGAAGTTCAAACGGATTGGCGACCAGAATGGGCGTTGCCAGACCTTGTTGATGTAAATATTGCGCAGCTTTCAGCACACGTTGATCTAACGCATCCGGAAATACCACTCTGGCGGGCGCTCGCAACGCCAGTTCACGACAACGTTCAATAATCATTGCGTTTCCCCCAGTCGTTGTTGGATCTGCTTCACCGTTAGCGGCTGCTTCGTTACGCTCAAAATCATCATCACGTAAACCGTGCTGGAAAGGCGGTTCAGCGCCTGCAAGATGTCCGGGCGTAATACTTCAAAACTACGGGTAATAAACACCTGCGCCGCGACGGTTTCGGTTTCCCGCACTTTGGTGCGTAGCAGATTCAGCAACGCCGCATCACGTCCGTGGCTGGCTTCCGGCACCAGATGATCGTGGTCGAGATAACGTAGTGGCTGGTGAGAAAGTCGATGCAGATCTTCGTCAGAAAACCCGACAATCGCCTGGCAGCCCAGCGGTTCGCCCAACACATCGGCACGCATAATGTTGCCAAGACGCGAACGGATATCCGCCAGCCACGGCTGCCACGGTTCTGTCAGTTCAATTTGCAGCCACACTACCAGCGCAATGGTGCTGTCGAGAACAGCGCGAAAACCCAGGCGCGGATCGCTTTTGGCGACCATTTTTTCCGCCGACAGGTGAGTCAGCGTGTCCGGCTTTTTCGCCACTGGCTGGTGACACAGTTCGCAGCACGCCTGCGGATGTTCATCACTACTGGTCAGCACGTGAACGGGCTGTAGCTGCTGCTGTTCATCGTCAACAAACAGGCGGCCCTGCTCGTCAATAAACTTGATGCGCAGATGGCGGCTTTCCAGTAACTCCCGGGCAGAGGGCGTCAGGCGACTGTCCGCAGGGAGATGGATCTCTGCGCCTTCGCTGAGCGTATGGTTCGCTCTTAGCCATGCTTCGGTGATGAAATCTTTCATAGGGATTGCCAGTTAGCCGGCCAGGCGACATACAGGAATTTCACGCTGGATGTCGTACCAAATTCGATGCTGGAACCTTTCGGGATAAACATCACGTCGCCTGCTTTAGCGATCATGGTTTCGCCTTCATGGCGAACATGAAGCTCCCCTTCCAGTACCATGTCGATTTCGTCGTAGTTCAGGGTCCACGGGAAGAAGGCGTTCTCCCACTGCATAAAACCGGCGGCCATGCTGCTGCCGTCGTCTCCGGTCACGAGATCAGTCAAGCCTACGCAGTGCGGTTCCGCGCCATCGAAACGACCAAACTTCACGCTGCTGCCATCAATAACTTTGATGCCGCCTTTGCCGGTCACCGATTTAAAACTCGGCTGCATTGCCCCCTGCTCCAGCGACTGTTTTTCCTTCATCACTTTTTCCATCAGCTGCGCGACCAGGCTTTCGGTAAACTGGCCTTCCGGTAGCTGGGCGATGATGGTTTCGCGGATGCGCTGGCTTTCGGTTTTATCGGCTGGCACGCTGGCGGGAACGGACGTCGTTACCGCAGTCGATTCATCACATTCGGTGATGGTAAAACCCAACAGATCCGCCACTTCACGGGCTTCCGGGGTAATAATGCTGGCGCGCAGAACCACGGACATTGCCTGTTCGCCGCGCGCATGTGCTTCACGAATATCATTCGCTGTGATGAGTTTTTTCACCTGCTTCCTCCTGTTCGGTGAGAGATGCCAGATAATCCACCAGTTGCTGCACGCTTTGCGGGTCGTGGCTGTTTAGCTCGAAAATCGGCTCTTCAAAACCAGTTTCAAGCAATAACTTTCGCGTTGCTGCGACGTCAGCATCCGGCATGTCCGTTTTACTGATGACGGCGATTTGCCGTTTGCTGGCACCAATATCCAGCAACCCGGCAGGCAATCGGCTTTCCGGGTCATTCGCGCCGTGGACATAAATCAGCATGTCCACATCCTGTAGCGTGGTAATTAAGGCGTGATACCAGCGGGGATGGCTAAAATATTCACCCGGCGTATCAATATCACCCTTATCATTAAATTCCACGGCCTGTGTTTTTCTTGCGAGGGTATAATTCCCCTGTAATGCATTAAATAACGTTGTTTTTCCTGCCCCGACGGCACCCACAAACGCAATTCGTTTCATGAATGCCTCGTATTAACTTTTGGTCATTTCACACAGCGTATAATTTAATAAGCGACCTAAACCGCTGACGGTTTGTGATAACGCTTCTTCTACTGCGCCCACCGAACCATAAATCACCAGTGCGCCGCTAAAACGGTCGAGAAAACCGATATGCACATCGGCGGCTTTCAGCGCTAAATCACCGGCGATCATCGCCGTTTCGCCGGGAGTTAGCGTCATAATGCCAATTGCGCCCGCATCCGGAACGCCGATTTTCTTCGCCAGTTCCTCGCCGGGATGCGCGATGAGATGCGCCAGTGTGACCTGTTTGCCGGGCACAAATTCCTGAATGATGCGTTCTTTATCCATGAGTCGCCGCCTGTGAAAAACTTTCGTGTATCGTGACAATTTTTCGTCAGAGTAAATAACAAAATTCGGCAAGCGCGTTTAAAAGGTGAGGTAGATCACTAAGAATGGAGAGATATTTACTGTGATGCATAAACTTTCATATGCAACGCATGAATATAAATAAAATGATATCGAGATAGTTTATATGCTGCTTTTTTTATTATTCGAAAACTTAGTAATAAGCTTTACTAATATATTACAGTAAAACCGCTTACCCTGAATATTCAGGGTAAGCGTGAGAGTTAAGAATGAATTACAGCGGTTGGGTTTGCGCTTCAACCACGGCCAGCGCCACCATGTTGACGATACGACGTACGGATGCGATTGGTGTTAACACGTGAACCGGTTTCGCCACACCCATCAGCACCGGACCGACAGTCACACCTTCCGAGCTGGAAACACGCAGTAAGTTGTAACTAATACGGGCAGCTTCCATGTTCGGCATCACCAGAATATTGGCAGAACCTTTCAAAGGACTGTCCGGCATTCGATCGCTGCGAATCGCTTCCACCAGCGCTGCATCGCCGTGCATTTCACCATCAATCATCAGTTCTGGCGCACGCTCTCTGATCAGTTCCAGCGCTTGACGCATTTTGCTCGACGACGGGCAGTCAGAAGAACCAAAGTTGGAGTGCGACAACAGAGCCACACGCGGCTCAATACCAAAACGACGAACAGTTTCTGCCGCCATCAAGGTGATCTCCGCCAGCTCTTCTGCGTCTGGCTCGTCATTGACGTAGGTATCGGCAATAAAAGTGTTACCACTCGGCAATAGCAGCGCGTTCATTGCGCCTGCGGTGTGAACGCCATCGCGATAACCAAAGACATTTTTCACCACGCTGAAGTGTTCATGATAATCGCCCACCGTACCGCAAATCATTGCATCGGCTTCGCCACGCTGAACCATGATCGCGCCGATCACTGTCGGGTTACTGATCAGTGCCCGCTGCGCCTGCTCCTGAGTTACACCACGGCGCTTCATGATCTGGAAGTATTCGGTCCAGTATTCTTTAAAACGCGGATCGGATTCGTTATTGACGATCTCAAAATCAACGCCCGCTTTGATCTGCAAGCCCAGTTTTTGAATGCGCATTTCGATCACGTTCGGACGACCGATAAGGATCGGTTTCGCCAGTCCCAGCGTCACCAGTTCCTGAGTAGCATGCAGAACGCGAGCCTCTTCCCCTTCCGGCAAAACAACGCGCTTCGGCGCTTTGCGGGCCTGGGAGAAAATCGGCTTCATAAACAGGTTGGTTTTGTAAACGAACTCAGTCAGCTTGTCGATGTAGACGTCGAAATCAGCAATCGGACGCGTCGCCACGCCCGACTCCATCGCCGCTTTAGCGACCGCAGGAGCGATCTTAACGATCAAACGCGGATCAAACGGTTTTGGAATGATGTATTCCGGGCCGAAGCTCAGATCTTGATCGCCATACGCCGAAGCAACGACTTCGCTCTGTTCCGCATGGGCCAGTTCTGCAATCGCGCGTACCGCCGCCAGTTTCATCTCTTCGTTGATGGCGGTTGCGCCAACGTCCAGCGCGCCACGGAAGATGAACGGGAAGCAAAGCACGTTATTAACCTGGTTCGGGTAGTCGGAACGGCCGGTACAGATGATGGCATCCGGACGCACTTCTTTCGCCAGCGGCGGCAGAATTTCTGGTTCCGGGTTCGCAAGCGCCAGGATCATCGGCGCACGAGCCATTTTCTTAACCATTTCCTGGGTCAGCACTTTCGGGCCGGAACAGCCCAGGAAAATATCCGCGCCTTCAATTACATCATCGAGGGTACGTTTGCCGTCATCCACCACCGCATATGCGGCTTTGGTTTCCGCCATATTTGGCTCACGGCCCTGATAGATAACGCCTTTTGAATCACAAACCACGATGTTATGTTTTTGCAGCCCCAGCGCCACCAGCAGGTTCATACAGGCAATTGCTGCTGCACCCGCGCCGGAAACCACCATTCGCACGTCGGAGATGTTTTTCTCCACCACGCGCAATCCGTTGAGGATGGCTGCAGTGCTGATAATTGCCGTGCCGTGCTGATCGTCGTGGAATACTGGAATATTCATCCGCTCGCGCAGTTTCTGTTCAATATAGAAACATTCTGGCGCTTTAATGTCTTCGAGGTTGATGCCGCCGAAGGTCGGTTCGAGCGCAGCGACGACTTCAATAAATTTGTCCGGGTCAAGTTCATCAACTTCAATGTCAAATACATCAATCCCGGCGAATTTCTTAAACAGAACGCCCTTGCCTTCCATCACCGGTTTGCCTGCCAGCGCGCCAATGTTGCCTAACCCCAGCACCGCCGTACCGTTAGAGATCACCGCCACCAGGTTACCACGAGCGGTATATTTGTAGGCTTTTAACGGGTCTTTTTCGATTTCAAGACAAGGTGCGGCAACGCCTGGTGAGTAGGCCAGCGCCAGATCGCGCTGCGTTGCCAGAGGCTTGGTTGGAGAAACCTGGATTTTCCCTGGAACTGGAAATTCATGGAAATCAAGTGCACTTTGTTTTAACTGGTCATCCATTTGGTTGTTCCTTTCACGTAACGTTCACAAATAAAGTGTGTGAGCAACAGCCTTGCCCACAACGTGGCGCACATTATTACCTTGCCGGAGCCTACAGACTTTGAGCAAGTCCAAACTCTCACCATTAACATAATGTTTTGGTAATAATCCTATAACACTGATGTTACCTGCTTAATCCAGCAATACCATGCCTGTCTGCTATGCTTTTTTGATGCGTTTAGCGAAATTTCTCAGAAGTGTGAATTAACGCACTCATCTAACACTTTACTTTTCAAGGAGTATTTCCTATGAACGAGTTAGACGGCATCAAACAGTTCACCACTGTCGTGGCAGACAGCGGCGATATTGAGTCCATTCGCCATTATCATCCCCAGGATGCCACCACCAATCCTTCGCTGTTACTCAAGGCTGCCGGATTATCACAATATGAGCATTTAATAGACGATGCTATCGCCTGGGGTAAAAAAAATGGCAAGACCCAGGAACAACAGGTGGTCGCTGCATGTGACAAACTGGCGGTCAATTTCGGTACTGAAATTCTCAAAATCGTACCCGGTCGCGTGTCAACAGAAGTTGATGCACGCCTCTCTTTTGATAAAGAAAAAAGTATTGAGAAGGCGCGCCATTTGGTGGACTTGTATCAGCAACAAGGCGTTGAGAAATCACGTATTCTGATCAAGCTGGCTTCAACCTGGGAAGGAATTCGCGCGGCAGAAGAACTGGAAAAAGAAGGTATTAACTGCAACCTGACGCTACTGTTTTCTTTTGCTCAGGCGCGGGCCTGTGCAGAAGCAGGCGTTTTTCTGATTTCGCCGTTTGTCGGGCGTATTTATGACTGGTATCAGGCGCGTAAGCCGATGGACCCGTATGTGGTGGAAGAAGATCCGGGCGTTAAGTCAGTGCGCAATATCTACGACTACTATAAGCAACACCACTACGAAACCATTGTAATGGGCGCGAGCTTCCGTCGCACCGAACAAATCCTCGCCTTAACCGGCTGTGATCGACTGACTATTGCGCCGAATTTGCTGAAGGAGCTGCAGGAAAAAGTTTCTCCAGTAGTGCGTAAATTAATCCCGCCTTCTCAGACGTTCCCACGCCCAGCCCCGATGAGCGAAGCGGAGTTCCGTTGGGAGCACAATCAGGATGCAATGGCGGTAGAAAAACTCTCTGAAGGCATCCGCCTGTTCGCCGTTGATCAACGCAAACTGGAAGATCTTCTTGCCGTCAAACTATAAACCAGCCACGGAGTGTTATATGTCCCGAAAAGACCTTGCCAATGCGATTCGCGCGCTCAGTATGGATGCGGTACAAAAAGCCAATTCTGGTCATCCCGGCGCGCCGATGGGCATGGCTGATATTGCCGAAGTGCTGTGGAACGATTTTCTTAAACATAACCCCACCGATCCAACCTGGTATGATCGCGACCGCTTTATTCTCTCCAACGGTCACGCGTCGATGCTGCTCTACAGTTTGCTTCATCTGACCGGTTACGACCTGCCGCTGGAAGAGCTGAAGAACTTCCGTCAGTTGCATTCGAAAACCCCTGGTCACCCGGAGATTGGCTATACGCCTGGTGTTGAAACCACCACCGGTCCACTTGGACAAGGTTTGGCGAACGCGGTCGGACTGGCGATAGCAGAACGTACACTGGCGGCGCAGTTTAACCAGCCGGATCATGAAATTGTCGATCACTTCACCTATGTGTTTATGGGTGACGGCTGCCTGATGGAAGGTATTTCTCACGAAGTCTGTTCGCTGGCGGGCACGCTGGGGCTGGGCAAGCTGATTGGTTTTTACGATCACAATGGTATTTCCATCGACGGTGAAACCGAAGGCTGGTTTACCGACGATACGGCAAAACGTTTTGAAGCCTATCACTGGCATGTGATCCATGAAATCGACGGTCACGATCCGCAGGCGGTGAAGGAAGCGATTCTTGAAGCGCAAAGCGTAAAAGATAAGCCATCGCTGATTATCTGCCGTACGGTGATTGGCTTTGGTTCACCGAATAAAGCAGGTAAAGAAGAGGCGCACGGCGCACCGCTGGGTGAAGAAGAGGTGGCGCTGGCTCGACAGAAACTGGGCTGGCATCATCCGCCATTTGAGATCCCCAAAGAGATTTATCACGCCTGGGACGCTCGCGAAAAAGGCGAAAAAGCACAGCAGAGCTGGAATGAGAAGTTTGCCGCGTATAAAAAGGCTCATCCGCAACTGGCAGAAGAGTTTACTCGCCGGATGAGCGGTGGTTTACCAAAAGACTGGGAAAAAACGACGCAGAAATATATCAATGAGTTGCAGGCGAATCCGGCGAAAATCGCGACCCGTAAGGCTTCGCAAAATACGCTTAACGCTTACGGGCCCATGCTGCCTGAGTTGCTCGGCGGTTCGGCGGATCTGGCTCCCAGCAACCTCACCATCTGGAAAGGTTCTGTGTCGCTGAAGGAAGATCCGGCGGGCAACTATATTCACTACGGGGTGCGTGAATTTGGTATGACCGCTATCGCCAATGGCATTGCGCACCACGGCGGCTTCGTGCCGTATACCGCGACGTTCCTGATGTTTGTTGAATACGCCCGTAACGCCGCGCGGATGGCGGCACTGATGAAAGCGCGGCAGATTATGGTTTATACCCACGACTCTATTGGCTTAGGGGAAGATGGTCCGACGCACCAGGCCGTTGAGCAACTGGCCAGTCTGCGCCTGACGCCGAATTTTAGCACCTGGCGACCGTGTGATCAGGTGGAAGCTGCGGTGGGCTGGAAGCTGGCGGTCGAGCGTCACAACGGGCCGACGGCGCTTATCCTCTCAAGGCAGAATCTGGCCCAGGTGGAACGTACGCCAGATCAGGTAAAAGAGATTGCCCGCGGTGGTTATGTGTTGAAAGACAGCGGCGGCAAGCCGGATATTATTTTGATTGCCACTGGTTCAGAGATGGAAATCACCCTGCAAGCGGCAGAGAAATTAGCGGGAGAAGGTCGCAATGTACGCGTTGTTTCCCTGCCCTCGACCGATATTTTCGACGCCCAGGATGAGGAATATCGTGAGTCGGTGTTGCCTTCTAACGTTGCGGCTCGCGTGGCGGTGGAAGCAGGCATCGCCGATTACTGGTACAAATATGTTGGTCTGAAAGGGGCAATTGTCGGGATGACGGGTTATGGGGAATCTGCTCCTGCGGATAAGCTGTTCCCGTTCTTTGGCTTTACCGCCGAGAATATTGTGGCAAAAGCGCATAAGGTACTGGGAGTGAAAGGTGCCTGATGGTGATTGCCGGATGCTGATTGCCGGATGCTGATTGCCGGATGCGACGCTGACGCGTCTTATCCGGCCTGACGCGTCTTATCAGGCTGACATGTTCCCGCTATTATGTTTAACGGGTGATCCACAACGTGGGCCAGGCGTCTGGCCCATGCCAGTTATCACAGGTGGGTTCTGCGGCGTAACGCACCAGGCGAAAACGCTGACCGTCAAAGCGCCAGCGCGCCTGAATGCCACAATCGCTTAATCCGCGCCCTTTTGCTAAGGTCACCAGTTCACGCGATTTTTCATCGAATGTTGCGTTCATCAGTTCCAGTTCATTGGTCTCCTGACCGTTGTTGAACGGCAAACGCAACCGTACCGGGCGCGAAGCCAGTGGCTTTTTACGCGACACAATCCACGCAAGATCAATGGTGTTATACGCGCCTGCTTCACAGCTAATCATCATTAATGCTTTATCGTCGGTCAGCGCCGTAACGCTCACTTCACGACGCAACGGATCAAGCGAACAGCGCAGACCATTCATCCGCCAGTTACCGTAATCCAGCAAATCGTTACGTTCTTCACGAGAAAGTGGGGTCGGCGTCGGGTTCACTACCGCGACCTCTTTTAGCGCAGGCGCTGGCGGTACACTGAGCGGCGGTTCGTCCCCTTTCTTGATCCACGCAGTTTCACTGCCGAGGCGCTTTTGCTGGGCATCAATAAACAACAACGCTGCTTTTAAGCCACTCAGTGAAATGGTCTGATCGCCGTCGCGTAAGGTGATCGCTTTCCCTTCCTGAATCATCTGCAAAAACGCGGTGATGGTTGTCGTATCATCGGTTACTAATAACCATGGTGAAATCCGCCACGTGTTACCACTCAACGCCAACGGCTCGCCATCTAACAGCAGCCGTGGCGCTATCTCCCCTTCCGACGCATCCGGCGACTTCAACCCGCCGCGCTCAATACGTAAAACGGCATCGGTATGCGCCCCGGCGCTGCGGCTCAGGGTCATCACCAGTCCATTATGATTGCCCGTATTGCGCGCCACACAGAAATTTTGATTATTACAGGTGACCTGCCAGTCGGAAAATGCCCGTTGCGCTGGTGCCGCCCACACCAAAGACGTCGGCAACAAAGCGAAAAAAAAGAGAAGGAAAATGCGATAGCGCATGGACGGTACGACCCCAGAAGTTCAAACAAACAGCACAAGTCGTATCTTCGTTGCGCAGGTAGCGCGGCTCAATCGGATTTATCGGATTGAGCCAATAATAAACAACGAAATATTATTGTTATTTTTCAGTCCATTAAATGTGATGTTTGCAAATAGTTAAGCAATAACACCGTCTTACCGTCACGTATTTCGCCGCTTTTGATCATCTCCAGCGCCTGGCTGAACGGCAGCTCGAGCACTTCAATATCTTCATCTTCGACACCACCGCCCGCATTAGCGCGCTGGCTGTCACTGTATTCGGCGATAAAAAAGTGGATTAGCTCAGTCACACCGCCTGGCGACATATACAGTTCAAATAATTTGCGCACTTCGCCAACTTCATACCCCGTCTCTTCAATCGCTTCTTTGCGAATACACACTTCCGGTTCGTCGTTATCCAGCAGCCCGGCGCAGGTTTCAATCAGCTGCCCGCTGTCATTGCCATTAACCCAGGTAGCGACGCGGAACTGACGAATCAGAACGACGGTCTTTTTCTTCGCGTTGTACAGGAGGATCGTCGCACCATTACCACGATCATAAACTTCACGTTTATGGCGGATAACTTCGCCATCTTTTCGCGTGAGATCGTAAGTAATGTTGTGCAGGGTGAAATAGTTATCGGAGAGAATTTTGTCTTTAATGAGGGTGATTTGTTGCGTCATACCGACTCCACAGCGCGAAATGAACAATTATCTTACGCTGTGAAGCCGGATTTGTCTGCGCAGGCTATTAGTGAGATTTGACTGATTTTACCCCCAGCCAGTCAATGATCCCCTGTGCCGCATGACGTCCTTCTGCCATTGCGGTAACCACCAGATCCGCACCACGCACGGCATCGCCACCTGCGAAGATTTTCGGATTCGTGGTCTGGTAACGGTACTGGCTTTCAACGTCCGCTACGATGCGGCCCCATTTATCCACCGTTACACCGTGCGACTCCAGCCACGGCATACCATGAGGATTAAAACCAAATGCCATGATCACCGCATCGGCTGGCATCACAAACTCACTGCCTTCCACCGGCACCGGACGCCGACGCCCCTGGGCATCCGGCTCGCCAAGACACGTACGCAGGAAACGAATTCCGCAAACATGACCTTGCTCATTCAGCTCAAGCGCCACCGGCTGGACGTTAAATTCGAAGTTTGCCCCCTCTTCGCGGGCGTTCTTCACCTCCTTCTTCGAGCCAGGCATGTTAGCTTCATCACGACGATAGGCACAGGTGACGTTACTCGCGCCATGGCGCAGCGCGGTACGCACACAGTCCATCGCGGTGTCGCCACCGCCCAGTACCACGACATTGAGTCCGGCGGTATTGATAAACGGCTCTTCAGGTAACTCTTCAAGTCCCATCACCTGTTTAGTGTTGGCGATGAGGAATGGCAGCGCGTCATAAACGCCCGGCGCATCTTCATTAGGTAAACCCGCTTTCATGGAACGGTAAGTGCCTACGCCAACGAAGACCGCGTCGTATTGTTCCAAAAGCGAATCCAAAGAGACATCTTTACCCACTTCACAATTGAGTTCGAAGTGAATCCCCATCGCGCTGAAGATTTCCCGGCGACGCGCCAGCAGGGACTTATCCAGTTTGAAAGAAGGAATGCCGAAGGTGAGCAGGCCACCGATTTCTGGATGGCGATCGTACACCGTCACCTCCACGCCATTGCGGATCAGAACATCCGCACAGGCTAGCCCTGCCGGACCTGCACCGATAATCGCCACCCGCTTATCCACTTTGGTGACATGGCTTAAGTCAGGACGCCAACCTTTCGCCAACGCCTGATCCGAAATGTAGCGTTCGATGTTGCCGATAGTTACCGCTCCGTGCTCATCGCGAATGGTGCAGGCTCCTTCGCACAGACGGTCTTGCGGGCAAACGCGTCCGGTAATTTCTGGCAGGGTGTTGGTCTGGTGAGAAAGCTCGACGGCGGCGTCGATATTTCCGGCTTTCACCAGCTCTATCCACTGCGGAATGTGGTTATGCAGAGGGCAGGTCCATTCACAAACGCTGTGCTCGCCGCACTTCAGGCAACGCGAGGCTTCCCGTTGTGCCTGGTCGGCGCGAAATGGCAGATAAATTTCATCAAAACCAGTTTTGCGCGCTTCAATCGCCAGTTTATCCGGCTCGCCTCGCGCGGGGGTTGCCTGCATTTGCTCGACTTTACTCATCGCCGGCATTTCTGGTGCCCCAGTACTGGCATGCCACGGTTGATGCTCCTGACGTGCGGTGCGCAGGCGGCGAGATTTCGCTATGCCGGAAAGTGCGGCGTCAGTGACCAGTTGCAGAGCGTCCGCCGGACAATTCTCGACACAGGCAGGACCGCTTTCGCGACCTGCACAAAGGTCGCATTTATGCGCCGTGGCTTTAACTTTGCCTGCCGCGACGGGTGTCAGGACGATTTGCATCGTACCAAATGGACAAGCTACCACGCAGGATTTACAGCCAATACACTTTTGCTGATTGACCTGAATGCTGTCATCAACATGGCTGATCGCGCCATTAGGGCAACTACGGGCGCAGGGCGCATCTTCGCAATGGTGACAGGTCACCGCACTACGTTGCTGCTGATGTTTGATAACCGTAATTCGGGGATGAAAATGGTGTTGGCTCAGGACATGTTGCTCATCATTGTGAGCCATGACACAGGCGATTTCACAAGCATGACAACCCAGACATTGCTGACTGTTGGCCATAATAAAACGATTCATAACGACCTTCTTTTTTGGTTGTAAAAACCTTATTCTTTATATGAGTGTTGTTATTACCCGACTTACAGGGGAATCGGCAATGTTCATGTGCCCAGAATAAGTCACTATTTCGCTATAAACTGTGGCAGATCAAATAATCCCATCACTGATTAAATTGCATTTCAGCAAACTGGAACATTAATGATTTTATGTGGAGAAGACGCGTGTGATTGTTAAACGCCCCGTCTCGGCCAGTTTGGCCCGGGCCTTTTTTTACATTGTGCTGCTGTCGATTCTTTCCACGGGTATCGCACTGCTAACTCTGGCGAGCAGTTTGCGCGACGCTGAGGCTATCAATATTGCCGGATCGTTGCGTATGCAGAGTTACCGCCTGGGCTACGACTTGCAAAGCGGCAGTCCACAACTCAATGCGCATCGCCAGCTGTTCCAACAGGCACTGCACTCACCGGTGTTAACCAATCTCAACGTCTGGTATGTGCCAGAGGCAGTAAAAACCCGCTATGCGCATCTGAATGCCAACTGGCTGGAGATGAATAATCGGCTCAGCAAGGGCGATTTGCCGTGGTATCAGGCCAATATTAATAATTATGTTAATCAGATAGACCTGTTCGTGCTGGCTTTACAGCACTACGCCGAACGCAAAATGCTGCTGGTGGTGGCGATCTCCCTGGCTGGCGGCATCGGTATTTTCACGCTGGTCTTTTTTACTCTGCGCCGCATACGCCATCAGGTGGTTGCCCCGCTGAATCAGCTGGTTACCGCCAGTCAGCGTATTGAACACGGCCAGTTCGATTCGCCGCCGCTGGATACCAGTCTGCCCAATGAGCTGGGACTGTTGGCCAAAACCTTTAACCAGATGTCGAGCGAGCTGCATAAATTGTATCGTTCGCTGGAAGCGTCAGTAGAAGAAAAAACCCGTGATCTCCACGAGGCCAAGCGTCGCCTGGAGGTGTTGTATCAGTGTTCGCAGGCGCTGAACACCAGCCAGATAGATGTGCATTGTTTCCGCCATATTTTGCAGATTGTTCGCGACAATGAAGCGGCTGAATATCTGGAGTTGAATGTCGGTGAAAACTGGCGGATTAGTGAAGGGAAACCAAACCCCGAATTGCCGATGCAGATTTTACCGGTAACGATGCAAGAGACGGTTTACGGCGAACTGCACTGGCAAAATAGCCACGTGTCATCATCAGAACCGCTGCTTAACAGCGTTTCGTCGATGCTGGGACGCGGTTTGTACTTTAATCAGGCGCAGAAGCATTTTCAGCAGTTACTGTTGATGGAAGAACGTGCCACCATCGCACGGGAATTACATGATTCGCTGGCCCAGGTGCTTTCTTACTTACGTATCCAGTTGACGTTACTTAAACGTTCGATACCGGAAGATAACGCCACCGCACAAAATATCATGGCCGATTTCTCCCAGGCATTGAATGATGCTTATCGACAGTTACGCGAGCTGTTGACCACGTTCCGCCTGACGCTGCAGCAAGCGGATCTTCCCTCCGCGTTGCGGGAAATGCTGGATACGTTACAAAATCAAACCAGCGCAAAACTGACTCTCGACTGCCGTCTGCCAACACTGGCGCTGGATGCGCAAATGCAGGTGCATTTGTTGCAAATTATTCGCGAAGCGGTACTCAATGCGATGAAGCACGCCAACGCCAGCGAAATAGCCGTCAGCTGCGTCACCGCGCCGGACGGCAATCACACAGTCTATATCCGTGATAACGGGATTGGCATCGGAGAACCGAAAGAACCCGAAGGTCACTATGGTCTGAATATTATGCGCGAACGCGCGGAACGACTGGGTGGAACGCTGACTTTTTCACAACCTTCCGGTGGCGGCACGTTAGTGAGTATTAGCTTTCGCTCTGCGGAGGGTGAGGAAAGCCAGCTAATGTAATGCCACCTACTGACCAAAGAATACTTGCACTTAAGGTTCAGTATAAAAGGGCATGATAATTTACATTAACTCCTTTTTTTCTCCACGATTGGTCCGTACCTTGCCGCTACAGTGAAGCAAGGCATGCCAACAACAATACGCAGAAACACGAGGTCCTCTTTTAATGGCGAATTTCTTTATTGATCGCCCCATTTTTGCTTGGGTGCTGGCAATCCTGTTGTGTCTGACAGGAACCCTGGCGATTTTCTCATTGCCCGTTGAACAATACCCGGATCTTGCACCGCCTAATGTGCGAGTAACCGCTAACTATCCCGGCGCATCGGCTCAGACGCTGGAAAACACCGTGACCCAGGTTATCGAGCAAAATATGACCGGCCTCGATAATCTCATGTATATGTCGTCTCAAAGCAGTGGCACCGGTCAGGCATCTGTCACCTTAAGTTTTAAAGCGGGCACCGATCCGGACGAAGCAGTGCAGCAAGTACAAAACCAGCTGCAATCAGCCATGCGAAAGTTGCCGCAGGCGGTGCAAAATCAGGGCGTGACGGTGCGTAAAACCGGCGATACCAACATTCTTACCATTGCCTTCGTCTCTACCGATGGTTCGATGGATAAGCAGGATATTGCCGATTACGTTGCCAGTAATATTCAGGACCCATTAAGCCGCGTGAATGGCGTCGGGGATATCGATGCCTATGGTTCGCAATATTCAATGCGTATCTGGCTGGACCCGGCGAAACTCAACAGTTTTCAGATGACGGCTAAAGATGTCACTGATGCCATTGAGTCACAGAACGCGCAGATTGCGGTTGGGCAACTTGGTGGTACGCCTTCCGTCGATAAGCAGGCGCTCAACGCCACCATTAACGCCCAGTCACTGCTGCAAACACCAGAACAGTTCCGCGATATCACCTTACGGGTGAATCAGGACGGTTCAGAAGTAAGGCTGGGCGATGTCGCCACCGTCGAAATGGGGGCAGAGAAATACGATTATCTCAGCCGCTTCAACGGTAAGCCAGCCTCCGGGCTGGGGGTAAAACTGGCCTCCGGCGCGAACGAAATGGCAACAGCGGAGCTGGTACTCAATCGTCTCGACGAACTGGCGCAGTACTTCCCACATGGACTGGAATACAAGGTGGCATATGAAACCACCTCATTTGTTAAAGCCTCCATTGAAGACGTGGTGAAAACGCTGCTGGAAGCTATCGCCCTGGTTTTCCTCGTTATGTATCTGTTCTTGCAAAACTTCCGTGCCACGCTGATACCAACTATCGCCGTGCCGGTGGTGTTGATGGGAACCTTCTCCGTACTTTACGCCTTCGGTTACAGCGTCAACACCTTAACCATGTTCGCGATGGTGCTGGCGATCGGTCTGCTGGTGGATGACGCCATCGTGGTGGTGGAAAACGTCGAACGTATTATGAGTGAGGAAGGACTCACTCCTCGCGAAGCCACACGTAAATCGATGGGGCAGATCCAGGGGGCACTGGTCGGGATTGCGATGGTGCTGTCGGCGGTATTTGTGCCAATGGCCTTCTTCGGTGGCACCACCGGAGCTATCTATCGCCAGTTCTCTATTACCATTGTTGCGGCGATGGTGCTGTCAGTACTGGTAGCGATGATCCTCACTCCGGCTCTGTGCGCCACGCTACTTAAGCCGCTGAAAAAAGGTGAGCATCACGGGCAAAAAGGCTTTTTTGCCTGGTTTAACCAGATGTTTAATCGTAACGCCGAACGCTACGAAAAAGGGGTGGCGAAAATTCTTCACCGTAGCCTGCGCTGGATTGTGATTTATGTCCTGCTGCTTGGCGGCATGGTGTTCCTGTTCCTGCGTTTGCCGACGTCGTTCTTGCCGCTGGAAGACCGTGGCATGTTTACTACCTCGGTACAGTTGCCCAGCGGTTCAACCCAACAACAGACCCTGAAAGTCGTTGAGCAAATCGAGAAATATTACTTCACCCATGAAAAAGACAACATCATGTCGGTGTTTGCCACCGTTGGTTCTGGCCCTGGGGGTAACGGGCAAAACGTGGCGCGAATGTTTATCCGCCTGAAAGACTGGAGCGAACGCGACAGTAAGACCGGCACCTCGTTTGCCATTATCGAACGTGCAACGAAGGAATTTAATAAGATTAAAGAAGCTCGCGTTATCGCCAGCAGCCCGCCAGCAATTAGCGGCCTTGGCAGTTCTGCGGGTTTTGATATGGAGTTGCAGGACCACGCTGGTGCGGGTCACGATGCGCTGATGGCAGCACGTAACCAGTTGCTGGCTCTGGCGGCGGAAAATCCGGAGTTAACCCGTGTACGCCATAACGGCCTTGACGACAGTCCGCAGTTGCAGATTGATATCGATCAGCGTAAAGCTCAGGCGCTGGGCGTTGCTATCGACGATATTAACGACACGCTGCAAACCGCGTGGGGTTCAAGCTATGTGAATGACTTTATGGATCGCGGTCGCGTGAAGAAAGTCTATGTGCAGGCCGCTGCGCCATATCGCATGCTGCCAGATGACATCAATCTCTGGTATGTACGAAATAAAGATGGTGGCATGGTCCCCTTCTCTGCTTTCGCGACCTCACGCTGGGAAACAGGCTCGCCGCGTCTGGAACGCTATAACGGTTATTCAGCGGTAGAGATTGTCGGGGAAGCCGCGCCGGGGGTCAGCACCGGTACTGCAATGGATATTATGGAATCGTTAGTGAAGCAGTTGCCAAGCGGCTTTGGTCTGGAATGGACGGCGATGTCGTATCAGGAGCGACTCTCCGGCGCGCAGGCTCCGGCGCTGTATGCCATTTCATTGCTGGTGGTATTCCTGTGTCTGGCGGCGCTGTATGAAAGCTGGTCAGTGCCGTTCTCGGTAATGCTGGTCGTGCCGCTGGGCGTTATCGGCGCGCTGCTGGCAACCTGGCTGCGCGGGCTAGAAAACGACGTTTACTTCCAGGTAGGCCTGTTAACGGTGATTGGTTTATCGGCGAAAAACGCCATCCTGATCGTCGAATTTGCTAACGAGATGAACCAAAAAGGCCACGACCTGTTTGAAGCGACGCTCCACGCCTGCCGTCAGCGTTTACGTCCGATTCTGATGACCTCTCTGGCCTTTATCTTCGGCGTATTGCCAATGGCAACCAGCACTGGGGCCGGTTCCGGTGGCCAGCATGCGGTGGGTACTGGCGTAATGGGCGGGATGATTTCGGCCACGATTCTGGCTATTTACTTCGTGCCGCTGTTCTTTGTGCTGGTGCGCCGCCGCTTCCCGCTGAAGCCACGCCCGGAATAAGCAATTAAAAAGGCGACATACCAATGTGTCGCCTTTTTCAACTTTCCGATAAAGAACCTGTTCAGCAGGTACTTTCTGTTTGTACTTTGTCTCAGGAATTACTTACGAAGCATAACTTCGATAAAGTCTTTCCAGTTCCCCAGTTCACGTTCAATCATAACAACCTCTCTTATAATTATGGGTATTCTACGGAAACAATATACCGTGGTGAAGCTAATTTACTCGATTGCTGCGATGACTACCTCCGGGGGACAAACTTTATGTAAATACTATGGTCCTGCAGTAATGATTTGTATGTGATACACAGCAACATTTCGAGATATTCATACGGAATCTAGTACTGGTTTAATTCTGTTTAAAATACAGGCAGATAACAAGATGAATATTCTTAATGCTTACGTTAAAAATGTTTAATATTATTTAATAGTTGTTAATTTGAATACTTCGATAATGTTATATTTCTTGATAATCATTTGCAGGCAAAATGTTTTCACCCTTAAATGAGTATTTATTCTCATAAATCGAAAAAGGATTCATTATGGTTACACTTTACGGCATCAAAAATTGTGACACCATTAAAAAGGCTCGCCGTTGGCTGGAAGCCAATAACATCGCCTATCGTTTTCATGATTACCGCATTGATGGGCTGGACAGCGGATTATTGAACGGTTTTATCAACGAATTAGGCTGGCAAGCGTTACTCAATACCCGTGGTACAACCTGGCGTAAACTGGATGAAACCACCCGCAATAAAATCACCGATGCGGCCTCTGCGGCGGCATTAATGACTGAAATGCCTGCAATTATCAAACGCCCATTGCTCTGTGCGCCCGGGAAGCCTATGCTGCTGGGTTTCAGTGATTCCAGTTATCAGCAATTTTTCCATGAGGTGTAGTCTATGTCGTGCCCGGTTATTGAGCTGACACAACAGCTTATTCGCCGCCCTTCCCTGAGTCCTGATGACGCAGGATGCCAGGCTTTGTTGATTGAACGTTTGCAGGCGATCGGTTTTACCGTTGAACGCATGGACTTTGCCGATACGCAAAACTTTTGGGCGTGGCGTGGGCAGGGCGAAACGTTAGCCTTTGCCGGACATACCGACGTGGTATCGCCTGGCGACGCAGACCGTTGGATTAATCCGCCGTTTGAACCAACCATTCGTGACGGCATGTTGTTCGGGCGCGGCGCGGCAGATATGAAAGGCTCACTGGCGGCGATGGTGGTAGCAGCAGAACGTTTTGTCGCGCAACATCCCAACCATACAGGTCGACTGGCATTCCTGATCACTTCTGATGAAGAAGCCAGTGCCCACAACGGTACGGTAAAAGTCGTCGAAGCGTTAATGGCGCGTAATGAGCGTCTCGATTACTGCCTGGTCGGCGAACCATCGAGCATCGAAGTGGTTGGTGACGTGGTGAAAAATGGTCGTCGCGGATCGTTAACCTGCAACCTCACCATTCATGGCGTGCAGGGGCATGTAGCCTACCCGCATCTGGCTGACAACCCGGTACATCGCGCAGCACCTTTCCTTAATGAATTAGTGGCTATTGAGTGGGATCAGGGTAATGAATTTTTCCCGGCGACCAGTATGCAGATTGCCAATATTCAGGCGGGAACGGGCAGTAACAACGTTATTCCGGGTGAACTGTTTGTGCAGTTTAACTTCCGCTTTAGCACCGAACTGACGGATGAGATGATCAAAGCGCAGGTGCTTGCCCTGCTTGAAAAACATCAACTGCGTTATACGGTGGATTGGTGGCTTTCCGGGCAGCCATTTTTGACCGCGCGCGGCAAACTGGTGGATGCGGTCGTTAACGCGGTTGAGCACTATAATGAAATTAAACCGCAGCTACTGACCACAGGCGGAACGTCTGACGGGCGCTTTATTGCCCGCATGGGGGCGCAGGTGGTGGAACTCGGGCCGGTCAATGCCACTATTCATAAAATTAATGAATGTGTGAACGCTGCCGACCTGCAGCTACTTGCCCGTATGTATCAACGTATCATGGAACAGCTCGTCGCCTGATGAGTGGTTCTGCAAGAGGAAATAAGCATGGACTGGCTGGCTAAATATTGGTGGATTCTGGTGATTGTCTTTTTGGTAGGCGTCCTGCTGAACGTGATTAAAGATCTCAAGCGCGTCGACCATAAGAAATTTCTCGCCAACAAACCGGAGCTTCCCCCGCATCGTGATTTCAACGATAAGTGGGACGATGACGATGACTGGCCGAAAAAGGATCAACCGAAGAAGTAAGCTAAGTGGCCGGATAAGGCGTTAATGCCGCATCCGGCAATGGTGAACGATGCCTGATGCGACGCTCACGCGTCTTATCAGGCCTACCAGGCTATTATTGCATCATTTCAATTACATCATCATCGCCAGGTTTGCCACCACTTAGCGCTTCGTCGAAATAATGTTTCGGAATGGTATAACGCAAGTGATCCAGGGCAAATTGCATACTGCGATTGTCGATTGCATGGCCTAAATCCTCCACAATATCCAGCGTCACATCACCACCTGCACTGATTAACGCTTCCTGCGCCGCAACCGCATGCGCCAGATCGATAACCGGATCTTCACCGCCATGAATCAAGTGAATTGTCGTGGCTGTAGACGCGGTTTCCGGCAAGCTGGCGTAACGTCCGTTAAAGGCAATGACGCGCGAAGCAAGACCCGGTTCGGCTTTAATGCTCTCCAGTGCCATAATCGCGCCTTGTGAGAAACCGATTAGCGCCGTGGCGTTAGCCCCTACTCCGCTCTGTTTCTGCCAGTAGCGCACCGTCTCAATAAACGTCGGCATGATGGCATCCACACGCGCCTGGCGATTATCTTCCGTAATACCCTGCACCGAAAACCACTGACGCCCCGCCGGATTACCGCTCGGCTCCGCGCCACCGACGCTCACCACCAGTGCATCAGGAAACAGCGGCGCAAACCAGCTGCCGATCTCACCCATCGCTACCGGGTTATCCCCGACACCATGGAAAAGCAGTAACAACTGTTGTGCAGGTTTATCCGGGCTTTGAACAACAAAATGGTCATGTTTCATGGCGAACTCCTTAACTGATGTCATTAATTTTACGCCGCTGACTCACAATGACCATGGGAGAAAATTGAAGGAGTCAGTGAAAAAATTGCCATTGCGTTATGCGATCGCGCAGACGCTCAGTGCGAACATTATCAAGTGCGAACAGCGCCTGCGCGGCCTCTTCTCGCTGACGGGCCAGTAACATCTTGCGGCCTGAAAGTTTAAGTGTGGTACATAACTGCGCGTCACTGGCGTTTTTCTGTAAACGACCACGCAGCGCCGGTAATGCCAGTTCACTGGTTTGTAGCAGACGCGTTAAGCAACCTAACGACGTTAATAGCGGACGATGAGCGAAAGCAAAACCGGCCAGTTCAAGCCAGTCGTCCTCAGAAAGGACGGCATCATTTCGTGGATCGACGGGGAGCGTTTCGCCATTCCACTGCGTGAGAGCATGCACATCGCGACGTAAACGGTAATGCTCACGTTCAGCCAGCTGTTTACCCGCATCACTCATCGGTAACAGTGCCATCGCCGTATAGCAACCGCTGCTGGCTTCACGATGATTACCCATTCGCACCAGCACAAAACCGCAGCGTTGCCAGAAACGCCATAACTCCGCGGTGTAGCCAAAACTCACCGAAAGATAGTCGAGGTCATGCGTATAGTTTAAAGCACGGGCAATAAGCTGTTGCCCAATGCCTTCACGCTGACGAGCTGGATGAACTGCTATCCTGCTGACCCGCCGTCCGCGCAATGTCGCTGCTAGTGGATTGCTGCCGTGCGCCGCCAGCGACTGGGCTACCAGATTACCCCGCGGGCGACGAAAACCTGCCCATACCGCCTGGCTGAGTTCTTGAGATAATCCGCCCTCCTCCACCAGCCACAGCGCCCCGGCGATCTCGTTTTCACAAGCCGCCTGGAAAAAATGTTGCTCAGGTACATCCATCATCCGGCGTAAATCCAGCGGCGAGGTCCGGTAGTGCGCGCCAGACAATAGCTGATATACCTTTAATGGTGTATCCGGATCGCTTCGCCATAAGGCCTGTTCAAAAGCGGAAATGACGATGTCACCTTGTGGTTCGTGAGTGAAGTTTTCATCGTCAAAAACCAGTGCCTCACTGACCATTTTTTCCAGCGGGCATCCCTGCGCCCAGCGGATCGGCTGTTGCAGTTCGAAACGGTGTAAATGCGGAAAGCGAGCGCAAAATTTCAGCAAAAAACCACGTCCCGTGCCTTCGTAGCCCTGCACCGTAGTGGTTAACAACGTTCGAGGAAAACGCGATACCAGTTGATGCAACAACGGCGCAGGTATGGCCGCGGCTTCGTCAACCACCAGCCAGTCGGCTTGCTCATTGCTGGCTAACAAGGCATCCGGCGCAATAAAGCGAAACTTTTCGCCCGCAAATTGTGCCAGTACATCCGTTGCCGCTTTTGCAGGCGCGGTGACAATCGCACTACCCGCAATACGAGAAATGAGTTGCCCTGCCAGCGCCGACTTACCGCGCCCACGCGCAGCAGTTACCGCTGACACACCCGGCGGCATGGTGAGTAGCTGCTGTATGAGTTGCTGTTGTTCTGGTTGTGGTGCGCCAGTCGCGGGTTGCCAGTCAGTACGGGGAATAAAATGCGTCAACGTGAACGGCTGGTTTTGCCGCCAGAGGATAGCGTCGTGATCCGCCGTAAGTACGCGTTTGAGGTGTCGGACAAAATGCGGCGTGGCAATAGGGTCAAGGCAATCACTCCAGCGCAGCGAGTCGGCATCCGGTTGGTTTTCCCACTCTTCCCATACAGGGAGTAACAACACCAGCCAGCTTCCCGCTTTCAACGTTCCGCTAAGTGCCGCAAAGGCAGCGGCATCAAAGCCCTGGCGGGCGTCGAATATCGCATGCCGGAACTCGCGTCCAAGTAAAGTTTGTAGCGCCGAGGGAGTACAGTGGTTTTCAGCGACTGGCTGCGGTGAAACCCACAACCAGTCGCCAGGTAAAGCATCACGCAACTTAAGCGCACAGTTAAAGCACCAACGTTCTTCCCCGCTCAATACCAGCAAGCGGCGGATCCCTTCACGTTTCATTTGCGCTGTTAATGGGTGAAGCGCAGTCAGTTCAGCCATCCCTGCCCCGAAAGTTAAATGCTTTTACCAAAAGTATTGCATTGTGCCGGATCGCCGCTGTCGAAACCACGTTTAAACCAGCTGTAGCGTTGCTGAGAAGTGCCATGAGTGAAACTGTCTGGTACGACTCGCCCCTGACTTTGCTGCTGTAAACGGTCATCGCCGATGGCCTGCGCCGCGTTCAGCGCTTCTTCCAGATCGCCGGTTTCCAGAACGCCTTGCTGCTGCATACTATGCCCCCAGACACCGGCAAAACAGTCGGCCTGGAGTTCCATACGCACAGATAAGCGGTTCACTTCCGCCTGCGTCGCGTTTTGTTGCAGTTGACGGACTTTCGGCTCGATGCCTAACAGTTTCTGCACATGATGACCGACTTCATGGGCGATAACGTACCCCTGGGCAAAATCGCCATCCGCGCCAAGTTTGTCTTTCATGTCATCATAGAAGGAGAGATCGATATAAACCGTGCCATCCGCCGGGCAATAGAACGGTCCCATAATGGACTGGCCCGCCCCGCAGCCGGTGCGCGTCATTCCACGGTACATGACCAGCTTCGGTTGCTGATAGGTTTTACCCATCTTCTCGAATTGCTGTCCCCAGGTGTCTTCCGTGGTTGCCAGAATCACCGAGGTGAATTTTGCGGCTTCGTCTTCATTAGGGCTAATTGACCGCGTTGATTGTTGTTGGGAAACCGGCTGTCCGGTCATCAATCCGGTTAAATCAACGCCATAGTAGCCTGCAACCAGCACAACTATCAGTAAAATCAGCCCGCCTTTACCGCTTGGCAGACGGAAACCGGGACCGCCCATTGACGGACCACCGGAGCTATTGCGCCTGTCTTCAACATTGTCACTTTCACGTCGCCCTTGCCAACGCATAGATACCTCAACAATATATTCATTATAGAAATGATCGTAGGTGGTTCAGAGGAAGATTACCACAGGAAAGCGGGATGAAATGGCGGAGGAATGAGCGTTCAATGCACATCTTATGAGAGCGGTTGTCTTGCCGTGCCAGCAGCACGGCAAGATGATGAATAGAAAAATCAGTCCAGCTGTACACCCAGGCGGCGGGCAACGGCTTCATAGGCTTCGATCAGGCCACCGAGGCTCTGGCGGAAACGGTCTTTGTCCATTTTCTCCAGCGTTTCTTTGTCCCACAGGCGGCTGCCGTCCGGGGAGAACTCATCGCCCAGTACCACTTCACCTTTGTACAGACCAAACTCCAGCTTGAAGTCGACCAGAATGAGACCAGCATCATCGAACAGTTTTTTCAGCACGTCGTTCGCTTTGTAGGTTAGCTCTTTCATACGCGCCAGGTTCTCTTTACTTACCCAGCCAAAGGTTTCGCAGTAAGATTCGTTGACCATCGGATCGTGCATGGCGTCGTTTTTCAGGAACAGATCGAACAGCGGCGGGTTCAGCTCAATACCTTCTTCGATTCCAAGACGTTTCACCAGAGAGCCAGCAGCACGGTTACGCACGACACACTCAACCGGCACCATATCCAGCTTTTTCACCAGACATTCGGTATCGGAGAGCAGACGCTCCATTTGAGTCGGGATACCCGCTTCAGCCAGTTTGCTCATAATGAAGTAGTTGAACTTGTTGTTCACCATACCTTTGCGATCAAACTGCTCAATGCGCGCGCCATCCCCTGCTGACGTATCATTGCGGAATTCGAGCACCAACAGGTCCGGGTTTTCCGTGCTGTATACGGTTTTCGCTTTACCACGATACAACTCAGCTTGCTTTTGCATCTTTATCACTCCTGGGTGTGAATTAACGTTTTAAAATCTTTTGCTGTCTGATGTGCCAGATGTTTTGTCGGATGCGGCAAGAACGCCTTATCCGACCTACGTCCGACAAACAAATTTCGTGCGAATTACCGCTAAAATCGCATTTTTCTGCCGACGCACACGTTTGCGTATCATATCAGAAAAAAGGGCCGGATGACTCCAGCCCTGTATTTTTACTTGCTAAACGCAGCCTGGAAGACAGCTACCAGCGCGTCGTTCTGACTCTGAGTCAGAGTATGACCTTTCGGATCGATGAACTGTAGGCTGCTGCGGTTATCTAAATCGCCAACCTGCAGTTTATAGTCACCGGATGCCAGGCCTGGATCGCTCGCGCCCAGTTCCTGCCAGTCGCTGTCAGACAGCGGCTTGTAAGTTACGGCCATGTTGCCCTGCGAACGGGTGCTGTCGGTCACTTTCATGCCCACTTTTTCCAGCGCCGCTGGCAGACGTTGCCAAACCACATTGAACGGCCCGCGTACGACCAGCATCGGTAAACCGGTGTCATCAGCTGCACTTTGTACGTCCATAGTGGTGGAGGCACGATTTTGCGCAGCGTTCGCGGCGTCAGTGGCAGATTTATCCAGACCGGCGGAAATAACGTTCATCATCTCCGTGCTGTAACGCTGCATGGAAGCCGCGTCTGCAACCGGTTTGCCCGCCTGTTCCAGGTTCAGCAGTTTAACCGTAACCGCCTGCTGATAACCCTGCGGCTTAACAGAGATTTGATAACGACCACGATACTGCTCGTCTTCGTCCAGACGGTTCCATTGTACCCAATCGGTGGTCAGCGTCTGACCCGCATCATCACGTTGGGTGATGGTGTAGTTTTTCGCCTGCAGCACGCTAACCACCTGCGGCCACAGAGTATTGCCACGACCATTTTCCACCAGCAATGAAGCGGTATCGCCCGTGAACTGGGTACGCGCGCCAGAAACCAGTGCCAGCGGCTGGGCTGGTGGACGAATGTCCAGCGCCTTACCGACAGCACCACTACCGTTGGTCACCGGGATTGCATAATCACCGGAGGTCACCGGCAAAATCATTCCAGCCGGGGCATGAAGCTCCGCAAGCGGTGCTGCTTCCAGGTAGGCTTCATCACCACTGACCTGACGCTTATAGCGTGAGTCAGAACTACAGGCTGCGAGTAATAAAACAAGCGAAACACCCGCAACCTTTGCCAGGCGCGACTTTTGAACAGAGTAAGCCATCAAATCTCCCTAAACTTTACAGCAAACCGGCATGCTTAAGCGCCGCTCTGACCGTCTCACGACCACTGTCGGTGATTGGAGTCATTGGCAGGCGCAGCGTATCGGTCGCCACAAGACCCAATTCCTTACATGCCCATTTCACCGGGATTGGATTGGGTTCGACAAATAGTTTGTTGTGTAATGGCATCAGACGCTGATTAATAACGCGTGCCTCGGCAAAATGCCCTTCTGCCGCCAGTTTGCACATCTGGGCCATATCACGCGCTGCGACGTTAGCCGTAACGGAAATAACCCCATGACCGCCTAATTGCATGAAGTCCAGCGCGCTCGCATCATCGCCGCTCAGCAGAACAAAATCATCTGAAACCAGCTCTTTGATCTGGTTTACACGCGTTAAGTTCCCTGTAGCCTCTTTGATTCCGATAATATTTTTTACTTTCGCCAGACGGCCCACCGTTTCCGGGAGCAGATCGCAACCAGTACGGGACGGCACATTATACAGAATTTGCGGCAGGTCAGTATGTTCAGCGATGGCTTTGAAATGCTGATACAAACCTTCTTGCGACGGACGATTATAGTAAGGGGTTACCGTCAGACAGCCGACGATACCACTGTCATTGAAGCGCTGCGTCAGGCTAATGGCTTCCGCAGTAGCGTTAGCGCCGGTCCCGGCAATCACCGGAATGCGCCCGTCAGCCAGCTCCAGCGTCATCATCACCACTTCAGCATGTTCGTCATGATTTAAGGTAGCGGACTCGCCAGTGGTGCCAACAGAAACGATCGCCGAAGTACCGCTGGCGACATGATAATCAATCAGTTTTTTCAAGCTAGCCCGACAGACATTACCTTTTTCATCCATCGGAGTAACAATCGCGACAATACTTCCCGTGAACATGGGCCATCCTCTGTGCAAACAAGTGTCTCAATGGTACGTTTGGTAAGGCATTAAAAGCAAGCAGACAGAACCGTTCTGATTGTTGTATGCATGTTTTTTTTATGCTTTCCTTAAGAACAACTCACCCCTTAAAGGAATAACCAGTTTGACACTGTCATCGCAACATTATCTGGTGATCACTGCGTTGGGTGCCGATCGCCCTGGAATTGTGAACACCATCACCCGTCATGTCAGTAGTTGCGGCTGTAATATCGAAGACAGTCGCCTGGCAATGCTGGGAGAAGAGTTCACGTTTATCATGCTGCTTTCCGGTTCATGGAATGCCATCACTCTGATTGAATCAACGTTACCGTTGAAAGGTGCCGAACTGGATCTTTTAATCGTGATGAAGCGCACGACGGCGCGTCCGCGTCCGCCAATGCCAGCATCGGTCTGGGTTCAGGTCGATGTGGCAGACTCCCCGCATTTAATTGAACGCTTCACGGCACTTTTCGACGCGCACCACATGAACATTGCGGAGCTGGTGTCGCGCACGCAACCTGCTGAAAATGAACGGGCTGCACAGTTGCATATTCAGATCACCGCCCACAGTCCCGCCTCTGCGGATGCAGCAAATATTGAGCAAGCGTTTAAAGCCCTATGTACAGAACTCAATGCACAAGGCAGTATAAACGTCGTCAATTATTCCCCACATGATGAACAGGATGGAGTTAAGTAATGAATCCACTGAAAGCCGGTGATATCGCACCGAAATTTAGCTTGCCGGATCAAGACGGAGAACAAGTTAATTTGACCGACTTCCAGGGACAGCGTGTTCTGGTTTATTTTTACCCAAAAGCCATGACTCCCGGCTGTACCGTACAGGCCTGCGGCTTACGCGATAACATGGATGAATTGAAAAAAGCGGGCGTTGATGTGCTGGGTATCAGCACCGATAAACCCGAAAAACTCTCTCGTTTTGCGGAAAAAGAGCTGCTTAACTTTACGCTCCTGTCTGATGAGGACCACCAGGTGTGCGAACAATTCGGCGTCTGGGGTGAAAAGTCCTTCATGGGCAAAACCTACGATGGTATTCATCGCATCAGCTTCCTGATTGACGCTGATGGCAAAATCGAACATGTCTTTGACGATTTCAAAACCAGCAATCACCACGACGTTGTGCTGAACTGGCTGAAAGAACACGCCTGATTACTTTGCTCCATTCAGTGCTGGCTGCGCTTGCGGCCAGCACACCTCACTTCTCGTGATCAAGATCACATTCTCGCTTTCCCCTGCGACACGGGTGTCGAATCCATTTATTGCTGAACGTTAATGACCATCATTTTTGTACCGTTCAGAATCCAGTTAACACATAACTTATTGAATATATTAAATTAATCAGACTGGCATCCTTTATGCAATATGAAATGCAATGTTTCATATCATTTTCAAGGAGCCGACATGAACCGCTTTGTGGTGGCCGAACCACTGTGGTGTACAGGATGTAATACCTGTCTCGCTGCCTGTTCGGACGTGCATAAAACGCAAGGTTTACAGCAACACCCGCGCCTGGCCCTGGCGAAGACGTCAACACTCACTGCCCCTGTCGTGTGTCATCACTGTGAGGAAGCCCCTTGCCTGCAGGTCTGCCCGGTCAATGCCATCTCCCAGAGAGATGATGCGATCCAACTCAACGAAAGCCTCTGTATTGGCTGCAAGCTTTGCGCCGTGGTCTGCCCATTTGGCGCAATCAGCGCTTCAGGAAGCCGTCCGGTGAATGCCCCTGCGCAATATGTTTTTCAGGCTGACGGCTCACTCAAAGACGGCGAAGAAAACGCGCCGACCCAACATGCTTTGCTGCGCTGGGAACCGGGTGTCCAGACCGTCGCGGTGAAATGCGACCTGTGTGATTTCTTGCCAGAAGGTCCGGCCTGCGTTCGCGCTTGCCCGAATCATGCGTTACGGCTGATCACCGACGATAGCCTGCAACGTCAGATGAAAGAAAAACAGCGCCTTGCCGCAAGCTGGTTTGCCAATGGCGGGGAGGATCCCCTTTCCCTCACTCAGGAGCAACGCTAATGGATGCCCTGCAATTATTAACCTGGTCGCTGATCCTCTATCTGTTTGCCAGTCTGGCTTCGCTGTTTTTACTCGGTCTGGACAGACTGGCTATTAAGCTTTCCGGCATCACATCGCTGGTGGGCGGCGCGATTGGCATCATCAGCGGAATTACGCAATTACATGCAGGCGTAACTTTAGTCGCCCGTTTTGCCACGCCTTTTGACTTTGCCGATTTAACCCTGCGAATAGATAGCCTCTCGGCATTTATGGTGCTGGTTATCTCCTTGCTGGTGGTGGTTTGTTCGCTCTATTCATTGACTTATATGCGCGAATACGAGGGCAAAGGCGCGGCGGCGATGGGCTTCTTTATGAATCTTTTCATCGCATCGATGGTTGCCCTGCTGGTGATGGACAACGCTTTTTGGTTCATCGTGCTGTTTGAAATGATGTCGCTGTCTTCCTGGTTTCTGGTCATTGCCAGGCAGGATAAAACGTCAATCAACGCTGGCATGCTCTACTTTTTTATCGCTCACGCCGGATCGGTGCTGATTATGATCGCCTTCTTGCTGATGTGGCGCGAAAGCGGCAACCTCGATTTTGCCAGTTTCCGCACGCTTTCACTTTCTCCGGGGCTGGCGTCGGCGGTGTTCCTGCTGGCCTTCTTCGGTTTTGGCGCGAAAGCCGGGATGATGCCGTTGCACAGCTGGTTGCCGCGCGCTCACCCTGCCGCACCATCGCACGCTTCGGCGTTGATGTCTGGCGTAATGGTCAAAATCGGTATTTTCGGCATCCTGAAAGTGGCGATGGATCTGCTGGCGCAAACGGGTTTGCCGCTGTGGTGGGGCATTCTGGTGATGGCGATCGGCGCAATCTCCGCGCTCCTGGGCGTGCTGTATGCGCTGGCGGAACAGGATATCAAACGGCTGCTGGCCTGGAGTACCGTCGAAAACGTCGGCATTATTTTGCTGGCGGTCGGTGTGTCCATGGTCGGTCTGTCACTGCACGACCCGCTGCTCACCGTGGTTGGACTGCTCGGCGCACTGTTTCATCTGCTCAACCATGCGCTGTTCAAAGGGCTGCTATTTCTCGGCGCGGGTGCGATTATTTCGCGTTTGCATACCCACGACATGGAAAAAATGGGGGCACTGGCAAAACGGATGCCGTGGACAGCCGCAGCATGCCTGATTGGTTGCCTCGCGATATCAGCCATTCCTCCGCTGAATGGTTTTATCAGCGAATGGTACACCTGGCAGTCGCTGTTCTCACTAAGTCGTGTGGAAGCCGTAGCGCTACAACTTGCGGGTCCTATTGCTATGGTGATGCTGGCTGTCACTGGTGGGCTGGCAGTAATGTGCTTCGTCAAAATGTACGGTATTACTTTCTGTGGTGCGCCGCGCAGTACACACGCTGAAGAGGCACAGGAAGTGCCAAATACGATGATCGTCGCCATGTTACTGCTCGCGGCTTTCTGCGTATTAATTGCGCTTAGTGCCAGTTGGCTGGCACCGAAAATAATGCACATTGCCCATGCGTTTACCAATACCCCTCCCGTCACTGTCGCCAGCGGAATGGCACTTGTCCCCGGCACGTTTCATACACGGGTCACTCCCTCATTACTGTTGCTGTTACTACTGGCGATGCCTTTGCTGCCTGGCCTTTACTGGCTGTGGTGTCGTTCGCGCCGTGCAGCGTTTCGTCGCACAGGGGATGCGTGGGCATGCGGCTACGGCTGGGAAAATGAGATGGCCCCGTCAGGCAATGGCGTGATGCAGCCGCTGCGTGTGGTCTTTTCTGCGCTATTTCGTCTACGACAACAGCTCGACCCTACGCTGAGGCTGAACAAAGGTCTCGCGCACATCACCGCCAGGGCTCAGAGCACAGAACCCTTTTGGGATGAGCGGGTGATCCGCCCCATCGTGAGCGCCACCCAACGGCTGGCCAAAGAAATACAGCATCTGCAAAGCGGCGACTTTCGTCTCTATTGCCTGTATGTGGTCGCCGCACTGGTTGTGCTGCTAATCGCTATTGCCGTCTAAGGAAATCACCATGAGACAAACTCTTTGCGACGGATATCTGATCATTTTTGCGTTAGCACAGGCCGTGATTCTGCTGGCGCTAACCCCGCTTTTTACGGGGATTTCCCGGCAGATACGCGCGCGTATGCACTCCCGTCGCGGACCGGGGATCTGGCAGGATTATCGCGATATCCACAAACTGTTTAAACGCCAGGAAGTTGCGCCGACATCTTCAGGTCTGATGTTCCGCCTGATGCCGTGGGTATTAATCAGCAGCATGCTGGTGCTGGCGATGGCCCTACCACTATTTATTACTGTTTCCCCTTTTGCGGGCGGCGGCGATCTGATCACCCTTATCTATCTTCTTGCCCTGTTTCGTTTTTTCTTTGCTCTTTCCGGGCTGGATACCGGAAGCCCGTTTGCGGGAGTCGGTGCCAGTCGCGAGTTGACGCTCGGCATTCTGGTCGAACCCATGCTCATTCTCTCACTGCTGGTATTGGCGCTGATAGCGGATTCCACGCATATCGAGATGATCAGCAAGACGCTGGCGACGGGCTGGAACTCGCCACTAACCACCGTACTGGCGTTACTGGCCTGTGGTTTTGCCTGCTTCATTGAGATGGGAAAAATTCCCTTTGATGTTGCTGAAGCAGAACAGGAATTACAGGAAGGCCCGCTGACCGAATATTCCGGTGCCGGGCTGGCGCTGGCGAAGTTGGGGCTGGGGCTGAAACAGGTCGTGATGGCATCACTGTTTGTGGCCCTGTTTCTGCCCTTTGGGCGCGCGCAAGAGCTTTCTCTCACCTGCCTGCTGACTTCACTTGTCGTTACGCTGCTCAAGGTTTTGCTGATTTTTGTTCTGGCCTCTATCGCAGAAAACACGCTGGCACGCGGGCGTTTTTTACTCATTCACCATGTGACCTGGCTTGGCTTCAGCCTTGCTGCGCTTGCCTGGGTCTTCTGGTTAACCGGTCTGTAAGGAGCACTGACGGAATATGGAAAATCTTGCTCTGACGACGTTATTGCTGCCTTTTATCGGCGCACTGGTCGTTTCGTTTTCGCCACAACGTCGGGCCGCCGAATGGGGGATTTTGTTCGCCGCGCTGACCACGCTGTGCATGTTGTCGCTGATCTCCGCGTTTTATCAGGCCGATAAAGTTGCCGTCACGTTGACGTTGGTCAACGTGGGGGATGTGGCGTTGTTTGGCCTGGTCATTGATCGCGTGAGTACGCTGATTCTGTTTGTGGTGGTGTTCCTCGGTTTGCTGGTCACGATCTACTCCACGGGTTATCTGACGGATAAAAATCGCGAACACCCGCATAACGGCACGAATCGTTATTACGCATTTTTGCTGGTTTTTATCGGCGCGATGGCGGGACTGGTACTCTCCTCGACGCTGCTCGGTCAGTTGTTGTTTTTTGAAATTACGGGCGGCTGCTCCTGGGCATTGATCAGTTATTACCAGAGCGATAAAGCGCAACGTTCAGCACTAAAAGCGTTACTTATCACTCATATCGGTTCGCTGGGGTTGTATCTTGCCGCCGCCACGCTGTTTTTGCAGACCGGAACGTTTGCGCTTAGCGCGATGAGCGAGTTACACGGCGACGCACGTTATCTGGTTTATGGCGGCATCCTGTTTGCCGCGTGGGGAAAATCGGCCCAGCTACCGATGCAAGCGTGGCTACCGGATGCAATGGAAGCGCCAACACCGATCAGCGCCTATCTCCACGCCGCATCGATGGTGAAAGTGGGCGTTTACATTTTTGCCCGCGCCATTATCGACGGCGGCAATATCCCGCATGTGATTGGCGGCGTTGGCATGGTCATGGCACTGGTCACCATTCTTTACGGCTTTCTGATGTATTTGCCGCAGCAGGATATGAAGCGGTTGCTGGCCTGGTCGACCATCACTCAACTTGGCTGGATGTTCTTCGGCTTGTCGCTCTCCATCTTCGGCTCGCGGCTGGCACTGGAGGGCAGCATCGCCTACATCGTCAACCACGCGTTCGCTAAAAGCCTGTTTTTCCTTGTAGCAGGTGCGCTGAGTTACAGCTGCGGCACGCGCTTGTTGCCGCGTCTGCGTGGCGTATTGCACACCCTGCCGTTGCCAGGCGTGGGTTTCTGCGTGGCCGCGCTGGCGATTACTGGCGTGCCGCCGTTCAACGGCTTCTTCAGTAAATTCCCACTGTTTGCTGCCGGTTTTTCGTTGTCAGTGGAGTACTGGATCCTGCTGCCCGCCATGATTCTGCTGATGATTGAATCGGTCGCCAGTTTCGCCTGGTTTATTCGCTGGTTTGGTCGCGTCGTGCCTGGCAAACCGAGCGAAGCCGTCGCCGATGCCGCACCGCTGCCAGGATCAATGCGCCTGGTGTTGATTGTACTGATTGTGATGTCGCTGATTTCCAGCGTATTCGCCGCGACCTGGTTGCAGTAAGGAGATGATGAATGACCGGTTCTATGATCGTAAATAATCTGGCGGGACTGATGATGCTGACATCGCTGTTTGTGATTAGTGTCAAAAGCTATCGCCTGTCATGCGGATTTTACGCCTGCCAGTCGCTGGTGCTGGTGTCTATTTTCGCCACCCTCTCGTGCCTGTTCGCCGCAGAGCAACTGCTGATCTGGTCCGCCAGCGCCTTTATCACCAAAGTACTGATGGTACCGTTAATCATGATTTACGCTGCACGAAATATTCCCCAGAACCTCCCGGAAAAAGCGTTATTCGGTCCGGCAATGATGGCATTGCTCGCGGCATTAATTGTCCTGCTTTGCGCATTTGTCGTTCAGCCCGTGAAGCTACCGATGGCTACCGGGCTGAAACCGGCGCTGGCGGTGGCGTTAGGTCATTTTCTGCTTGGCCTGCTGTGCATTGTCAGCCAGCGCAATATCCTGCGGCAAATTTTTGGTTACTGCCTGATGGAAAACGGCTCCCATCTGGTGCTGGCGCTTCTTGCCTGGCGTGCACCGGAACTGGTGGAAATTGGTATCGCTACCGACGCCATCTTCGCCGTCATTGTGATGGTGTTACTGGCAAGAAAAATATGGCGTACCCACGGCACGCTGGACGTGAACAACTTGACCGCGCTGAAGGGATAATGAGATGAGTTATTCTGTGATGTTCGCTTTACTCCTGCTCACGCCGCTGCTTTTTTCGCTGCTCTGTTTTGCCTGCCGGAAACGGGGACACTCTGCGACTCGCACGGTGACAGTACTACATAGCTTAGGGATCACACTGCTGCTGATTCTGGCACTGTGGGTGGTCCAAACTGCCGCTGATGCGGGAGAAATATTCGCTGCGGGACTGTGGCTTCATATTGATGGTCTGGGCGGTTTGTTCCTCGCCATTCTTGGTGTGATTGGCTTTCTCACCGGTGTTTACTCGATTGGCTACATGCGTCATGAAGTGGCTCACGGCGAGCTTTCACCCGTTACGCTGTGCGATTACTACGGTTTCTTCCATCTGTTTTTGTTCACCATGCTGCTGGTTGTTACCAGCAATAACCTGATTGTGATGTGGGCGGCGATCGAAGCCACCACCTTAAGCTCGGCGTTTCTGGTAGGCATTTACGGTCAGCGTTCATCTCTGGAAGCTGCATGGAAGTACATCATTATTTGTACTGTTGGTGTCGCTTTTGGTCTGTTCGGTACCGTGCTGGTATACGCCAACGCCGCCAGCGTTATGCCGCAGGCAGAAATGGCGATATTCTGGAGCGAGGTTCTTAAGCAATCGTCCTTGCTTGACCCAACATTAATGCTGTTGGCCTTTGTGTTTGTGCTAATTGGCTTTGGCACCAAAACCGGGCTATTTCCCATGCACGCCTGGCTGCCGGATGCTCACAGTGAAGCGCCGAGTCCGGTCAGCGCCCTGCTCTCCGCCGTATTGCTGAACTGCGCGCTATTGGTGCTGATTCGCTATTACATCATTATTTGCCAGGCCATCGGCAGCGATTTCCCCAACCGGTTGTTGCTCATCTTCGGCATGTTGTCGGTTGCCGTGGCGGCATTTTTCATTCTGGTACAGCGGGACATTAAGCGTCTGCTGGCGTACTCCAGCGTGGAGAACATGGGACTGGTCGCGGTGGCGCTAGGCATTGGCGGGCCGCTGGGAATTTTTGCTGCGCTGCTGCACACCTTAAACCACAGTCTGGCAAAAACGCTGCTGTTCTGCGGTTCCGGCAATGTACTGCTCAAGTACGGCACACGCGATCTCAACGTCGTCTGCGGAATGCTCAAAATCATGCCATTTACCGCCGTGCTGTTTGGCGGCGGTGCGCTGGCGCTGGCCGGGATGCCGCCCTTCAATATTTTTCTTAGCGAATTTATGACCGTTACCGCCGGACTGGCTCGTAATCACCTGTTGATTATCGTCCTGCTGTTATTGCTGTTAACGCTGGTGCTGGCGGGCCTGGTACGGATGGCTGCGCGGGTATTAATGGCGAAACCGCCGCAGGCCGTTAACCGGGGTGAACTTGGCTGGTTGACCACCTCGCCAATGGTGATTCTGCTGGTCATGATGCTGGCGATGGGAACGCATATTCCACAACCTGTCATCAGGATCCTAGCGGGCGCTTCCACTATAGTCCTCTCAGGGACGCACGACCTGCCTGCACAACGTAGCACCTGGCATGATTTTTTGCCTTCAGGCACCGCATCTGTTTCGGAGAAACACAGTGAACGTTAATTCATCGTCAAATCGTGGCGAAGCGATTCTCGCCGCCCTGAAAACGCAGTTCCCCGGCGCGGTGCTGGATGAAGAGCGACAAACGCCTGAACAGGTCACCATTACGGTGAAAATAAATCTGCTGCCTGACGTTGTACATTATCTTTATTATCAACATGATGGCTGGCTTCCGGTCCTGTTTGGCAACGACGAGCGGACACTTAACGGTCATTACGCGGTTTATTATGCCCTTTCAATGGAAGGGGCCGAAAAATGCTGGATCGTGGTGAAGGCACTGGTCGATGCCGACAGTCGGGAGTTTCCGTCAGTCACACCGCGCGTCCCTGCCGCGGTCTGGGGCGAGCGAGAAATTCGCGATATGTACGGGCTGATTCCGGTTGGCCTGCCGGATCAGCGTCGCCTGGTGTTGCCCGATGACTGGCCGGAAGATATGCATCCGCTGCGCAAAGACGCGATGGATTATCGACTGCGCCCTGAACCGACGACTAATACCGAAACGTATCCGTTTATCAACGAGGGCAACAGCGATGCGCGGGTGATCCCTGTTGGCCCGCTGCATATCACCTCCGATGAACCAGGTCACTTCCGCTTGTTTGTGGATGGCGAGCAAATTGTCGATGCTGATTACCGCCTGTTTTATGTCCATCGCGGCATGGAGAAACTGGCGGAAACGCGGATGGGCTACAACGAAGTGACCTTCTTGTCGGACCGCGTGTGTGGGATTTGCGGTTTTGCCCACAGTGTGGCCTATACCAACTCGGTTGAAAATGCACTGGGGATTGAGGTGCCGCAACGAGCGCATACTATTCGCTCGATTCTGCTGGAAGTCGAACGGCTGCATAGTCATTTGCTCAACCTTGGCCTCTCCTGCCATTTTGTTGGTTTTGATACCGGTTTTATGCAATTTTTCCGCGTGCGGGAAAAGTCGATGACGATGGCGGAATTGCTGACCGGGTCGCGTAAAACCTACGGTCTGAATCTGATTGGTGGTGTTCGCCGCGATATTCTCAAAGAGCAACGTCTGCAAACGATGAAACTGGTGCGCGAGATGCGCGCCGACGTGTCGGAGCTGGTAGAGATGCTGCTTGCCACGCCGAATATGGAACAACGCACTCAGGGCATTGGCATTCTCGACCGACAAATCGCCCGTGATTATAGCCCCGTAGGGCCGCTGATCCGTGGCAGTGGTTTTGCCCGTGATTTGCGCTTTGATCACCCCTACGCCGACTACGGCAATATTCCCAAAACGCTGTTTACCTTTACCGGCGGCGATGTCTTCTCCCGCGTGATGGTCCGTGTCAAAGAGACGTTTGATTCGCTGGCAATGCTGGAATTTGCCCTCGACAACATGCCGGATACCCCACTGCTGACCGAAGGCTTTAGCTATAAACCTCACGCATTCGCGCTGGGCTTTGTTGAAGCGCCACGCGGTGAAGACGTGCACTGGAGCATGCTCGGTGATAACCAAAAATTGTTCCGCTGGCGCTGTCGTGCCGCCACCTACGCCAACTGGCCAGTGCTGCGTTACATGCTGCGCGGCAATACCGTTTCTGACGCACCGCTGATTATCGGTAGCCTTGATCCCTGCTACTCCTGTACCGACCGTGTGACGCTGGTTGATGTGCGCAAGCGCCAGTCAAAAACCGTGCCGTATAAAGAGATCGAACGCTACGGCATTGATCGTAACCGTTCGCCGCTGAAGTAAGGACAGAAAATGCTGAAGTTACTGAAAACTATTATGCGCGCCGGAACCGCGACGGTGAAATATCCCTTCGCGCCACTGGAGGTCAGCCCAGGCTTTCGCGGGAAACCGGACCTGATGCCCAGCCAATGTATTGCCTGCGGTGCCTGCGCCTGTGCTTGTCCGGCAAATGCGCTGACTATCCAGACCGACGACCAGCAAAATACGCGCACCTGGCAGCTCTATCTGGGGCGTTGTATTTACTGCGGACGTTGTGAAGAAGTGTGCCCGACCAGAGCCATTCAGCTTACCAATAACTTTGAACTGACCGTCACCAATAAAGCCGATCTCTATACCCGCGCGACGTTCCATCTACAACGTTGCAGCCGTTGCGAACGCCCGTTTGCCCCGCAAAAAACCGTCGCACTGGCTGCAGAACTGTTGGCACAGCAACAAAATGCACCACAAAACCGCGAAATGTTGTGGGCACAAGCGAGCGTCTGCCCGGAATGCAAACAACGCGCGACGCTGATCAACGACGACACAGATGAACCGCTGGTGGCTAAGGAGCAGCTATGAGTCCAGTGCTTACGCAACATGTCAGCCAGCCCATCACGCTGGACGAACAAACGCAAAAGATGAAGCAGCATTTGCTACAGGATATCCGTCGCTCGGCCTACGTTTATCGCGTCGATTGCGGCGGCTGCAACGCCTGCGAAATCGAAATTTTTGCCGCCATCACACCAGTATTCGACGCAGAACGTTTTGGCATTAAGGTTGTTTCATCACCGCGTCACGCCGATATTTTGTTATTTACTGGCGCAGTCACCCGGGCGATGCGTATGCCTGCACTTCGGGCATATGAGTCTGCCCCCGATCATAAAATCTGTGTTTCCTACGGCGCGTGCGGTGTCGGCGGCGGTATTTTCCACGATCTTTACAGCGTCTGGGGCGGCAGCGACACCATTGTCCCCATTGATGTTTGGATCCCCGGCTGCCCGCCAACACCGGCCGCCACCATTCACGGTTTCGCCGTGGCGCTCGGTTTGCTACAACAGAAGATTCACGCGGTGGATTATCGCGATCCCACCGGGGTGACCATGCAACCGCTGTGGCCGCAGAGCCCGCCATCACAGCGTATCGCCATTGAGCGAGAAGCGAGGCGGCTGGCGGGCTATCGTCAGGGGCGAGAAATTTGCGATCGGCTCCTGCGCCATTTAAGCGACGATCCTACAGGAAATCGGGTTAACACCTGGTTGCGCGAAGCCGACGATCCGCGTCTCAATAGTATCGTTCAGCAACTCTTTCGCGTTCTCCGGGGGTTACATGGCTGAGGAGTGCGGGGAAATTGTTTTCTGGACGCTGCGAAAAAAATTTATCGCCAGTAGCGACGAGATGCCGGAACACAGCTCCCAGGTAATGTATTACTCGTTGGCTATCGGTCATCACGTTGGCGTGATTGATTGTCTGAATGTCGCCTTCCGCTGCCCACAGACGGAATACGAAGATTGGCTTGCACAGGTCGAAGAGGAGCAAGCCCGACGTAAGATGCTGGGGGTGATGACCTTTGGTGAGATTGTTATTGACGCCAGCCACACCGCCCTGTTGACCCGGGCATTCGCGCCACTGGCAGATGACGCGACGTCTGTGTGGCAGGCGCGTAGCATTCAATTCATTCATCTGTTGGATGAAATTGTGCAGGAACCGTCCATCTATCTGATGGCCAGAAAAATTGCGTGAGAAGGATTTCTCATTAATAAGGACTGTTGATGGCTATGTCAGACGAGGCGATGTTTGCCCCGCCACAAGGAATAACAATTGAAGCGGTAAACGGAATGCTCGCGGAGCGGTTAGCGCAGAAACACGGCAAGGCGTCTTTATTACGCGCCTTCATCCCGCTGCCGCCGCCGTTCAGCCCGGTACAACTTATTGAACTGCATGTTCTCAAAAGCAACTTCTATTACCGCTACCATGATGATGGCAGCGATGTGACGGCAACAACAGAGTATCAGGGCGAGATGGTCGATTATTCGCGCCACGCCGTCCTTCTCGGCAGTAGTGGAATGGCGGAGCTACGCTTTATTCGCACCCACGGCAGTCGTTTTACTCCCCAGGATTGCACACTGTTTAACTGGCTGGCACACATAATCACTCCGGTTCTGCAATCATGGCTCAATGATGAAGAACAGCAGGTGGCGCTGCGTTTGCTGGAGAAAGATCGCGATCATCATCGGGTACTGGTGGATATCACTAATGCAGTGTTGTCACATCTTGATCTCGACGATCTGATCGCTGACGTCGCTCGTGAGATCCATCATTTTTTCGGTCTGGCTTCAGTCAGTATGGTACTGGGCGATCATCGAAAGAACGAGAAGTTCAGCCTGTGGTGCAGCGATCTTTCTGCCTCACATTGTGCGTGTCTGCCACGCTGTATGCCTGGCGAAAGTGTATTGCTGACACAAACGCTACAAACCCGACAACCGACCTTGACGCACCGTGCAGACGATCTGTTTCTCTGGCAACGCGACCCGTTATTACACTTACTTGCATCTAACGGCTGCGAATCTGCGCTCCTTATACCGCTTACCTTTGGCAACCATACACCGGGTGCATTGTTGCTGGCGCATACCTCTCCCACTCTCTTTAGTGAGGAAAACTGCCAGCTACTACAACATATTGCCGATCGCATCGCTATTGCCGTTGGTAATGCTGATGCCTGGCGCAGCATGACCGATTTGCAGGAAAGTTTACAGCAAGAAAATCACCAGCTTAGCGAGCAGCTCCTTTCGAATCTGGGCGTTGGTGACATTATCTATCAAAGCCAGGCAATGGAAGATTTACTCCAGCAGGTAGATATTGTGGCGAAGAGCGACAGTACGGTGTTGATTTGTGGTGAAACCGGAACCGGCAAAGAGGTGATCGCCAGGGCGATCCATCAACTGAGCCCGCGACGCGACAAGCCGCTGGTCAAAATCAACTGCGCCGCTATCCCCGCCAGTCTTCTGGAAAGTGAGTTATTCGGTCACGACAAAGGGGCATTTACTGGCGCGATTAACACTCATCGTGGTCGTTTTGAAATTGCCGATGGCGGCACGTTATTTCTCGATGAAATTGGCGATCTGCCGTTAGAACTTCAGCCCAAACTGCTACGCGTATTACAGGAGCGGGAAATTGAGCGTCTCGGTGGGAGTAGAACGATCCCGGTGAATGTCAGAGTCATTGCCGCCACCAACCGTGATTTGTGGCAAATGGTTGAAGATCGCCAGTTTCGCAGCGATCTCTTTTATCGACTTAACGTCTTTCCACTGGAATTGCCGCCGCTACGCGACCGTCCGGAAGATATCCCTCTTTTAGCAAAACATTTTACACAAAAAATGGCTCGCCATATGAATCGCACAATTGATGCCATTCCAACAGAAGCGCTACGCCAGTTGATGTCGTGGGACTGGCCGGGCAACGTGCGCGAGCTGGAAAACGTGATTGAGCGAGCGGTATTACTGACTCGCGGTAACAGTCTGAATTTACATCTTAATGTCCGCCAAAGCCGTTTACTGCCAACGTTAAATGAAAATTCGGCGCTTCGCCGTTCAATGGCGCAGTTGCTGAACCCGACGACGCCAGAAAACGACGAAGAAGAACGTCAGCGCATTGTTCAGGTATTGCGAGAAACCAATGGCATTGTTGCCGGGCCCCGTGGCGCGGCGACGCGATTAGGGATGAAGCGCACCACGCTGCTGTCACGAATGCAGCGGCTGGGGATCTCGGTTCGCGAGGTGTTGTAATCTGTTTTTGCAGGAGTATGCATGAGAAACAAACTCTCTTTCGACTTGCAGTTGAGCGCCAGAAAAGCGGCAATCGCTGAACGGATTGCCGCCCATAAAATTGCCCGCAGCAAAGTGTCGGTCTTTTTAATGGCGATGTCCGCAGGCGTGTTTATGGCGATCGGATTTACTTTTTACCTTACCGTTATCGCCGATGCCCCGTCTTCACAGGCATTAACCCATCTGGTGGGTGGCCTTTGCTTTACACTCGGCTTTATTTTGCTGGCGGTTTGCGGCACCAGCCTGTTCACCTCGTCGGTAATAACGGTGATGGCAAAAAGTCGGGGCGTTATTAGCTTGCGAACATGGCTGATTAATGCACTTCTGGTGGCCTGCGGTAATCTGGCAGGTATTGCCTGTTTCAGTTTGTTAATCTGGTTTTCCGGGCTGGTGATGAGTGAAAACGCGATGTGGGGAGTCGCGGTTTTACACTGCGCCGAGGGCAAAATGCATCATACATTTACTGAATCAGTCAGCCTCGGCATTATGTGCAATCTGATGGTTTGTCTGGCGCTGTGGATGAGTTATTGCGGACGTTCATTATGCGACAAAATCGTCGCCATGATTTTGCCCATCACCCTGTTTGTCGCCAGTGGCTTTGAGCACTGTATCGCCAATTTGTTTGTGATTCCGTTCGCCATTGCCATTCGCCATTTCGCCCCTACCTCCTTCTGGCAACTGGCGCACAGTAGCGCAGACAATTTTCCGGCACTGACGGTCAGCCATTTTATTACCGCCAATCTGCTCCCGGTGATGCTGGGTAATATTATCGGCGGTGCAGTGCTGGTGAGTATTTGTTATCGGGCTATTTATTTACGTCAGGAACCCTAAAAATCAGCCCGGCGAAACAGTTCGTCGGGCTGAAGATTATTCTTGCGCGATTTGCCCATCGGGCCAGGCGTGAATCACGGCTTTGATCAGCGTCGCCAATGGAATGGCGAAGAATACGCCCCAGAATCCCCACAAACCACCGAAGATCACTACTGATAAAATAATGACCAGCGGATGCAGGTTAACCGCTTCGGAGAACAACACAGGTACTAACAGGTTGCCGTCCAGCGCCTGAATGATCAGATACACCGCGAAGCAGCTCCAGAATTCCGTGCCAGCACCAAACTGGAATAGCGCCACGCCAACCACCGGAATGGTCACCACAAATGCACCAATGTACGGAATAAGTACCGAGAAGCCGACCAGCACCGCCAGCAGCAGCGAATAGTTCAGCCCGAAGAGTAAGAATCCCAGCCAGGTGGCAATCCCCACCACGATCATCTCCAGCACTTTGCCGCGGATATAGTTGGTGATTTGTTGATTCATCTCCTTCCACACCTGTCCTGCCAGACCACGGTTACGCGGCAGCACCCGGCGAACGGCGTTCAACATTTGCTCTTTGTCTTTCAGCAGGAAGAAGACCATCAATGGCACCAGCACCAGATAGACGGCAATGGTCAGCAAACCGACCAGCGAGGCGAGGGAAATTTTCACCACCGAATCGCCCATGGTGAGCATTCGGCTGCGCATATTTTCGGCCATTGCATCAATAATCCCCGCATCCATCAACGCCGGATAGCGGCGCGGCAACGTGGCGGCAAAATCAGAGAGCTTATTGAGCATCCCCGGCATATCGCGAATTAAGTAGATGCCCTGTTGCCAGGCGATAGGCATTACCACGAACGCCATCAATAGCAATATACCGACGAAAACCACCAATACAATCGACGTCGCCCAGCGGCGGGAGCAGCCAATAGATTGCAGGCGCACGGTTGGCCATTCCAGCAAATAGGCCAGCACAATAGCCACCAACAGCGGAGCAAGCAGGCCACTAAAGAAAAAAATAATGCCAAATCCGGCAACTAAAATAACCAGCAAGGCAATCGCTTCCGGGTCGCTAAAACGGCGGCGATACCATTGCATCAACATTTCGAGCATAAAGACCTTCCCTGAACCTCAAGAGCGGGATTGCGATCCGCAATTGTATCGAAATGTCACAAAAAAGACTTCGCTTTTTATGACGAATTCAGGAAACTGAAAAGTCATTTGAGTGGACTAATCTTCGCCGTTACACTCAAAGGCGGCGCGGTGGGAACGATATTTCACAGTATCGGTCAAATGACTATCTCCAGAAACACAGGACAGAGGTTATGTTCAGGCAGTTGAAAAAAAACCTGGTTGCTACCCTCATTGCTGCCATGACCATTGGTCAGGTAGCCCCGGCGTTTGCCGATAGTGCAGACACCTTGCCGGATATGGGAACCTCCGCAGGAAGCACGCTTTCCATTGGTCAGGAAATGCAGATGGGCGACTATTATGTCCGCCAGCTACGCGGCAGCGCGCCGTTAATTAATGATCCACTATTAACGCAGTACATTAATTCACTAGGAATGCGTCTGGTTTCGCATGCCAATTCGGTTAAGACACCGTTTCATTTTTTTCTGATCAACAACGACGAAATTAACGCCTTTGCTTTCTTTGGCGGCAACGTGGTGCTGCACTCTGCCCTGTTCCGTTATTCCGATAACGAAAGCCAACTGGCTTCAGTTATGGCGCACGAAATCTCCCACGTCACCCAACGTCACCTGGCGCGAGCGATGGAAGATCAACAGCGCAGCGCGCCGCTGACCTGGGTCGGCGCGTTAGGTTCTATTTTACTGGCGATGGCCAGTCCGCAGGCGGGGATGGCAGCGCTGACCGGTACACTGGCGGGAACGCGCCAGGGGATGATCAGCTTCACCCAGCAAAATGAACAGGAAGCGGATCGCATTGGTATTCAGGTGCTGCAACGCTCAGGATTCGATCCGCAGGCGATGCCAACCTTCCTCGAAAAATTGCTCGATCAGGCGCGTTACTCCTCGCGTCCGCCGGAAATTTTATTGACTCACCCGTTGCCGGAAAGCCGTCTGGCGGATGCCCGTAACCGTGCCAATCAAATGCGTCCGATGGTGGTGCAATCGTCAGAAGATTTCTATCTGGCAAAAGCGCGTACGCTGGGGATGTACAATTCTGGACATAATCAGCTCACCAGTGATTTGCTGGATGAATGGGCAAAAGGAAACGTTCGTCAGCAACGGGCCGCGCAATATGGTCGCGCTTTGCAGGCAATGGAAGCCAATAAATACGATGAGGCGCGAAAAACGCTGCAACCGTTACTGGCGGCTGAACCAGGCAACGCGTGGTATCTCGATCTGGCTACCGATATCGATCTTGGGCAAAACAAAGCCAATGACGCTATCAATCGCCTGAAAAATGCCCGCGATTTGCGCACCAATCCGGTGTTGCAGCTCAACCTGGCGAACGCTTATCTGCAAGGGGGGCAACCACAGGAAGCGGCCAATATTCTGAATCGCTACACTTTTAACAATAAAGATGACAGCAACGGCTGGGATTTACTGGCACAGGCGGAAGCCGCACTAAATAACCGCGATCAGGAACTGGCTGCGCGAGCAGAAGGTTATGCGCTCGCCGGGCGACTCGATCAGGCCATTTCCTTGTTGAGTAGCGCCAGTTCTCAGGTGAAATTAGGCAGCCTGCAACAAGCGCGTTACGATGCGCGCATCGACCAGTTGCGCCAGCTGCAGGAACGCTTTAAGCCTTATACCAAGATGTAATTCGCATTAAAGGAAGAACCATGACCAAACAGGTAAAAATCTACCATAACCCACGCTGTTCAAAGAGCCGGGAAACGCTGAACCTGCTGAAAGAAAACGGCGTGGAGCCAGAAGTGGTGCTCTACCTTGAGACACCCGCCGATGCGGCAACGCTGCGCGATTTGCTGAAAATGCTGGGAATGAATAGCGCTCGTGAATTGATGCGCCAGAAAGAGGATCTTTATAAAGAACTGAACCTGGCTGACAGTTCGCTTAGCGAAGAGGCGCTGATTCAGGCAATGGTGGATAATCCGAAGCTAATGGAGCGCCCGATTGTGGTCGCGAATGGCAAAGCGCGAATTGGTCGTCCACCGGAGCAGGTGCTGGAAATCGTGGGTTAAGAAGTGCTCCATCGCTAGTTGAAGCACATTGCCGGATGCGACGCTTGCCGCGTCTTATCCGGCCGACGAATACTATGGGTGCGCATCCGACAATAAACGTCTTGTCTACAGTTTCAGAATCTCTTTCACAAACGGAATGGTCAGCTTACGTTGCGCGGTAATCGACGCACGATCCAGCTGATCCAACGTCATAAATAACGTGCGCATCTCTCTGTCGAGCCGCTTCAGCAAGAAACGCCCCACATCTTCCGGCAGTTCAAAACCACGCAAACGCGCGCGTAACTGTAGCGCCTGCAACTTATCTTCATCAGAAAGAGGCTGCAATTTGTAGATCTGCCCCCAGTCGAGTCGCGACGCGAGATCCGGTAATCCCAGATTCAACTGCCGCGGTGGACGATCGCCGGTGATTAACAACCGTGTTTTACCCGATTCCAGAATTCGATTGTAGAGATCGAAAATCGCCATCTCCCACAACTCATCGCCTGCAATACACTCAATGTTGTCGATACAGACCAGCGACAAATGCTCCATACCGTCGAGCACTTCCGGAACAAACCAGGTGCGTTTATCCAGCGGGACATAGCCCACCGCATCGCCACGCTGCGACAATTCTGCGCAAGCCGCGTGCAGCAGATGGCTGCGCCCCGCGCCTTCGCGTGCCCAGAGATAGATGTAACCGCTATGTTCCTGACGCAGCACGTTTTGCAGCGCGGCCAGTAAAGAGGAGTTATCCCCCGGCCAGAAACTTGCAAAGGTTTCGTCGTCAGGAAGATAAAGTGGCAAAGAGAGCTGTGCCGGTGTGTTCAGAGATACCTCAACCAGGATTTCACAAAATCGCGAGAAGTTTACCACAGAATCCCATGATGTTTGAACCGGGCAGCAACACTGCCCGGTCGGTACATTATTTGTCTGTTATATCCGCGTCTTCTGCGTCCAGCACCACTTCTTCAGGGCGCAGCACACTAATCAGTTTGAAGATCAAACTTAAGCCGATACCGACGATGGTCGCCAGCGCCATACCTTTCAGCTCCGCCGCGCCGATGTTTACCTTCGCGCCACTGACACCGATGATCAAAATGACAGAAGTCAGGATCAGGTTCTGTGCTTTGTTGTAATCCACTTTCGATTCGATCAAAACACGAATACCGGAAGCACCGATAACACCATAAAGCAGCAGCGAAACGCCGCCCATCACCGGCAATGGGATCATCTGGATAGCAGCAGCCAGTTTACCGACGCAAGAAAGCAGGATAGCGAAAATCGCCGCCCCGCCGATAACCCAGGTACTGTAAACACGGGTGATCGCCATCACGCCAATGTTTTCCCCGTAGGTAGTATTTGGCGTGGAGCCAAAGAAGCCGGAGATCACGGTCGACAAGCCGTTAGCAAACATCGAACGGTGCAGACCTGGATCGCGCAGCAGATCTTTTTTGACGATATTAGCCGTTACCACCAGGTGCCCTACGTGTTCGGCAATAACCACTAACGCCGCTGGCAGAATAGTCAGAATGGCAAACCACTCGAAGCGCGGCGTATAGAGAGTTGGCAGCGCAAATCAGTGAGCATTAATAATCGGCGTGGTATCGACAATTCCCATTGCGAAAGAGAGCGCGTAGCCCACCAGCACGCCAATTAAAATCGGGATAATTGCCAGGAAACCACGAAACAGCACGGAACCTAAAACCGTGACTGCCAGCGTGGTAATGGAGATGATGATGGTTTTGGAGTCTGGCGTTTGCCCTTCAGCCGGGAGTAAACCTGCCATACCGGCAGCTACGCCCGCCAACTCCAGACCGATGACGGCAACGATTGCGCCCATTGCCGCAGGTGGAAACAGCACGTCCAGCCAGCCGGTCCCCGCTTTCTTCACGATAAAAGAAACCAGGCAGAACAGCACGCCGCACATAATAAAGCCGCCCAGCGCGACTTCATACCCTAACGGCAACAGTAACAATACCGGTGAAATAAAGGCAAAGCTGGAACCAAGATAAGCCGGGATTTTCCCTTTACAGATGAAGAGATACAGCAGCGTTCCTATACCGTTAAATAACAGTACTGTCGCCGGGTTAATATGAAATAAGACGGGCACCAGGACGGTTGCACCAAACATGGCGAACAAATGTTGCAAACTAAGCGGGATTGTCTGTAAAAGTGGCGGTCTTTCACTCACCCCGATAGCACGGCGCGTCATAGTATTATCCTCTGTATTATGTGTTATAGGCGCTTTACTCAAAAAAAAGCCGACTCTTAAAGTCGGCTTTAATTATTTTTATTCTTTATTTCGTACCAAAGATTTTGTCACCGGCATCGCCGAGGCCCGGAATAATGTATCCGTGCTCGTTCAGTCCCTGGTCAATCGATGCAGTATACAGTTCGACGTCCGGGTGCGCTTTTTCCAGCGCTGCGATACCTTCTGGCGCAGCTACCAGTACCAGAACTTTGATGCTGCTGCAGCCCGCTTTTTTCAGCAGGTCGATGGTCGCGATAACGGAACCACCGGTTGCCAGCATTGGGTCAACGATCAGCGCCATACGCTCATCGATGTTAGAAACCAGTTTCTGGAAGTACGGTACCGGCTCCAGCGTTTCTTCATTACGGTACATACCGACTACGCTGATGCGCGCGCTCGGAACGTTTTCCAGCACACCGTCCATCATCCCCAGACCGGCACGCAGAATTGGCACAACGGTAATTTTCTTACCTTTGATCTGATCGATTTCTACCGGGCCGTTCCAGCCTTCGATAGTTACTTTTTCCGTTTCGAGGTCGGCGGTCGCTTCGTAAGTCAGCAGGCTACCCACTTCGGAAGCGAGTTCGCGAAAGCGCTTGGTGCTGATATCTTGCTCACGCATCAGTCCCAGCTTGTGTTTGACGAGTGGGTGTTTGACTTCCACGATCTTCATACTCTTTCTCCTTTGAGGGGCAGCCACAAAAAAAATCGACGGATTATACCTCCTTTCTTCAAGGCGGCAATATTATTTTCGTTGACTTTAGTCAAAGTGATAACGGTTTTAGATAAAGTTACTTTAAATTCATGTCGTTATGAAAGAATATTATCCCATCCAAAAACTCTCCTTTGCCACGGTGCAGCTATTCTTTCGCCGCGCGCTTGGGAAAATGAAGTGCAAAAAGGTTGTGTAAAGCAGTCTCGCAAACGTTTGCTTTCCCTGTTAGAATTGCGCCGAATTTTTATTTTTCTACCGCAAGTAACGCGTGGGGACCCAAGCAGTGACCGATAAAACCTCTCTTAGCTACAAAGATGCCGGTGTTGATATTGACGCGGGTAATGCTCTGGTTGGAAGAATCAAAGGCGTAGTGAAGAAAACGCGTCGTCCGGAAGTGATGGGCGGTCTGGGCGGCTTCGGTGCGCTGTGTGCATTGCCGCAAAAATATCGTGAACCCGTGCTGGTTTCCGGCACTGATGGCGTTGGTACCAAGCTGCGTCTGGCGATGGACTTAAAACGTCACGATACCATTGGTATCGATCTGGTCGCCATGTGTGTTAACGATCTGGTAGTACAAGGCGCGGAACCCCTCTTTTTCCTCGACTATTACGCAACCGGAAAACTGGATGTTGATACCGCTTCAGCGGTGATCAGCGGCATCGCTGAAGGTTGTCTGCAATCGGGCTGTTCACTGGTGGGTGGCGAAACGGCAGAAATGCCGGGGATGTATCATGGTGAAGATTACGATGTCGCCGGATTCTGCGTTGGCGTGGTAGAAAAATCAGAAATCATTGACGGTTCTAAAGTCAGCGACGGCGATGTACTGATTGCACTCGGCTCCAGCGGCCCGCATTCAAATGGTTACTCGCTGGTGCGCAAAATTCTCGAAGTCAGCGGTTGTGATCCGCAAACCACCGAACTTGATGGTAAGCCATTAGCCGATCATCTGCTGGCACCAACCCGCATTTACGTGAAGTCCGTGCTGGAGTTGATTGAAAAGGTCGATGTGCATGCTATTGCGCACCTGACCGGCGGCGGCTTCTGGGAAAACATTCCGCGCGTATTGCCAGATAATACCCAGGCAGTGATTGATGAATCTTCCTGGCAGTGGCCGGAAGTGTTCAACTGGCTGCAAACGGCAGGTAACGTTGAGCGCCATGAAATGTATCGCACCTTCAACTGCGGCGTCGGGATGATTATTGCCCTGCCTGCTCCGGAAGTGGACAAAGCCCTCGCCCTGCTCAATGCCAACGGTGAAAACGCGTGGAAAATCGGTATCATCAAAGCTTCTGATTCCGAACAACGCGTGGTTATCGAATAATGAATATTGTGGTGCTTATTTCCGGCAACGGAAGTAATTTGCAGGCAATAATTGACGCCTGCAAAGCCAACAAAATTAAAGGCACCCTACGGGCAGTTTTCAGCAATAAGGCCGACGCGTTCGGCCTTGAACGCGCCCGCCAGGCGGGTATTGCAACGCATACGCTCATCGCCAGCGCGTTTGACAGTCGTGAAGCCTATGACCGGGAGTTGATTCATGAAATCGACATGTACGCACCCGATGTGGTCGTGCTGGCGGGTTTTATGCGCATTCTCAGCCCGGCGTTTGTCTCCCACTATGCCGGGCGTTTGCTGAATATTCACCCTTCTCTGCTGCCGAAATATCCCGGATTACACACCCATCGTCAGGCGCTGGAAAATGGCGATGAAGAGCACGGTACATCGGTGCATTTCGTCACCGATGAACTGGACGGTGGCCCGGTTATTTTACAGGCGAAAGTCCCGGTATTTGCTGGTGATACGGAGGATGACATCACCGCCCGCGTGCAAACCCAGGAACACGCTATTTATCCACTGGTGATTAGCTGGTTTGCCGATGGTCGTCTGAAAATGCACGAAAACGCCGCGTGGCTGGATGGTCAACGTCTGCCGCCGCAGGGCTACGCTGCCGACGAGTAATGCCCCCGTAGTTAAAGCGCCAGCTCTGCCGCTGGCGTTTTTCAATTCACCTGTAAATCGCAAGCTCCAGCAGTTTTTTTCCCCCTTTTCTGGCATAGTTGGACATCTGCCAATATTGCTCGCCATAATATCCAGGCAGTGTCCCGTGAATAAAACGGAGTAAAAGTGGTAATGGGTCAGGAAAAGCTATACATCGAAAAAGAGCTCAGTTGGTTATCGTTCAATGAACGCGTGCTTCAGGAAGCGGCGGACAAATCTAACCCGCTGATTGAAAGGATGCGTTTCCTGGGGATCTATTCCAATAACCTTGATGAGTTCTATAAAGTCCGCTTCGCTGAACTGAAGCGACGCATCATTATTAGCGAAGAACAAGGTTCCAACTCTCATTCCCGCCATTTACTGGGCAAAATTCAGTCCCGGGTGCTGAAAGCCGATCAGGAATTCGACGGCCTCTACAACGAGCTGTTGCTGGAGATGGCGCGCAACCAGATCTTCCTGATAAATGAACGCCAACTCTCCGTCAATCAACAAAACTGGCTGCGTCATTATTTTAAGCAGTATCTGCGTCAGCACATTACGCCGATTTTAATCAATCCTGACACTGACTTAGTGCAGTTCCTGAAAGATGATTACACCTATCTGGCGGTGGAAATTATCCGTGGCGATACCATCCGTTACGCGCTGCTGGAGATCCCATCAGATAAAGTGCCGCGATTTGTGAATTTACCGCCAGAAGCGCCGCGTCGACGCAAGCCGATGATTCTTCTGGATAACATTCTGCGTTACTGCCTTGATGATATTTTCAAAGGCTTCTTTGATTATGACGCGCTGAATGCCTATTCAATGAAGATGACCCGCGATGCCGAATACGATTTAGTGCATGAGATGGAAGCCAGCCTGATGGAGTTGATGTCTTCCAGTCTCAAGCAGCGTTTAACTGCTGAGCCGGTGCGTTTTGTTTATCAGCGCGATATGCCCAATGCGCTGGTTGAAGTGTTACGCGAAAAACTGACTATTTCCCGCTACGACTCCATCGTCCCCGGCGGTCGTTATCATAATTTTAAAGACTTTATTAATTTCCCCAATGTCGGCAAAGCCAATCTGGTGAACAAACCACTGCCGCGTTTACGCCACATTTGGTTTGATAAAGCCCAGTTCCGCAATGGTTTTGATGCTATTCGCGAACGCGATGTGTTGCTCTATTATCCTTATCATACCTTTGAGCATGTACTGGAACTGCTGCGTCAGGCTTCGTTCGACCCGAGCGTACTGGCGATTAAAATTAACATTTACCGCGTGGCGAAAGATTCACGCATCATCGACTCGATGATCCACGCCGCACACAACGGTAAGAAAGTCACCGTGGTGGTTGAGTTACAGGCGCGTTTCGACGAAGAAGCCAATATTCACTGGGCGAAGCGCCTGACCGAAGCAGGCGTGCACGTTATCTTCTCTGCGCCGGGGCTCAAAATTCACGCCAAGCTGTTCCTGATTTCACGTAAAGAAAACGGTGAAGTGGTGCGTTACGCGCACATCGGGACCGGGAACTTTAACGAAAAAACCGCGCGGCTTTATACTGACTATTCGTTGCTGACCGCTGATGCGCGCATTACCAACGAAGTACGGCGTGTGTTCAACTTTATTGAAAACCCATACCGTCCGGTGACATTTGATTATTTAATGGTGTCACCACAAAACTCCCGCCGCCTGTTGTATGAAATGGTTGACCGCGAAATCGCCAACGCGCAGCAGGGGCTGCCCAGCGGTATCACTCTAAAGCTAAATAACCTTGTCGATAAAGGTCTGGTCGACCGTCTGTATGCGGCTTCCAGCTCCGGCGTGCCGGTGAATCTGCTGGTTCGTGGAATGTGTTCGCTGATCCCTAATCTGGAAGGCATTAGTGATAACATCCGTGCTATCAGTATTGTTGACCGTTACCTTGAACATGACCGGGTTTATATTTTTGAAAATGGCGGCGATAAAAAGGTTTATCTTTCTTCCGCCGACTGGATGACGCGCAATATTGATTATCGTATTGAAGTGGCGACGCCGCTGCTCGATCCGCGCCTGAAGCAGCGGGTGCTGGACATCATCGACATTTTATTCAGCGATACGGTCAAAGCACGTTATATCGATAAAGAACTTAGTAATCGCTACGTTCCCCGCGGTAACCGCCGCAAAGTGCGGGCGCAGTTGGCGATTTACGATTACATCAAATCCCTCGAACAACCTGAATAACCCTATGCCAATACACGACAAATCCCCTCGTCCGCAGGAGTTTGCTGCGGTCGATCTTGGTTCAAACAGTTTCCACATGGTTATTGCCCGTGTGGTGGATGGCGCTATGCAGATTATTGGTCGCCTGAAACAGCGGGTCCATCTGGCAGACGGTCTGGGGCCAGATAATATGTTGAGTGAAGAGGCAATCACACGCGGATTGAACTGCCTATCGTTGTTTGCTGAACGCTTGCAGGGATTTTCGCCTGCCAGCGTTTGTATTGTTGGCACCCATACGCTGCGTCAGGCGTTGAATGCTACTGACTTTTTGAAACGCGCGGAAAAGGTCATTCCCTACCCGATTGAAATTATTTCCGGTAATGAAGAAGCCCGTCTGATTTTCATGGGCGTGGAACATACCCAGCCGGAAAAAGGTCGCAAACTGGTTATTGATATTGGCGGCGGATCTACGGAACTGGTGATTGGTGAAAATTTCGAACCGATTCTCGTTGAAAGCCGCCGGATGGGTTGTGTCAGCTTTGCCCAACTCTATTTCCCGGGCGGGGTCATCAATAAAGAGAATTTTCAGCGCGCTCGCATGGCGGCAGCACAAAAACTGGAAACTTTAACCTGGCAATTCCGTATTCAGGGCTGGAACGTGGCAATGGGCGCTTCCGGTACCATAAAAGCCGCCCATGAAGTGTTAATGGAAATGGGCGAGAAAGACGGGATAATTACCCCGGAACGTCTGGAAAAACTGGTGAAAGAAGTTTTACGGCACCGTAATTTCGCATCGCTGAGTTTACCGGGTCTTTCCGAAGAACGGAAAACAGTCTTCGTTCCTGGACTGGCGATTTTATGCGGTGTGTTTGATGCTTTAGCCATCCGTGAACTGCGCCTTTCTGATGGGGCGTTACGCGAAGGCGTATTGTATGAAATGGAAGGACGTTTCCGTCATCAGGATGTGCGTAGTCGCACCGCCAGTAGTCTCGCTAACCAGTATCACATCGACAGTGAACAGGCCCGACGGGTGCTGGATACCACTATGCAAATGTACGAACAGTGGCGGGAGCAGCAACCGAAGCTGGCGCATCCGCAACTGGAAGCGCTACTGCGATGGGCCGCCATGCTGCATGAGGTCGGGTTGAATATCAACCACAGCGGTTTGCATCGCCACTCCGCTTATATTCTGCAAAACAGCGACTTGCCGGGTTTTAATCAGGAACAGCAGTTGATGATGGCGACGCTGGTGCGCTATCACCGTAAAGCGATTAAGCTCGACGATCTGCCGCGCTTTACCTTGTTTAAGAAGAAACAGTTCCTGCCACTGATTCAGCTATTGCGCCTTGGCGTATTACTCAATAATCAACGTCAGGCAACCACCACACCGCCAACATTGACGCTGATTACCGATGACAGTCACTGGACACTGCGTTTTCCGCATGACTGGTTTAGTCAGAATGCACTGGTACTGCTTGATCTGGAAAAGGAGCAAGAATACTGGGAAGGCGTGGCTGGCTGGCGATTGAAAATTGAAGAAGAAAGTTCACCTGAAATAGCTGCTTAATGCTTTGCGGGCCGACGAGAAATGTCGGCCCTCGCTGTTCAGGCACTTTCGCGAATGGGTTCGATTTCATTCAGCGTATCAATTAACGGTTGCGGCTTACCAATAAGATAACCCTGCATATAATCTATCCCTAAAGAAAGCACCGCCTCGCGGATCTCTTCGTTTTCAACGTACTCTGCCACTACCAGCATTTTCTTCATTCGCGCCAGGTGACAAATCGACGCCACTATCTGGTAATCCAGACTATTTGACACAATATTGCGGATAAAACTGCCGTCAATTTTAAGGAGATCGGCATTCACATTTTTAAGCCGCGCATAACTGGCGTAGCCGGTGCCGAAATCATCAATCGCAATCTGACAGCCTAATTCCTGAAGATGCTGCAAGGTGATTTGCGCCTGCTTAACATTGGTCAGCGCATTACTTTCGGTGACTTCAAAAATAAGTTGCCACGCTTCAATCTGGTATTTAGCCAGCAACTGACTGACTTCAAATGGAAAACGAGCCTGACATACCGAGGTTGGCGACAGATTAATCGCAAAACGGTGAGCGGGCATCTTCGCTCTGTTTTCAGCCATAAATTGCAGCGTATGCTCAATGACCCACATGTCGATACTGGACGATAAACCAAATTCATGCGCGACCGGCAAGAAGCTGTCGGGGCTGATCAGTTCATCATTATCACCTTTCATGCGCAGAAGAATTTCATGGTAGACATCACCACGCATACCGGTAATCGGCTGGGCCATCAGGAAAAAATGGTTGTGTTCCAGCGCCTGCTGTAGCCGATTCATCATCGCGACTTTATCTTTCAATTCGCGTTGCAAATACATTGCCCCGCGACGCTGCATATTTTCCGGGGCGTTGGTCACGATGGAAAGTTCGGCGACCGTATTTAGCTCTCCCAGCAGTAAGTAGATATGATTCACTGGCGAGCGCACATAGCAGTAACTGACGCCAATCTGCGGTTGCATCGGCATTCCATCCCAAAAGAAACGAAATTGCTTGAGATGGCTATCCAGTGCGGTAATGCGCTCCTGGTGCGATTCTGTATTCAGTCGCAGCGCGAGATCGTTACCCGAAAGCTGATAAACATCTTCACCCGGTTCCAGCAATGGTGACAGCCAGTGAGAAAGTTTTTGCTTGTATTGAATCCGTAGCATGATGCCATAGTTCTTAACCAGCATTTCCATGCCGGGGATGCGTAAATAACAAAGCGCAGACCAGGGGGCATCACGCAACGCGCGATTCAGGGCGCGAACATTTGGCAGATGAACCACCGGGTCCACATACGCAAGCCGCTGAATGCGTCTGACTACCGCTCGCTGACGGGTTGCCAGTACAGCCATATAATTGACAATAAAAGAGAATACCAGATAACTGGAGGAGGTTATGGTCAGTTGCGTGGTATAGCCAGGATAAATGGGAATGTAATTTTGATAGCTGTGGATGCTGATCATCAGCACGACCGCCCAGAGCAGCGAAATCAACTTATAACCATAGCGCATGGCTCCCCACATCATCAGGGGTAGCAATAATGACAAGGTATAATTGGTGCTGAAAATCGTGCTTTTTTCATTTAACGGCATGCATAACAGCAACAACAACGCACCTAATGCCAGTAGCCAGAGCGCGAACTCTTTTTTGGTGACTTTCACATCAACTTGCTGTTTTAATTGCGAATAATAGCTGCGTAAATAAAACGGATTTCGCACCACCCGAATGATGAAGTAGCACAGCGGAACACCAATCAGATTGCCCACCAGTAAGGCCTGATAATTGATTAAGGTCCCGAGGTTAAAAGGCATGACGCCGACCAGATTTTCTCTACTCGCCAGTAACCCTACAAATGCGGCAAACTGGAAAAGTATCAGAAACAGCGTTGCAGGAAACACAATCTGCCAGAATATACGCTGGGAAATTAAACGGGTATCACCATGTGAAACGTTGTTACGCCGGGGAGTAAAGACCCTGTAACCGCCCCAACAGAGAATGATAATGATAATAAAATTAGCTGTTAATGAGAGCGTTTCGTAAAAACCCAGCTCTGAATATTTGCGGACAAAAATCCCTAAGGCGATCCCTGGCAATGCCGCCCAGCTGAAAAACATCATCATGCTGATCATCAGTGCCAAAGGCAGGTAAAAGAGAAAAACCTCACCGGAAGAAATATGCGCGAAAGTATTAATATGGGCGAAAATGGGCAAGATTAAAGAAGGCAGGAACAGCGGAAGCCCCCACCATTTATCACGTATTTTTATATAGGTTGCATTCAGTTTCATAGATGCTCAGCAGAATCCCCCACATCCTGAAGGAGGTGTATTCAGACAGGCATCCCACCTGACTTCGAATGATGATTATTCATCACTATAGAGAGCATTGATTCTAAGTGTCATATGAAAGTTCCAATTGATATATATCAAACAAAATAACCCTGATTAATGAATTATTACGTTTATCATGTTAATTCATCATTATTACATCATCATTGTAAATAATTAAATTAACTTCCATAACATTAAAATATGTATCCACTGACGCTTTTTTACATAACGAAGAATTGACCATTTTGTCCTGTTGTGCCTTAATGTAAGTACCGTCCACGGCGTGGGACATACTTCAAGGAACCTTTTGTGAGTCAGGCAACCAGTATGCGAAAACGACACCGATTTAACAGTCGCATGACCCGTATCGTACTGCTCATCAGCTTTATCTTCTTCTTTGGCCGTTTTATCTACTCGTCCGTCGGTGCCTGGCAGCACCATCAGAGCAAAAAAGAAGCTCAGCAATCCACACTCTCCGTCGAATCACCGGTACAACGTTAGCGGTTACCTTCCCCACTTTCACAGAACATAACGGCACCTCGCTGTCGGATGCTTTTGCTCTTTGGGATTATCAAAGCGGCAGATATTCTTTCATCTTAAATTTTACGTCTTTGTCCTGACTGATGTTTATCCTGTTTGGCTGCGAAATAAATATAAAATTAATACATATGTTTTAATGATGTATTTTTATAAATTATTTTCCACATGAATTTTAATAAATTTAATCTATTCCTTTATACGCAATACATTTACTTTCCTCTTTTGATGATCTTAAATGTCTTATTTTTCGTAATGTGTATAACAAGGAATAGTGATGAAATTTAAAAAATGTCTTCTGCCTGTGGCAATGTTAGCGTCATTCACTCTGGCAGGATGCCAGTCAAATGCTGATGATCATGCCGCCGATGTTTATCAAACCGATCAACTGAATACTAAACAAGAAACTAAAACCGTTAATATTATTTCCATTCTTCCCGCAAAAGTTGCCGTAGACAACTCCCAAAATAAACGAAACGCACAAGCCTTCGGCGCGCTTATTGGTGCAGTCGCTGGCGGTGTTATCGGCCACAACGTGGGGTCTGGCAGCAATTCCGGAACGACGGCAGGTGCAGTTGGCGGCGGAGCTGTTGGCGCGGCAGCAGGTTCTATGGTGAATGATAAAACCTTAGTGGAAGGTGTTTCTCTAACGTATAAGGAAGGCACCAAAGTGTATACCTCCACCCAGGTGGGTAAAGAGTGCCAGTTTACGACAGGTTTAGCCGTTGTTATTACCACGACGTATAACGAAACGCGTATTCAGCCAAATACCAAATGTCCTGAAAAGAGCTAATAATCAGGAGGAGTCATGAAGAAAGTTTTTCTTTGCGCCATCTTAGCCTCCTTAAGCTATCCGGCTATCGCCTCATCATTGCAGGATCAACTCTCTGCTGTCGCAGAAGCGGAACAGCAAGGTAAAAATGAAGAGCAAAGGCAGCATGACGAATGGGTCGCGGAGCGCAACAGGGAAATCCAGCAAGAGAAGCAACGTCGCGCAAACGCCCAGGCCGCGGCTAATAAAAGAGCGGCAACGGCAGCGGCGAATAAGAAAGCTCGTCAGGATAAACTGGACGCCGAAGCCACTGCGGACAAGAAACGCGATCAAAGTTATGAAGATGAGCTACGCAGCTTAGAGATTCAGAAACAAAAACTGGCGCTGGCGAAAGAAGAAGCCCGCGTTAAGCGAGAAAACGAATTTATCGATCAGGAACTGAAGCACAAAGCTGCGCAAACCGATGTGGTGCAATCTGAAGCTGACGCAAACAGGAATATGACTGAAGGCGGTCGCGATCTGATGAAAAGCGTGGGCAAAGCAGAAGAGAACAAATCGGACAGCTGGTTTAACTAAGCGATGTCAGTAACTTCAATCCTATGATTCGTGAGTATAAAAAACCCTCTGTAGTAACAGAGGGTTTTGCTAATTCATAGTGCAGGGATCAAATCATTCCCACTCAATAGTCGCCGGTGGCTTGCCGCTGATGTCATACACCACGCGGGAAATACCGTTCACTTCATTGATAATGCGGTTGGAAACGCGACCAAGGAAATCGTACGGCAGATGCGCCCAGTGTGCGGTCATAAAGTCGATGGTTTCGACGGCACGCAGAGACACAACCCAGTCGTATTTACGACCATCGCCCATTACGCCAACAGAACGTACCGGCAGGAACACGGTAAACGCCTGGCTAACTTTGTCGTACAGGTCCGCTTTACGCAGTTCTTCAATGAAGATGGCATCAGCACGGCGCAGCAGGTCGCAGTACTCTTTCTTCACTTCGCCCAGCACACGAACGCCAAGCCCTGGTCCCGGGAACGGGTGACGGTACAGCATGTCGTACGGCAGGCCCAGCTCCAGACCAATTTTACGCACTTCGTCTTTGAACAGCTCTTTCAGCGGTTCAACCAGGCCCATCTTCATCTCTTTCGGTAGGCCGCCCACGTTGTGGTGAGATTTGATGACGTGAGCTTTACCGGTTGCAGACGCGGCAGATTCGATAACATCAGGGTAGATAGTACCCTGCGCCAGCCACTTCACATCTTCCAGTTTCAGCGCTTCTTCATCGAATACTTCAACGAAAACGCGACCGATGATTTTACGTTTTGCTTCCGGATCGTTTTCACCAGCCAGCGCTGACAAGAAGCGATCTTCTGCCGGAACGTGAACAATGTTCAGACCAAAGTGATCGCCAAACATATCCAGAACCTGCTCTGCTTCGTTGAGACGCAGCAGGCCGTTGTCAACGAATACGCAAGTCAGGTTTTTGCCGATTGCGCGGTGCAGCAGCATTGCAGTCACGGAGGAATCCACGCCACCAGAGAGGCCGAGGATCACTTTATCGTCGCCTACCTGCTCACGGATACGGGCTACTGCATCGTCGATAATTTTCGCTGGCGTCCACAGGGCTTCACACTGGCAGATATCACGCACAAAACGCTCCAGCATGCGCATCCCCTGGCGGGTGTGAGTCACTTCCGGGTGGAACTGTACGCCATAGAAGCGTTTTTCTTCATTTGCCATGATGGCGAACGGGCAGCTTTCGGTGCTGGCTACGGTGATGAAGTCGGACGGGATAGCGGTAACTTTATCGCCGTGGCTCATCCAGACATCGAGCAGAGGTTTACCGTCTGCTGTCAGAGCATCTTCGATACCGCGAACCAGTGCGCTGTCGTTTACGACTTCAACCTGCGCATAGCCAAATTCACGTTCGTTAGAGGCTTCAACATGACCACCCAGCTGCATTGCCATGGTCTGCATACCATAGCAAACGCCGAATACCGGTACGCCTGCTTCAAAGACATACTGCGGCGCACGCGGGCTGTTTTCTTCGGTGGTGCTTTCCGGGCCGCCGGAAAGAATAATGCCGCTTGGATTGAAGTCACGAATTTGTGCTTCTGTCACATCCCACGCCCACAGTTCGCAGTAAACACCCAGTTCACGCACGCGGCGCGCAACCAGTTGGGTGTACTGAGAACCGAAGTCCAGAATGAGGATGCGATGCTTATGAATGTTTTCCGTCATTGACGCTTATTCCGAGGCAAGTGAAACAGATAATATAAATCGCCCGACATGAAGTCGGGCGAAGAGAATCAGGAGCCCAGACGGTAGTTCGGGGACTCTTTAGTAATGGTCACGTCGTGAACGTGGCTTTCCTGAATGCCCGCACCGCTGATACGTACAAACTCCGCTTTAGTACGCAGTTCGTCGATAGTACCACAGCCGGTCAGGCCCATACAGGAGCGCAGGCCGCCCATCTGCTGGTGAATGATCTCTTTCAGGCGACCTTTATAGGCTACGCGACCTTCGATACCTTCCGGCACCAGTTTGTCGGCAGCGTTGTCGCTCTGGAAGTAACGGTCAGAAGAACCTTTGGACATCGCGCCCAGAGAGCCCATCCCACGGTAAGACTTGTAAGAACGGCCCTGGTAGAGCTCGATTTCACCTGGGGATTCTTCAGTACCCGCCAGCATGGAACCTACCATCACCGCGCTTGCACCAGCAGCGATAGCTTTGGCGATATCGCCAGAGAAACGAATACCACCGTCAGCGATAACCGGAATCCCGGTGCCTTCCAGGGCTTCTACTGCGTCAGCAACGGCAGTGATCTGCGGTACACCGACGCCAGTAACAATGCGGGTAGTACAAATAGAACCAGGGCCGATACCCACTTTAACGGCACTGCAACCGGCTTCTGCCAGCGCGCGGGCACCTGCAGCTGTTGCCACGTTGCCGCCGATGATTTGCAGATCAGGATATTTAGCGCGAGTTTCACGGATACGCTGCAGAACACCTTCAGAGTGACCGTGAGAGGAGTCAATCAGCAGAACGTCAACGCCTGCGGCAACCAGCGCATCAACACGCTCTTCGTTACCCGCACCTGCGCCAACCGCTGCACCTACACGCAGACGGCCTTGTTCGTCTTTACACGCGTTCGGTTTACGCTCCGCTTTCTGGAAGTCCTTCACAGTGATCATGCCGATCAGGTGGAATTCATCATCAACCACCAGCGCTTTTTCAACGCGTTTTTCGTGCATTTTTGCCAGCACCACTTCACGGGCTTCGCCTTCACGCACGGTTACCAGACGCTCTTTCGGCGTCATGTAAACGCTAACCGGCTGGTTCAGATCGGTAACAAAACGCACGTCACGACCGGTGATGATGCCGACCAGTTCGTTTTCTTCGGTAACTACCGGATAGCCTGCAAAACCGTTACGCTCGGTCAGTTCTTTCACTTCGCGCAGCGTCGTGGTTGGCAGAACAGTCTGCGGATCAGTCACCACGCCAGATTCGTGTTTTTTCACGCGGCGAACTTCTTCAGCCTGGCGTTCAATGGACATGTTTTTGTGGATAAAGCCGATACCGCCTTCCTGAGCCAGAGCGATAGCCAGGCGAGCTTCCGTTACGGTATCCATTGCTGCGGAAAGCATAGGAATATTCAGACGAATAGTTTTCGTCAGCTGGGTGCTGAGGTCAGCAGTATTCGGCAGAACGGTAGAATGTGCAGGAACGAGGAGAACATCGTCAAACGTCAGAGCTTCTTTAGCGATACGTAGCATGGGCAATATCTCGACCAGAGTGGTTAATAAATATTGCCGCGGCATTATACAGAGCGTAACCGATTGCATCTACCCCTTTTTGCAAAAAATGCTTGCTATCCCCGGAGGGCGGGTTACTATCGACTGAATAACCTGCTGATTTAGAATTTGATCTCGCTCACATGTTACCTTCTCAATCCCCTGCAATTTTTACCGTTAGCCGCCTGAATCAAACGGTTCGTCTGCTGCTTGAGCATGAGATGGGGCAGGTGTGGATCAGTGGCGAAATCTCTAATTTCACACAACCGGCTTCCGGTCACTGGTACTTTACGCTTAAAGACGATAACGCCCAGGTGCGCTGCGCGATGTTCCGCAACAGCAATCGCCGGGTGACCTTCCGCCCGCAGCATGGGCAACAGGTTTTAGTTCGCGCCAACATTACGCTGTATGAACCGCGCGGCGATTATCAAATTATTGTCGAAAGTATGCAGCCCGCCGGTGAAGGTTTACTGCAACAGAAGTACGAACAGCTTAAAGCGAAGTTGCAGGCTGAAGGGTTATTCGACCAGCAATTCAAGAATCCGCTACCGTCACCTGCGCACTGCGTGGGCGTTATCACCTCAAAGACCGGTGCTGCACTGCACGATATTTTGCATGTGTTGAAACGCCGCGATCCGTCTCTGCCGGTGATAATCTACCCGACCGCCGTTCAGGGCGATGATGCGCCGGGGCAAATCGTTCGTGCCATTGAGCTGGCGAATCTTCGCAACGAATGTGACGTACTGATCGTCGGGCGTGGCGGTGGTTCGCTGGAAGATTTATGGAGTTTTAACGATGAACGCGTGGCACGGGCGATTTTTGCCAGCCGCATTCCGGTGGTCAGCGCCGTTGGGCATGAAACCGATGTGACGATTGCCGACTTTGTTGCTGATCTACGTGCGCCAACGCCGTCAGCCGCCGCCGAAGTGGTGAGCCGCAATCAGCAAGAGTTACTGCGTCAGGTGCAGTCTGCGCAGCAACGGCTGGAAATGGCGATGGATTACTACCTCGCCAACCGCACACGACGTTTTACGCAGATTCATCACCGTTTACAGCAGCAGCATCCACAGCTCCGGCTGGCGCGTCAGCAAACCACGCTTGAGCGTCTGCAAAAGCGGATGAGCTTTGCGTTGGAGAATCAGCTTAAACGTGCCGGTCAGCAACAGCAGCGATTAACACAGCGGCTGAATCAGCAAAATCCGCAGCCGAAGATTCACCGTGCGCAAACGCGGATCCAACAGCTGGAATATCGTCTCGCTGAAACACTTCGCGCACAGCTTAGCGCCACGCGCGAACGCTTTGGTAATACAGTGACGCACCTCGAAGCGGTGAGTCCACTCTCTACGCTCGCACGCGGTTATAGCGTTACCAGCGCCGCTGATGGCGCGGTGCTAAAACAGGTTAAGCAGGTGAAAGTGGGTGAGACACTGACCACTCGCCTGGGCGATGGCGTAGTGATCAGTGAAGTGAGTGCTGTGACGAAAAGCCGCAAGCCGCGCAAGAGAATCTAATGACGCATTGCGAATCTTATTTACATCTTGGCCCCCATTTACAGACCCGTTAAGACTACTGGAAGCAGGTTGCAAACCCCGCAGTACTGGATGCCTGAATACCGCAGTTTTGTGTCCCCGCCCCTTCATCCATGCCACAATAGAACGAACCGGCCCGATCGGTAGAGAAATAGGGGAAGCTTATCGATGATGGCCATCCCAGCGCGCTAAAGCTGCTATGTAACGACTGTAAATCGGTATAGCTCGGTGCTCTACTAAAGTCACCGCACTGCTTTGCAATATCCCATTTTTGAGCATCGATCACATGTGCCAGCGCCCAGATTTCATTATTCACCGTTGGCGCTACTGCCGCTGTAGCCCCTGACGGCAACTCTGATTTCAATAGTGGGCGATGTAACGTCTTGCCACTTACGGTGGCGGTATCCGCCATATGCCCCCAGAAATACGCCGTGGCGACATTCGGGCTGGTCGGCACGGTGAAAATGGTATCCAGCGTTGCGGTTATCGCGGCGTTATTGGTCAGCGTCACCGTCAACGGCGTTTTATATCCTGGCGTATTATCCTGACGAACGGTAAAACTTGCCGTACCGTCCGCCCCTGTCACGCCGTCGATCGTATTCCCACTGTCAGCCAGCGTGGCTGCTGCACCGGATGAGGGTTGCACAGTCAAATCGTCCATCGCGTCCACATCACCATACAATGTCGCCCCGCTGTTACGCGGCACGGCATCACCACGTTTTAAGGTGAAAGCGACATTCGGTACCGGCTTCCCGGCGCTGTCTTTTACGGTAACAACGACGGGCGCGGCTTCACCTTTTTTTACCTTCGCCGCCTGCGTAGTGGCATCTATCGCCGTCGATGTCAGCGTGACGCTGGAGACGGTCGCGCGGGGATTGACCAGACATCCCTGATACGCCGTACTCGCCGTCGACGACTCAAAACCATTATTCAGACTGACAACCAGGGCATTCCCCTGCTTGTTATCCAGTGCCCACCATGCATACTTCGTAGACCAGCCGATTTGAGTCGTCAGCGTGTTCCCCGGATAGCGCGCGTAGAGCGATAATAAATCATCGCTCAATGGCCGACGTGCCGCTTCACAAGGACTGAGGTTGCTATCTTCCCTTTGCGTTGCCTTAAACAACGGCCACACTTCATTGTTATCCGTCACCTGACTGACTCCGGCGCTCGACGGCAGCTCTTTCAACAACTTAGGCCGTTCAAAGACCACGCCGTTTTCCGCCGTTACCGTATCCGGCATATGGCCCCAGTAGGTCGCCATTGCGGAATCCGGGCTGGTGACGACGGTAAAGATCGTATCAAGGACGCTGGTAGTTGCGACATCTCGCGCCAGTATAGCGGTGAACGGAATGGCCAGGCCGATGGTCTCAGGCTGTTCAACATTGAAAGTGGCCGTACCATCACTGCCGGTGAAACCTTGCCATTGCGTATCATGTGCGGCCAGAGAAAACTCCGCCGACACAGGTGTCAATTCTGTCAACGTCATTGCATTTGCCGGCGTGCCCACTCCTGCTCCTGAACGGCTCATCGCTGAACCACGCCTGAGCGTCACGGCCTCTCCCGCAAGCGGGTTGCCATCACGATCTTTGACCGTCACCACAATTGGCAGTGGGTTACCTTTTTTCACTGACGCGCTGGGTCGCCCGCCATTGCTGAGGGTTCTGGCGTTATCCATTGCGGATGACGTCAACATTACGCTGACGCCTGCCGGATGCGGCTTCGTCAGGCAAAGCATCAGCGCGTTGTTTGACGAGCTCTTCGCGATATCTCCTGCGCTCAGGCTGACAGTCTGATACTGCCACGTATATAAATCCGGCATGACCATATCATAAGCCCACCACTTGCCTGCATATATCGGCAGCCCCAGGTCAGTCTTTATCGCGCCGTTGGGATGATCATTATACAAATCCAACAATTCATTACTGCGCGGTTGATTCTCCAGCGGACAATCTGTCGATGTTAAATTTTGAAAGTTGCTCATATACGACCACACTTCACCATTGCCGTTAGTGCTAATCGATGACCCTGAAGTCGCTTCGGCTTTCAGCAGCGGTCGTCTGAAGGTGACGCCTGCCGAACTGGTAAAGGTGTCCGGCATGTGCCCCCAGAATTTCGCGCTCGGTGAGTCCGGGCTGGTTATCACCGTGTAGATAACATCCAGCGTGGCGGTTTTGGTTGTATCGCGCGCCAGCGTGACGGTTATCGGTGTCGCCAGACCGGTCGTGGCATTCTGGCTCACTTCAAAGGTGGCTGTGCCATCACTGCCCGTTGTTTTGAGCACTTTTGCCCCATTTGCCGTCAGCACAGCGTCACTGTTCGCGGGTATCAATGACTTCACGGTAAGATCGTCCGCACTCGAGCTAACGGTTGCTTTCGAGCGATCCAGCGTCGTTCCATGCGTGAGGGTAAAGTCGGCGTAGGGCACCGGGTTCCCGGCGCTATCACGTACGGTCACCGTCAGCGGAATCGTCTCACCTTTCTTCGCTACGGCGCTCGGTCGACCACCATTGCTGACCGTTTTTGCCGCATCCTGTGCTGTTGAGGCGATCTCTATCATCGCCGGAACGGTATGCGGTTTCACCAGGCACATCACTACCGCCGTATAACTGGACGATGCCTGAACTGTCTGACCATTAACGAGCGAAAATGCCTGGTTGCTCCAGCTACTGCCAGAAACCGTCATCATATCGTAGGCCCACATATACCCAGCGAAGGTCGGCAAGCCGAGCACCGTGCCCAACTGGTTGTTAGGGTAATCCGCATACAACCCCTGCATGTCAGTCGTCAGCGGTTGATAACTCTCATCACATCCAGCCTTGCTGGCATCCATTTTCTCCGTTGCTGTCAGACGCGACCAGACTTCATTATTAGTCGTAACCGCCGTACCACCAGAAAGTTCAGCCTTGAGGAAAGGCCGTTTGAAGGTGACGCCTTCGCTGCTGGTAAAGGTTTCCGCCATATGCCCCCAGTAGGCCGCCAGCGGTGTATCCGGGCTGGTGATAACGGTGAAGATCACTGACAAGGTGTTCGACGACACCCCGGTATCGTTCAACAGGGCATAAAAGTCGGTTTTGAGTCCGGTGGACGCATCCTGTCGGAGTGTTATCGTGGTGGTTCCGTCTGGCCCGGTCACGCCATACACGGTGGCCGATGCATTGGTATCAACTGTACTGGCCGCTGCGGGTGTCACCGAAACAGTCTGCATCGTCACTAATGCATTCTGGCGATTGAAAGAACTGCTGCGCTTCAGTGTAAACGGCGTATTACCCACCGGTTTTCCTTGCGCATCTTTGGTTGTGACGCGGATAACAACCTCATCGCCTTTTTTCACCTTAATGGCGCTCAGGGTATCGTCTACCTTAACAAATTGCGTGGCGTCCGCAGGCTCCAGAGAAACCTGGCTGGCAACAACCGCAGGCGTTGTGCGACAGGTTTGTAATACCAGCACGGTGGTCACGATTTGAGAAACCGCGCCGGAATTCAGCTGCACCACATTGTAATAACGGTTACTTGATTGCGTATCACTCGGTGTATTGGTGAGATAACTGGTTGCTACCGGCCATCCCTGCACTGTACCCATCGCATTACCACTATTGGCACTGTACAAGGACTTCAGGCCATCCAGTGTCGGCATATACTCTGCACCACATCCATCCATATCGGTGTTATTTGACTGAACCACACTGAATCTTGCCCAATCTTCACCATTCTCAAAAGTGCTATAGCGTGCATAGTTATTGGTAAGTTCTTTAAACAGTAATGGTCGCTTATACGTCATACCATCAGAGGCCGTTACCGTTTCAGGCATGTGCCCCCAAAAATTCGCTTTAGGAGAATCTGGGCTGGTTACCACGGTAAAGACCACCGGGAGGGTCGCCTGAACGCCGCTGACGCCATCCAGTGATGCCGTGAGATCAGTTCTTAACCCGGTACTGTTATCCTGTTTCAGCGTAAAGGTTGTCGACCCGTCAGCCCCCGTCACGCCATAAATCATTTCAGTTGTTGCCTGAAAATTACTCCGCGTGTTTCCCCAGGCATCGGTTACGGTCAGCGCACCTGCACTCGCTGTCGCTGATGTATACCTCCGGTTTATGCTGGTGGCACGTTTCAGAATAAACGCCGCATTGCCAACCGGGTTACCTTGCGCATCTTTCGTGGTGACGCGCACTACCGACTCTTCGCCTTTTTTGGCCTTAACCACACTCAGTGTATCGTCAACATAAACCAGGGCCGCAGGATCTGCCGCTTCCAGCAGAATCTGGCTCACCGTGGTGGCCGGCGTGGTTTGACAGGTCAGTAGATCCAGTGTCGACGTTGACACCATGGCACTGGTGCCATTGCCGAGATCCACCGCTTTGTAGTTACGCTGTTCCATGCCAGTGTTGTCGGGCGTGCTGGATAAATAACGCGTTACTACCGGCCAGCCCTGGACGGTTTTGATGGTATTGCCAGCGTGATTATCAAACAACGACAACAACCCTGCCTGAGTGGGAACATAGCTAGTGCCGCAGCCGTTACTGGTTGAGTTCGCCTGGGTTTGAGTAAACAGCGCCCAGTTTTCATTGTCTTCGAATATTGCTGTTCGCCCGGTCTGACTCGACAGTTCCTTTATCAGCAATGGGCGTTTAAAAACGGTACCATCTGCCGCCGTTAAGGTTTCCGGCATATGGCCCCACATTTTCGCTTTGCTACTATCCGGGCTGGTGACCACAGTAAAGATTGTATCCAGGCTGTCTTTTTTTGTTGGATCGGAATACAACGTCGCCGTCAGCGCCGTTTTGGTGCCGTGAGTATCCGGGCGGGTAATATTGAGGATTTTGCTGCCGTCGCTACCGGTCATGGCAGTATAAAATCCCGCGGTGTCGTTCAACGTCGTTTCATCCGCCAGCCCACTGTTAATCACCACCGGTGCCACCAGCGCATCGCCACTACCGGCAATATGTTTTTCGCCCGTGCGGGTATAACCGTCTCCGCGACTGAGTTTAAATGGCATATCCGTGAGCGGATTACCCTGCGCATCTTTTACCGTTACCTTAACCCGTAGCGTTTCGCCTTTTTTCAGCTTCGCCGCGTTATTTCCGGCAGCCCACTGTGCGTTATCAACCACATCCAGCGTAATGCTGCTGGCAGGTTTGTTCGCCGTCGTCAGGCAACTGACGTAAACCGGCGTATCGCCGCCGATGGCCTGTGCGCCGTTATCCAGGGCAATGGTGTAATTGTGCGGCGTTAAATCCGCGGGGGAACTGCTCCAGTAGGGCTGACGCTGCGTCGGCCAGCCGTGTGTGGCTTGCACCGCATTACCGTTATTAGCGTCATAGAGCGCACTGAGCTGTGAGCGACGCGGCAGCATATTGGCTCCGCAACCGCCTTTACTGGTAATGGCCGTACTGGCCTGGCTAACGCGCGCCCAGACTTCGTTTTTTTCCGTTAGTGTGCCATCCGGACTGGCGATTTCTGCTGCCAGCTTAGGCCGGGTAAAGGTTAATGAATCAACAGTAATCGTTTCATCCATATGGCCCCACATCTGCGCGCCACTAACGTTCGGGCTGGTTGGGGTGGTAAAAATAACATTGTAATTAATGGCATTTGATAAATGGGAATTTACCGGCGTAACGCTCAGCGCCGTTCTTAGCCCGACGCCTTGTGGTTGCTCTATTTCGACCGTTGCCACGCCTTGTGCATCTGTCGTACCCGTATAAACCATCGACGGCTGCGATGTGCCGTATTGCGTGCCATTCATCGTGATTGCGCCGCTACTCGGGTCATCAAACCCGCTCACCTGCCCCGCTCGGTTATACCCCATGCCTTTAGTGATGGTGAAGGCTGTAAAGGGAACCGGAGTATTATTGAGGGCGTTAATCGTACGCACGGTCATCACGATGGTGTCTCCCACTTTGGCCTGCGCTTTGCTGCCAGGGGTGATATCGTGATCGGTGCTCACTTCAACCTTCGCTACCATCTCATTGCCCGAACAGGTGAGATAATTCTGCTTAAAGCCGGAGTAGCTGTCGACGCTCCCGTTCCCCAGATTCACCGATGAATGCGTTGTTTGCTCCACCGCGCTTAAGTAGCTCTGTTGGGCGGTGGGCCAGCCATACTCAGTGCCAATCGCGTTACCGGGATGGGCTGAAAACAGGCTTTCCAGCCCACTCTGACGTGGCGTATGGCCGACGCCGCATTCAGCCTGCATACTGGTGTCTTGATCGAACAGCGCCCAGTCTTCGTTATTTTCCCGCACCGATCCCAGTTCATGCTCGGTTTCATCCGCCAGCAATGGACGTTTGAACAAGCTGCCAGATTCAACAATGCCGCGCATATGGCCCCACATCCGCGCCTTATCGCTATCAGGGCTGGTGATCACGGTAAAAATCACGTCTTTGGCATCTGCGGCCGTAAAATCGCTGCGCATTTTCGCCGTGATGTGGGTTTTCACGCCTGCACCGTCGGGCTGGCTCAGGGTTAGCGAAGCCTGACCATTGACATCGGTTATGCCTTCATAGGTGTGAGCATCAACCTGTTGTAAATTCGAACCACCAGTAATCTGTACCGGATGGGCTTCCCAGGTAGGGTCGGTTTGATTCTTGCGGTTAACACCGTCATCCAGGTGCAGCGAGAAGTAGTAGTACGCCAGCGGTTGATCGTTGTTTTTGGTGTCAGTGATCGTCAGACGCATCGAGGCGTCTTCGCCCACCTGCGCTTTCATCGCCTGTGCCGCATCATCATAGTTTTCGGGCGTAAGGACGATTTTCGGTTCGACATCAGGCGCTGGCTTATCCACACAGCTCACAAGAAACGGGGTGCTATCCGGCTTTTGCGTTTCACCACGGTTAGAGACATCCGCCGCATGGTGCTGCCCGGTGGTGCCCGCCAGCGATGACCAGTAATAATCCCCCTGCATCGGCCAGCCAAGGACTGTCTGCACCGATGTGGGGATAACGGTCGCCAGCGCGCCGAAGTGGCGCATGCCGGGCAGCACGGTGCAGTGGCTATCTGCGCCGCTCCAGGTGAAGGTGGACCAGGTTTCGTTGTGATCGACGACCGTGGCGCTTTCATTGCTGACTTCTGCCGCCAGCTTTGGTCGACTGAAGGTGTAACCGTGGGCTTCTACCGTCTCCGCCATATGGCCCCACATCGTAGCCTGCGCCACGTCCGGGCTGGTGAGTACCGTAAAAATCACCGCGGTTTCGCTGGTTTGCGCAAAACCGGAGATGCTGACCACCAGTGGCGTTTTGACGCCAGGGCCATTCGGTTGGCTCACCGTGATGGTGGCCGTGCCGTTGGCATCAGAGGTGCCATGGTATTCGGTAGCCGTCGTCGTTAACTCGGTGCTATCCAGTACCACTGGCGCACTATTATTCACTGCCCCCTGGCGATTTTCAGCATCTTTACGTTTGATAATAAACGGAATATTACCCGCGACGTTGCCCTGACAATCTTTAGTGGTGACGGTGAGCGTGATGGTGTCGCCAACGGTGGTTTTTGCCGCCGCGATCGTTTCGTTAAAACCACTGGCGCTCACCGAGATTAAATCGCCCTGCGCGGGCGCGATGTTCAGGGTCACTTTCTGGTCCACCAGCGCCACCGTCCCCGCATAGGGATACCCGGTCGAGGTCAGCAGGTAGAGCAGTGGGAGGGTTTGCTGCGCATCAATCTGCGGCCAGGCCACCAGCGAGCGTCCGGCCAGCCCCTGAGCGCAAAAGCTACGGTTAGCAATGGGTTGTGGGTTAAGGGGCACATCGGGCGTGGCGGCATCGGCCCACATCAGGCTGACGGTAGGGGGTGTTTGATTTTCCCAGCGCAGCGCAGGTGGTGTGGAAAACTGGTCGCCTTCATTGTCCTGAGGATTAGCAACAATCAGGTTAGCGGCGTCATCGTCAACGCTAAATTCATTCGGTTTAGCAGTAAACCCGACATCATGAGATTCAGCAGGATTAAGCTGAACACTGCCCTGATAGACGGGTACGCTGGCGCTGTCGGCAAAAGGAACGGTTCCGTTAAACTCGCCTGTAGAATCAGGATATGTCTGCCATTCCGCCCCTGCCCGTGCAAAGTCAGACAGCATAAAAGCTGCCAACATGCCCAGAAGCATAATGATTTTCCCTGGTTTCAGACATACCGACATGTAAAAAACTCCAGCATGATAAACAAAACATCAACCTGTTTTGCTTAACGCGTCGCTAAGCAAAACAGGCGGAAAACAGCATCCCCGTATGGGAATGCTGTTGTGCGCATTAGTGGTGTTTGTAAATGATAGACAGCGTATAGCCCTGAACGCCGTCGCCGTTTGCCGGGATCGCAAGACCACTCTTACCATTACGATCACTACCGTTAAGGCTGGTTCTTGCTTCTTCGTTAGTTTGCGGGATAACAATGTCATTGTTATCAAAGCTGGCATTAGCAATACCGCCCGCCGCACCGAGTTGTTTACTATTACCGTTAAAGACCCATGCAAAGTCATAGTTAGCGGTAACGTCCATATCCGTACCTGCGTCGTATTTACCGTTCTGGTTTTCATCCGAGTACAGTTTGGCCACATATGTTTTATTAAGCGCAATGGCCGTATTACCACCGATAAGGTTGGTAGTGGTGCCTTTCTCGAAGATGGCAACTTTCAGATTCTGGTTCACAACCGGGCCGGGATCGACATTGTCCGTATCGCTGCCGCCACCGCTGGCCGTTGAAATATCCAGCAGAGTCAGCGACGTACCCTCGAAGGGATTACCGGTCTGGGTGATGGGCTGGATTTCAACACCGATATAACGCCCACGATCGTCATCAGTGAGTTTATAACTCGTCTTGCCTGCCGCTGCGGTCAGCTCCGTTTTATCGCCACCCGCATTATTGCTGTAGCTGTACCATTTGATAGTGGCTGTCGTTTTCGCATCAATGCCTGCGGGACCATCATCAATATCCCCTTCGGTATCGCCGATATCCCAACCCAGCGTGATGGTATCCCCTGAGTAAAGGCGTTTATCCGTCTCGCTACCTGGAGGACGGGTCCCTTTACCATCAGACGTCACTTTAATGTGATCCGCATCTTCCGAGTTAATCGTGGCATTCCCCCCTTCGCGATAGAGCCAGGGTATGGTCCCCTCGAATTCAGCGGTCGCTCCACTGGCGACCCAGGCGGCATCTTCCGCCATAGCGGCTGGTACGGCACAGTATCCAGCCAGCATCAACGCGAGCGCGACTTTTGTCAGGCCACGTTTCATATGAGGTTTCATAAACACTCTCCTTGATTAATATTCAGCGGTGGCCCGATCAGCCATGGCGCCGACCCTATTTCTTGCTGTAATTGACCTGCAAACCGTATCCCTGCACACCATCGGTTACCTGGGCACTAAACTTTGCTGCCGCGTCCTTGTTGGTTGCCGGGATCTCTATATCGACGTTCGTGGTATTGGTTTGCGCACCGGTATTGCCATTTACGCTATGCCCCGTGAATTCCCACTGATAGTCATACTGTTTCATCTCGTCGTCAGTGAGCTTCTCAGAAAGCTGGAACACGCCGTCTTTGTTAGCGTCGCGCCACAGCACAAAGCGATAGCGGCTATTGAGAGGCAACGGTTCTTTGTTGCCGATAAGATTGACGGGCTTAGCTGCACCAACGCGGTAGATAAAAGCATTCAGCCCGCCGATGTCAGAACCCAGGAACGTTACGTCAACATAGTTACTGTCATCATAAGGGGCGGCTTTCGCCTTCCAGCGGAAAGTGCCGGGCAACGTACTGGAGAGCGTAACGGTCCCCTTTTCTTTATCTTGTTTGGCGATAAAAACGCACGGCACCTCGGTGGTGCAGGGTTTATTCGCCAGCGTCACTTTTTTATCGTTGGCATCAAACAGCTGCGGGCTGAGATTATCCTGCGGCAAGACATTACCGTTACGGTCAGTGTTGTCGCCAAAGCTATCGGTAATGTCGAGATCCATGACGACACCATCTACACCATCCGCTTGCGCGCTGGCTTCGTGGCTGTGATTGTTCTCATCCGGTACATTGGCGATGTTGTTAACGATGAGCTCAATTTTACGATCCTGCTGAACGGTGATTTCCACCACGCCGGAGTTCTGCCGATTGCCTTTTTCATCTTCCAGCGCCAGCCGTACCCGCCAGGTATTGAGTTTTTCCTGGTCGGCTTTATCAGAGCTGTACTGCCAGGCAGGCAGCACCAGATTCCAGTGATTGTTGTTACCTTCAGTAAGCGTATTTTCTTTGATAACCGGCATCACCAGCGTACGTGCAGCATTGTTTTTCGCCTGCCAGGAGGCAGCAACGATTTTGTAGTGATGATTAATGAGCGCGTTAATGGTCCACTTACATTTTTCCAGCCCGATGGCTGCTTCTGGCGTATCTTTAATCACGCACTCGGGATGTTCATTCGTCGCATCGGCTTTCAGCCACAAAGTGACATCGAGGGGATCTTTCTCTTTGTATTCCAGAACAATAAAGTTGTTACGTTCAACAAAGTCGTGACGGCTGCCCATGAGCGAGTGGGCCGCGCTCACTTTGTCAGGATCAAGCTGGTCTTTGAGCGGGACACCAAACTGGTAGTTCAGCGTTGCGTTAACAGAAAGATCGGTATTATCGCCAGTGCCGGCTTTGAAATCCGTTCCTACGGCAATGAGTGGTACGGGCTGGTATTTCACACCCAGCGTGACGGCGAAGGGATCTTTCTCCAGATTATCGGTGCCAAAAAGCGCGACTTCATCACCGTAATACTGTTCGAAAACGATTTTACCGCCAAGCTGCGGGTAAGCAGGTAGCCAGGCTTCGGCGCGAATATCCCAGCCGCGCGCCGGGCGCTCCTCATAAAAATCGAAATCTTCGGAATCTTTCCAGCTGGATAGCGGATGGTAATAGTTGCCCGAGAATTTTAAATAATCAGTCCAGGCTTCGGCGCCTAAACCTAAACGGCGATGTCCACGGGTAAAATCATAATCATAAAATATATTTCCACCCAATAACCATTTATCAAAATTATGTCTTACACCAAGCCCAATATTCCCGATCGTACGATCTTCTTTTCGTTGTGCAGAAAATTGGCTGAAATAAACAGTAGTTTGATTATCATACCAGGGAACAAAATAGTCGATGGAACTGCCATCCAGATCGCCGCCCTGACCAAGAGAAAGATTCGTTCGGACCTTACCGTAGGGGGAGAGTGTATCCTCAATATAAGATTGTGTCGTAGAGGTAATTTGACTTTGCAGATAGCTTCTGGCCTGGGACTCCAGCGCCTCGGGTGTCAGGTTTTCAAACCCTTGCGTGGCAGAGTTAATGACGTAATCGGCACCACGCTCTTTTAGCGATTTACCCTTGTTAGTTTGTTCTTCCTGTTGTGCGGCCTGACTACCTAAATCAGGTAACGATTCTTTATGCTCAACATTTATCTCTGGAGCCGCAAAAGCAGCTCCAGAGATAAATGTTAGCATAATACAGCGTTTCCATCGCAGCATGCACATCCCCTGTGACATTAATAATGCTTAAAATAAGCTTTAATATTCTATTCCAGATTGTTCAGAAAGGCACGCCAGGAAAACTAAATATAATCTTAAATTTATAACACAGTGATTTCATTCACTTGTATTTGCGCTTCAACAAATAAAATAGGATGAAATCATTTATATTATGAATACAAATGATTACATCATATATTTAAATAATATTAAGCAACAATAAATTCAACGCGTTTTTTAGATATTAAACCGTGCCCATGCTGGCAGAAATAATCTACAGCACCACAAGCTTTTAACACCTGTAATGGCTGATGGCAGTCAGGACAAAGCGCCTGAATGGTGAAATCTTTGGCACAAGTTGCACAGTGGGCAGTTTCACCGTTGCGTTCGAGAGGGTTATGGCAGGTTGGGCAGTTGAGTTCCATAAATACTCCTCGCCTGTTGTTCAGTTTCCCTCTCCGTTTGGAAAGGGAAACCAGATAAGTGATTACTTACTTTTCTTAATATGCTTCATCAAACGCTTACGCTTGCGCATCTGGGTCGGCGTCAGGGTGTTACGCTTGTTCGCATATGGGTTTTCCCCTTCTTTGAACTGAATACGAATCGGCGTACCCATCACGTCCAGAGACTTGCGGAAGTAATTCATCAAGTAGCGTTTGTACGAATCAGGCAGGTCTTTCACCTGGTTGCCGTGAATCACCACAATCGGCGGATTGTAACCACCGGCGTGGGCATATTTCAGCTTCACACGACGCCCGCGAACCAGTGGCGGCTGGTGATCTTCAACCGCCATGGTCATGATACGCGTCAACATAGATGTCCCCACACGACGAGTGGAACTGTCATACGCTTCACGTACTGACTCAAACAGGTTACCAACGCCGCTGCCGTGTAATGCAGAAATAAAATGCACGCGAGCAAAGTCGATAAAGCCCAGACGGAAGTCCAGCGTCTCTTTTACTTGCTCTTTCACTTCCTGGCTCAGGCCGTCCCACTTGTTCACTACAATGACAAGTGAGCGCCCACTATTGAGAATAAAGCCCAGCAGGGAGAGATCCTGATCGGAAATACCCTCGCGAGCATCAATCACCAACATCACCACGTTGGCATCTTCAATCGCCTGCAATGTTTTGATTACGGAGAATTTCTCTACCGCATCGGTGATTTTGCCGCGTTTACGTACGCCCGCAGTATCGATGAGTACATACTCACGTCCATCGCGTTCCATTGGAATGTAAATACTGTCACGCGTGGTGCCCGGCATGTCGTAAACTACGACGCGTTCTTCGCCAAGGATACGGTTAGTGAGTGTAGACTTACCGACGTTAGGACGACCCACTATCGCCAGTTTGATTGGCAGACTTTGCGGGTCAAAGTCGTCTTCCTCTTCTTCTTCGCCGTTCTCTTCCGCTTCAAATTGCGCCCAGTACTCAGCGTCTTCATCCACTTCTTCTTGTGGTGCGATATCTTCCATCCACGGCAACAGCACGTGCTCCAGCAGACTTAATACGCCACGACCGTGAGACGCGGCGATAGGATAGATTTCACCTAAACCGAGCGAATAGAAATCAACAACGGCCTGATCCGGATCCAGACCATCGGTTTTGTTTGCCACCAGGAAGGTCGGTTTTTCGCGGGAGCGCAGATGTTTAGCAATCGCTTCATCCGCAGGCATCAGGCCCGCGCGCGCATCCACCATAAACAGTACGACGTCCGCTTCTTCAATCGCCAGCAGCGACTGTTCCGCCATGCGGGTTTCTACACCGTCTTCTGTTCCGTCAATCCCGCCGGTATCAATACAGATAAACTCGCGGCCTTCAATTTCCGCACGACCGTACTTACGGTCACGAGTCAGACCCGGGAAATCCGCAACCAGCGCATCTCGGGTGCGAGTTAGACGGTTAAATAACGTGGATTTTCCTACGTTAGGGCGCCCGACAAGCGCGACCACAGGTACCATGTTTAAAGCCTCATTTTTATAAATCATCAGACAACGCACGCTATATTCGTGTCGTTGTTAAAAACAGGAAAACGGCCCCTGTCCAGGAGCCGTTTTCAAAGTGAACGACAGAGACGATTAACGTGTAATAGAGTACACAGTCCCGTCTTTTGCCTGGATCAGCAGTTTGCCGTCAGCGGCAACCGGTTCAGTCTGGAAACCGGAGCTATCAACTTTTTGCTGGGCAACGAAACGACCATCTTCGACGTTGATCCAGTGCAGATAACCTTCACTGTCACCTACCACCAGGTTGCCATTATACAGCACCGGAGAAGTCAACAGACGATGCAGCAGATCGCTTTGTGTCCACAGCGTAACGCCGCCATCAATGGTCAACGCCATCACCCGGTCATTTTGATCGACCAGATAGATGCGGTTGCCGTCGACGATGAAATCATTCACCGAACCCAGTTCGCGCTTCCACATAATCTGACCGCTGCGCAGATCAAGCGCCGTCAGGTTACCATTATAGGCCAGCGCGAAAACAACGCCGTTAACAATGACGGGAGTCGTGTCAACATCGCTCAGGCGGTCAATTTCGGTAGAACCGGTCGCCTGAGAAATACGCTGCTGCCAAATCATCTGGCCCTGTTCCATTAGCACTGCGCTGACGCGACCATTATCGCCACCCACGACGGCCGCACCAAAAGCCGTTGCTGGCGCAGACTCGCCACGCAAAGAGAGTGAAGGCATATCGAGGTTAACTGTCCATTTGACAGCGCCGTCAGCTTCGTTCAGGGCTTGCAACTGACCGTTACTGGTGTGGATTAACACCAGACCGTCGCTGACCACCGGGCGAGAAAGCGCTTCACCCGCGACTTTAGTCTGCCATACCACAGTACCATCACTGGTATTCAGCGCGTAAACCTGCGCCTTTTCGCTACCAATGTAGACATGTCCGCCAGACACGGTCACGCCGCCAGAAAGTAATGCAGGCTCTTTAGAGAACCAGCCATCTTTCTCGGCCAGACTGACAGACCAGATTTCTTTGCCATCATCCGCATTCAGCGCTTTTACTAAGCCAGCGCGGTCTGCTGCATAGACAACGTTGTCCGCCAGTGCCGGATGAAGATTGGAATAGAAGTTGCCAATGCCGCTACCCACGGAAGTGCTCCACGCCGTGGTCGGCGTAAACTGGTTTTCAACGGTCGGCAATGGGGACATCTTTACCACATCTTCTTCGCTGTTAAACAGCGAACAGCCGCTTAAAAGGGTAACGGAAAGCAGTCCTGGCAGCAGTAATTTACGCAATTGCATCGGGTCCCTCTCAGATGGACAAATTATTAATTTTCATCTGCATCATTTCGCTCAGTGCCGGAGTAACATCGCTTTTCACGCCTGCTTCCCATGCACTACGCGCACCTTGCTTATCACCTTTGCTCAGCAATGCTTCGCCACGCAGGTCGGCAACAATGGCAGCCCACCCTTCACCTTTGATGGTATCGAGGGTTTTCAGCGCGGCATCAGCCTGCTTGAGCTGTACCTGAACGCGGGCAAGACGCAGATTTATCACGGCTTTGAGATTTTCATCGCTCGTGTCCGCCAATCCCTGTTGTAACTGGGTGGCAGCTTTCTCTAGTTCATTTTTGTCAACAAATTGCTGCGCAAGTTCCAAAGAAGCCAGCGCACCATAGGTATTTTTATTTTCAGCAGCAAATTTTTCCGCCGCCGGGATGCTATCCGGTTTGCCTTCGCTCACTGCGGTAACCGCATTTTGATAGGCAAGAGAAGCGGAGCGTGTAGAATCAACCTGATGGCTGTTCCAGTAGCGCCAGCCAATCAATGCGCCAACGCCCAAAATCACCCCAACAGCCAGTGCTTTGCCATTTTCAGCAAAAAAGCGTTTAACCGCTTCAACCTGGTCGTTTTCGTTCTCGTAAATTTCCACGCTGTCCTTCTCCTTCCTTAACCCAGTAACGTGCGCAAATGCGCGGCTACGCTATCCTGCGCAACTGCCGTTTGCTCACCAGAGCGCAAATCCTTCACTACTGCTGTGCCGTTAGCCACTTCAGACTCACCCAGCACCACAGCAACGCGGGCGCCCCATTTATCAGCACGGGCAAACTGCTTCTTAAAGTTGCCGCCGCCGTGGTTGGTCATCAGTTTCACGCCCGGTAATTCATCACGCAGACGCTCTGCTAATGCCATAGCCGCAGATTGTGTGTCAGCACCTGAAGCCACCAGATATATATCGACAACAGGATCGGCTTTAAATTCCGGATTAACGGCCTGAACTAACAATACAAGACGTTCGAGGCCCATCGCGAAACCGACTGCCGGTGTTGCACGACCACCCAGTTGTTCCACCAGACCGTCATAACGACCGCCTGCGCACACGGTGCCCTGGGAACCGAGGCTGTTAGTCACCCACTCAAAAACAGTACGGTTATAGTAGTCCAGACCACGCACCAGACGCTGGTTTACGGTGTAAGCGATACCCGCGCTCTCCAGCAGTTTGCACAGACCAGCAAAGTGCTCACGAGATTCCTCGTCAAGATAGTCACCTAATGCTGGGGCGTCGTTGAGAAGGGCCTGCACTTCCGGATTTTTGGAATCCAGCACGCGCAGCGGGTTAGTGTACATGCGGCGTTTGCAGTCTTCGTCCAGCTTTTCTTTATGCTGCTCAAGGAATGCAACCAGCGCATCGCGATAATTGGCGCGTGCTTCCAGCGAACCGATAGAGTTCAGCTCAAGAGTTACGTGTTCAGAGATACCCAGCGCACGCCACCAGCGGGCGGTGAGCATAATCAGTTCAGCGTCGATATCAGGACCTTGTAGACCGAAAACTTCGCAACCCAACTGGTGGAACTGACGATAACGCCCTTTCTGCGGACGCTCGTGACGGAACATCGGCCCGATATACCACAGACGCTGTTCCTGATTGTACAGAAGACCATGCTCGATGCCGGCGCGTACACAGCCCGCCGTCCCTTCAGGGCGCAGAGTCAGGCTGTCGCCATTGCGATCCTCAAAGGTGTACATCTCTTTTTCAACCACGTCGGTGACTTCACCAATCGCACGTTTGAATAGCGGGGTCTGCTCTACAATCGGCAAGCGGATTTCACTGTAACCGTAGCTGCCGAGCACGTTTTTCAGTGTGCCTTCAATGAGCTGCCAGATGGCCGTTTCGCCAGGCAGGTAATCGTTCATGCCGCGAATGGCTTGAATGTTTTTTGCCACGTTTATTCTCTTTCTGAATATAAAAATGAACCCTCAACGCGCCCCTCAATATTTCGGGAGCCATGCGGGTTCAATCATACACGGGAAGCGAGGCGCTTCCCATCACGTTATTATTTTTCAACCTGCTGAACGTCAATTCGACGCGCTTCATCCAGTTGGCTGGCTTTCGCACGAATGCGCGCTTCCAACTGGTCGATCATATCGTTGTTGTCCAGACGGTCTTTGCGCACGCCATCTTCATAGAGGCCGCTTTTCTTGTTGCCGCCGGTGACGCCGAGTGTAGAAACCAGCGCCTCACCTGGTCCATTCACCACGCAGCCGATAATCGAAACGTCCATCGGGGTGATGATATCTTCCAGGCGTTGCTCCAGGGCGTTAACCGTACCGATAACGTCAAACTCCTGACGCGAACAGGTCGGGCAGGCGATGAAGTTGATCCCGCGCGAACGGATACGCAGCGATTTCAAAATATCGAAACCGACTTTGATCTCTTCGACCGGATCGGCCGCCAGCGATACGCGCAGCGTGTCGCCGATGCCTTCAGACAGCAGCAGGCCTAAACCAATGGCAGATTTTACTGCCCCACTACGTGCGCCGCCCGCTTCGGTGATCCCAAGATGCAGCGGTTGATCGATCTGTTTTGCCAGCAGACGATAAGACTCTACAGCGAGGAAGACATCAGACGCTTTGACGCTGACTTTGAACTGTTCGAAGTTCAGACGATCAAGATGATCAACATGGCGCATGGCAGATTCCAGCAATGCCTGCGGCGTCGGTTCGCCATACTTTTCTTGCAGATCTTTTTCCAGCGATCCAGCGTTAACGCCAATACGGATCGGAATGTTTTTATCGCGCGCGCAGTCAACCACCATGCGAATACGCTCTTCATTACCGATATTGCCAGGGTTAATACGCAAACAATCGACCCCGTATTCCGCTACTTTCAGCGCAATGCGATAGTCAAAGTGGATATCAGCCACCAGCGGTACGTTAACCTGCTGTTTGATGAGTTTGAACGCTTCTGCCGCGTCCATCGTCGGTACGGAGACACGGACGATATCAGCGCCAACACGTTCCAGCGCCTTAATTTGATTGACCGTAGCTTCGACGTCTGTCGTACGCGTATTGGTCATGGACTGTACGGCGATGGGGGCACCATCGCCAATCGGCACATTCCCAACGTAAATACGTGTTGATTTTCTACGTTGAATTGGAGCCTGGTTATGCATGAAAAATCTCCCGCGTTACCCGTCTGTTACTGCGCCGCTGATTGTTCGGCATTGAGGGTCAGACGCGCAACCTGGTTAGTTCTGATAAAACGACTCAGATCGACAGGTTTCCCTTGATACTGGATCTGTACTGCGGCTGGCGCACCAATTTTCAGTTTGTACGGAGCCTGGCCGGTTAAGTTCAAATTACCGTCTTTACGCTGCATACCGCTAAACAGTTTTTTACCGGTAGCGTCAGTGACTTCCAGCCAGCAATCGGCAGTAAAGTTCATCACCAACGCATTCGGATCAGCCGCTGGCGTGGTCACGCCAGCCTGATCGGTTGGCAACGGCGCAGCACCATCTGGCGTTGTTGTTGCCGTTGGTGCCGGGGTCGCAGCGGTATCAACATTTGCCTGCGAAGGTGAAACAACTGCATTCTGTTGTGAATCAACAGCTGGTGCTGGCGAAGTTATGGCAGGTGTTTGCGTGTTAGTTGCGGTAGTATCCACAGACGCTGGCGGCGTGGACGTCGTAGTCGGGTCTGTGGTTGTCGACGTATCTAACGGAACACTCTGCCCCTGTTCGTTATTACTGCTCAGTTCCGCAGAAGATTGATCGGCCATAGTAGTGATCTCTTCCTGCTGAGCTTTGTGGTCTTGCCACCACCAGGCACCGCTCAGGCCAATAACCACAAACAACACCAGCCAGGTGAAGGTCATCAGCCAGCCGTCACGTTTTTTGCGGCGTTTACCGAGGGAAAAACTCTGCATCGGCGCAACTTTTGCAGCTCGTAGTGGAGCCTGTTTTTCCAGCCCCGGTAGCAGTTCTTCTTCTGGAATATGTACCAGACGCGCATAAGAGCGGATATATCCGCGCAGGAATGTTGAAGCAAGATCGGCAGGTGCCTTATCTTCTTCAATGTCGCGTACCGTGGAAACCTTCAGGCAAAGTCGCTCAGCAACGGCCTGCTGACTAAGTCCTAGTTGTTCGCGAGCATTACGCAGGCGAGCGCCGGTAGTAAGTGCTTCATTTTGGTCGTGCGTGGCTTCAGTATTCATTCGCTGCAGGTACGTTTAAATGAGAATTGAGATGCCGGTGAACCATCATGCTCACCCACACCGCGAAACATCCGTTAAGTTAACCGTTATCATACAGTATAAGACCGTCTGTGTGCTCGTGACAAAGCCCACATTCACTAAGGCTAACTTACTGTTGCATCGTTACATACTGCCTTAAAGTCAGCAAAAACGCACCGTTAATATTGACCTGACAATTGCAACTTAATACTTCATTCATAAAAGATTACGCCACGGTACATAAAGTAACCGTGGCGTAATGGCTATCAGACCGCTTTAATGTCGATGGCCTCACCCTGCATTCGTTTACGCAGGGTACGTTTAGTACGGTCGATAACATCGCCCGCCAACTGACCACAGGCAGCATCGATATCATCACCACGAGTTTTACGCACAATAGTGGTGAAACCGTAGCTCATCAGCACTTTTGAGAAACGGTCGATACGACTGTTTGAGCTGCGTCCATACGGCGCGCCAGGGAACGGGTTCCACGGGATCAGGTTGATCTTACACGGCGTATCTTTCAGCAGCTCCGCCAGTTGGTGCGCGTGTTCAGTGCCGTCGTTAACGTGATCAAGCATCACGTATTCAATAGTGACTCGGCCCTGATTGGCGTTAGATTTCTCCAGATAGCGGCGCACCGCAGCAAGAAACGTTTCGATATTGTACTTTTTGTTGATCGGCACAATTTCGTCACGAATTTCGTCGTTCGGCGCATGCAGGGAAATTGCCAGCGCTACGTCGATCATATCGCCTAGTTTATCCAGCGCCGGAACAACGCCTGATGTAGAGAGCGTAACGCGACGTTTAGACAGACCAAAACCGAAATCATCGAGCATGATTTCCATCGCCGGAACGACGTTGTTCAGGTTGAGCAGCGGCTCGCCCATACCCATCATCACTACGTTAGTGATTGGGCGCTGACCGGTGACTTTTGCTGCGCCAACGATTTTCGCTGCACGCCACACCTGGCCGATAATTTCCGACACCCGCAGATTGCGGTTAAAGCCCTGCTGGGCGGTGGAACAGAATTTACACTCCAGCGCACACCCCACCTGCGAGGAAACGCAAAGCGTGGCACGGTCGTCTTCCGGGATATACACCGTTTCGACGCGCTGATCGCCAACGGCAATCGCCCATTTAATGGTGCCGTCAGATGAACGCTGTTCTTCAACCACTTCCGGTGCGCGGATTTCCGCCACCTCTTTTAGCTTGCCGCGCAACACTTTGTTGATGTCGGTCATCTCATCAAAGTTGTCGCAGCAATAGTGATACATCCACTTCATCACCTGATCGGCGCGGAAGGGTTTTTCACCTAAATCTTTAAAAAACTCCCGCATCTGCTGACGGTTGAGATCCAGCAGGTTGATTTTTCCATCTTTCGTGGTGACGTTTTCAGGTGTGACTAATTGTTCAGACATATGCTATTCCGGCCTCGTTATTACACGTTATGGCCCCTGGAGGGTTGAAAAAAGAAACGCCCCGGTGAGCGGCTGCTCGTCCGGGGGCGCTGCATTGTACAAATTCTGGCGCACGGATGCCACGTTTGCACGCGGCATTTACGAAATTATTAACGGGTGCGCGGGCACACTTCGCCTTCGCCGAAGAAATAAGCGATTTCGCGAGCGGCAGATTCGACGGAATCAGAACCGTGGGTACCATTTTCGGTCAGGCTGTCAGCGTAATCAGCACGCAGAGTACCGGCCAGTGCGTTTGCCGGATTGGTCGCGCCCAGCAGATCGCGGTGACGCTGAACGGCGTTTTCACCTTCCAGCACGGAAACCACGATCGGACCAGAGGTCATGAATTCAACCAGACCATCAAAGAACGGTTTTCCATCGTGTTCAGCATAAAAGCCACGAGCCTGTTCAACGGTCAGGTGCAGCATTTTGGTGCCGACAATTTTGAACCCTGCAGCTTCAAAGCGCGCAAAGATATTACCAATGACGTTTTTTGCTACCGCGTTCGGTTTGATGATGGAAAAAGTACGTTCAATAGCCATTTTTACCTCTGTAAATTGTTCTGTTGTTGTCTGTACCAGCGTACGAGATGGCGCGGATTATAATGAGCAACAGGGCCGTTGACTATTGATGAAGGTAACATTTTTTTAAAATAAAACGAGTTTAAGCAACAAATATGAGCAAAACAGACTACTGCATGACAAATCTCACTGTCGCCACCTGCCCCATTTCGTCCATTACCAGCAATTGATAATCGCCTTTCTCTGTCAAATGCAGAGTCACGTTACGCCCGCGTTCAGCTAACGGTTCACCATTAAGAAACCACCAGCGTTCGCCTGTTCCTCCGCTTAATTGTACTGGTAATGACGCATCAGTAGCTCCTGGCAGACGTTTGATAATTACGCCATTACGCACACCAATCAACTGTAAAGGTACCTGAGCATCACGACCATACGGCGAGCAATTTGTTGATGCCCCAGGTAAGCGCGCTGCTCGTCGTTCAGCAGCAGGTAGCCAGGGTTCCAGCGGTAACGGCCAGACATTAATCATTTCTTGTCGAGCCTGAGGACAATCAGCAGCAACACGTTTACCTTGCTCATCAAGCCAGATGGGGAAACGAATCCCACTTATTCCTTCTTGCTCCGGTAAAAGTAATGTTGGTGGCTGGCTATCTTCGAGCAGCCAGGTGGCAAGACGACGGCGGCAATTGCTATCGCCTTCTGGCAATGATTGCCCACCCGGCCAGCAGATAACGCCACGGCTTACAGAATCAGGACGCGGGTCTTCCGGCAGATTCGCACTGCGCGACAGTAAGATATTATTGACCTGATTCAACAGCGGTACGGCGCTGGCAAAGCCAAACTGACCGACAACGGGCGTACCGTCCGGTCTGCCAGTCCAGATCCCAATTACGTAACGAGCGTTAACGCCAATAGCCCATGCATCGCGATAGCCATAACTGGTTCCTGTTTTCCACGCCAGTGGTACGACGCGTGGCAAAGCGCCATCCGGAAGCGGCTGCGCTTCATCTGCCATAATACGGCGGATAATCCACGCGGCCCCCGGCGACATTAACGGTCGCTCAAGTAATGGGTCCCCCGGCTGTAAGCGCAACTTACCCGCCTTACCGTGGCGAGCAAATGCGGTATACGCTGCAGCCATATCCTCCAGTTTTGCACCTGCGCCGCCGAGAATGAGCGAAAGATTCGGTGCAGCACCGTTGGGCAAATATAACGGCAATCCAACATTGCGTAACTTTGCCGCAAACCGTTTCGGTCCATAGGCTTCCAGCACCTGCACAGCAGGTAAATTCAGAGAGCGCACCAGCGCCTCGCTCATGCTGATCGGGCCATGAAAACCGCTGTCAAAGTTGCCTGGTCGATAATCACCAGTGCGCCGGGGAACGTCTTGCAACAGCGATGCAGGGTGGATCAAGCCTTCATCCAGCGCCAGACCATAAACAAACGGTTTGAGTACCGATCCCGGCGATCGGATCGCATTGACCATATCGACATGCCCAAAGCGGGAATCATCATTAAGATCAACAGATCCTACCCAACCGCGCACACTCATATCAGTATGATCAACAACGATCATTGCCAACGAACTGCGCGGTGGCAATCGTCCTTTCCAGTTTTGCGCCAGTTCTTCCAGACGACGCTGTAAACCAGCATCCAGCGTAGTAACGATTTTGTCGCTTTTGCTTTTACCGAGCATCATGCGCGAAAACAGCGGTGCCAGTTGCGGCATTTGTCTGGGTGCCAACCAGATGGGCTCTTCACTAGATTCTTTTACCTGCTCACGGGACCACACACCTTGCGCAGCCATCCGATTGAGCACTTTATTACGTGCGGCCTCGGCACGTTCCGGCCAGCGATCCGGACGCAGTCGGCTGGGCGCTTGTGGTAACACCGCCAGCATTGCCGCCTCGGAATAGCTTAAATTCGCAGGCGATTTTCCGAGATATGCCCAACTTGCCGCACCGATCCCCTGCAACGTACCACCAAACGGAGCGCGATTAAGATACAAGGTCAGAATGTCACGTTTAGACAAGTGCCATTCCAGTTGAAACGCGCGCCAGAGCTGGCGAATTTTGCCGCCAAAAGTTTTGGGGTGAGGATCAAGCAGACGAGCAACCTGCATGGTGAGTGTGCTGCCGCCGGAAATAATCCGTCCCGAAGTGAGATCTTGCCATGCTGCGCGCGCCACCGAGAATGGATTCACCCCCGGATGCTTCCAGAACCAGCGATCTTCATAATTGATCAGTGCTTCAAGGTAACGCGGAGAGACATCTTCGATGGTTACCGGATAGCGCCAGATGCCCTCAGCATCGGCGAAACGCCAGAGTGGCGTACCATCCTGCGCCACGACTACGCGTGCGGGATTGACTTCATGCAATGGCAGGGGCCAGAGTTTATCTGCTCCCCACGCGGCAAAAAAAAGGAGAAAAGGCGCAGCTGCCAGCGCTATCCAGCAGCCGCGTTTGGTTAACAGGCGAGGCATTTACGGTCTGACAATCAGCAGATCTTCAGCCGCGCCAGTCGCCCGCCAGTGGGGAACATACATCGATTCCACCATTGGTTGCGGAACATTGTATGTTCCCGGCGTTACCGCCCGCGCCAGATACACCAGCGTGACTGGTTGATATTCATCAACGGCAACCGCCGCCACAAAGCGATCGTCACGGAACTCAATGTGCTTAATGTTCGCTTGTTGCATTTGACTGAGTAGGTTTTGCACTTCGCTACCACTTTGCTCCAGGCTGGCGCTGCCGTTAGCCAGGTTCTGGTTTTCCAGTTCCAGGCCAGCAGGCAGTAAATCAACGACCAAAGCATCCGGCACGCTGTTACTGGCTTTGACCTGCAACCAGACCAGTACCAGATCGCCGCTACGTAACGAATCCAGCGATTTGCTCTTACCGTCAGTGCCAAGAATATGGCGCTCGATTTGCAGCACATTGCTCGCCGGTAAAGGGGCGGATTGCGGATAACCGCTGGCATCCACACGCAGCCATAACGGCTGATCGCCACTGTTGGTCACCTGTAAGGTGGCAAGTTGATCGCTATTCAGATTGCTGGTTTGCGCTTTCTCACCTGTCAGCAGCTCAGCAGAGAAAGACGTTTGCGCCTGCCATTTGCCCGGTAAATCCTGAATCGTACGGGCAGCCAGGAACAGCGCGTTGCTTTCCTGAGTTGATAACCAGCGTTCACCGAACGCCTGCTGCGAAAGTGTGTTCAGCAGAGGGTACTGCTCATTGGGTAGCAATTTGTTCTCTTCCAGCAAGGAGAGCATCAATGCGTTGTCGCGCAGTGGACTACCGTAATCACTCAGCCATATCCGCTCATCACTATTGCGCGGCGTTTTCAGTGCCAGCACAATCGCTTCTTCACCACGCGTTGCATCGCCCATGGTTTTCAGCGCAACGCCAAGTTGCAGCAGCGGTAATCCAGACGCAGCATCGGCACGATGCTCCCAGATTTCACGCAGCGCACCCAGCGGTGCCTTTTGCTGACGGGCCAGCACCAGCGCAGCGTAAGACTGTACGGCGAATTTACTGGCTTTGAGATTATCCGCATACGGAATCGACATCATGCCCGGATCTTGTAAATAGCGCAGTAGACGCTCATTCCCCCGGTTAATGGCTTCTGTCGGCACGCTGTAACCCTGCTCACCTGCGCGGACCAGGAAATCCATCACGTAAGCCGTCAGCCAGTACTCTTCGTCACCGTTTTTATCCCACAGGGCAAAGCCACCGTTATCACGTTGCATTTGCAGTAAACGAGAAATGCCGATATCGACTGCCGCACGGCGCTTCTCATCACTGTCGCCTTTGATTCCCAACGCCTGCAGTTGGGCTGCGTTGGTGTAAAGTGACGGGAACAGGCCGCTGGCGGTTTGCTCCAGACAACCGTACGGATACGCTTTTAACTCTTTGATATAACGTGCAATATTCAACGGTGCTTTGCCGCTCAACAACAATTGCCCTTCCAGCGTAACAGGCGAGAAGTTTTGCAATCCATCAGCTGGAATCGCCCATGTCTCACCAGGCTGCAACGCCGTACCGTAATTGACGGTTTGTGCCGGAAATGCCGGACGGACACCCATTTTCCACTGCTTATGCTGATCGGCAACGGTTTCGCCCGGTAACGCTAACCCGCTAATAGTGGCCTGAATTTCACCATCACCATAACCCGGCAATGCTCGCACCGGGATAAACAGCGTGGTTCGCACGCCCGGCGCTAATTCAACGGCTGCGGGTGAATCGCTAACCAGTTCAAGCAAGCCACTGGCGGTCAGAGCAACGTTCAGTTTTTGCGGTTTATCGGTAAGATTAGTGATATCCAGCGTCAGACGTGAGGTGTCACCGCTGGCCATAAAGCGCGGCATATTCAGTTCTGCTATCACCGGTGCGGCAACAACCACTTTGCTTTCGTTGCTACCGAAATCATCTGCCGTCCATGCTTGTGCCATGACGCGCAATTCACCGTTAAAATCACCAATCGGCAATGTAACCGTGCCTTCGCCCTGTTCGTTGAGTGTTACCGGTAGCGCCTGTTGCGCAACAATATTGACGTGATTTACTGGCGGTTTACCACCGCGTTTCAGTTCATCACCATCGCCACCAAAACGCAGAGCTGCCAGACGCCCCTGACCTTCAATGACCTGACCGTAAATATCGTAAATATCTGCGCCATAGCGTTTCTGACCAAAGAATGCCTGCCACGGATCTGGCGTGACATAATCAGTAATATTCAACACACCGCTATCAACCGCAGACACCAGCACATTCACCTGTTTTGGCATCTCACCATTTTTATTGCTGGCTTTAATTTTCACGGTTAATGGCTGATTGGGGCGTATTTTCGCTGGAGTTTCCAGCGCCAGATCGAGACGACGGTTTTCATCGCCAAGCGGCAAATGCAACACGCCAACTGCGCGTTTTGGCGTCGCGGAGCGAGATTTATCGCCAGGACGTACCACCAGCGTACTTAAATAAAGATCATGACGATTCCAGGTTTTATCGACCGGAATCGTCAGATCCAGCCCTTGTGCCGGAACATCAATCTCCTGCCACCACAGCGGCCCTTCACTGGACTCGACCATCGCATAGCCTTTACCCGCCGTTGGCGCGGCAATGTGCAACTTAATGGTATCACCAGGGCGATAACTGGCTTTATCCAGTTTCAGCGTGACACGGTCTGGTCGCACAGCACCGCTACCGTCGCTATTGTCCTGCCAGCTATAGCCAGCCCAGAAACGCACACTACTGACCGCTTCATTCGGCGCTTTGACTTCCAGACGATAAGCGCCCCACTCTACCGGGAAACTGACTTTACCGGTTTCATCAGCCTGAAGATCCAGTGTTTGTTCATTTTCGATCAGATCTTTTTGATCAAACTGTGACTGCCAGCCTTCATCTTCTGACCAGTTCCAGTAGTAATCGCGGCGTTCGCGAATCAGGCGCACTTGTAAGCCAGACACAGCTTTTTTGACGCCCTGTGCATCGCTATAAACGATGTCAAAAGCGGCGTTACTGCCTTCATCAACAATGGGCTGTTTTACCGTACTGTCAGTGCGATAATCGTAAACCGATTTCGAGGCGAATTGCGGACGGATCCCCGGCAATGCATCGGCAGGCCAGATAGCCTGCTCAGCACGGCGCGTCACCGGGCGACCGCCAGACTCCAGCAAACTGCCCTGGAAAATAACCTGTAATGGGGAATGCGTTTCCTTCCACTGGCTTTCTGTAGAAACTTCGCCGCGCCCTTTATCATCCAGCGTCAACTGAACTTCATCCAGCGTGCGCGAAAGGTTTTCAGCAGCTATATCGCCGAATTCGAAACCAGGTAAGGCTGACACAGCTTCACGCAGTGGGCGCAGGAAAAGTTGCCCTTGCAAAGTATTACCATTAGCAGGCGCCCCGTACAGGTAGTAACCCACCACGGAGAATTTCACTTCATCTTTCGGCGTTAGCGGGGTTTTCTCACCGGTCAGATTCAGCGCCATGCGCTCTGGCATAAAATCTTCGACGTGGAAATCCCACATCCGATACTGGTTATCGCCCGTGTTGGCTCGGATATGCCACATGCCGGTGGCCGCATTACTATTGAGTGGCCACGTAAAGTGATAGAGGCCATTCTCCGGCTGACTAACGACGCTCCTGAGTACCTGCCCGTCGGGTTTAATTACGTCCAGCTTGATGGGTTGATCGGGCAACGCTTTACCGTCTGCATCACGCAATAAACCATTAAGGATGACTGTTTCACCCGGGCGATAAAGATCGCGCGGGCCAAACATGAAAAACTGTTTGTTATAGCCTGGCGCGCCAGCAATGTTAAATTCTGCTAAGTCCAGCGCCGGAAGTTTTAAATCGAGTAGCGTTGTCTGACCGTCTTTACGCGCCAACAGTAATGCCGCGTTTTTATCATTTTCCAGCTGCACATGCCCCTGGGCATCACTGGTTGCCTGAGTCAGAGTCTGCCCTTTCTCATTTAATAATGAGACTTCAACTCCTTGCTGGGCCGCGCCGTTTTCCAGGCTTTGGGTAAAGATATCCAGACGATTGTGATAACGGTGGGCCGATACGCCGATATCACTTAATGTAAACAGCGTCGCGGGATTACTGTAATCGTAACGTCCAGCCTGATTCATCACAGCCAGATACACACCCGCCTGCTGAAGCGGTTTGATATCACCCAGCGGCAGCAATAATTTTTCACGGGTGTTACGCGCAGGATTGAGATCAAAACGTCCGGTATAAACCAGATCCGCCATTTGCAGCAGTTTGTCTGACTGCCAGTTCGCCAGCGAATTTCGGTATTCCCATTGGCTAATAAATGCTGGCAGAGATTCTGGCTTAACACGGAAGAAGTTAACATCGACATTGTTAACATTGAGCGCCATTACCGGCAGTCCTTCAATAACTTTTCCAGGCAGCAGCGAACCACGGCTGGCAAAACCGACGCTGGGCTGGATATCGCGGGTAGTTATAGTTTTTTCGTAATCTTTACTGAAGGTTGCGTTGTTGAGTGCCTTGACCTCCTTGCCAATAGTAACGATCAAATCACGTTTCGGCTCGAGGTGGCGTAAACGCAGCTCTTTAAGATTATCTGACAGCTCCCAGGCCCCATCCACTTTGCCGCTTTTTTTATCAACGACGTGAATAACGCGCGAGAAATCCTGATCCGGGTCGAGAGGGATAGAGAAGGTCAGCACCAGCGTGGCTGCGCCATCGAGTTGGACTTCAGAGAGATCCAGCAATGTCAGCGCCTTACCGGCACTCTGTTGTGCCAGTTTTTGTCGCTCCGGTGCAGAGAGTTTTGCTGAACTCGCGTTTTCTGAAGATGCCGCTTTAGTAACTTCAGAAGGTGCATCTTTTTTCACCGCTGTTGGCGCGTTATCGTTGTTGTCGCACCCTGCCAGCGCCAGCATTAGCATGCAGGCGGCTACGCGTAACTTTTTCATTTTTCATCCCTGCCACAATGGCCCGTTAGCAACGTCTAATAATTATTATGCGTGAGAATTTACGTTATGTAATTCAGTATCGCGCCCATGGAATCCGAATTTTAGTGAGAATTGTGGCTCAGACAGCCAAATCAGCCTCTTTTGCTTGTCGCTTTTCACTAAACATCCGACAATTTAGCCTAACCCGGCAAAAATGGAGATGCCTATGTCCACGACATGGTTTGTAGGAGCCGACTGGCTCGCCGAACATATTGATGACCCGGAAATTCAGATTATCGATGCCCGCATGGCACCGCCTGGACAGGAAGATCGTAACGTTGCCCAGGAGTATCTGAATGGACATATTCCCGGCGCAGTGTTTTTCGATATCGAAGCGCTTTCTGATCACAATTCCCCGCTTCCGCACATGCTGCCGCGCCCGGAAACGTTCGCCGTTGCAATGCGTGAGTTAGGCGTTAACCAGGATAAGCACCTGATTGTCTATGACGAAGGTAATCTTTTCTCAGCCCCACGTGCATGGTGGATGCTGCGCACCTTTGGTGTAGAGAAAGTGTCGATTCTGGGTGGTGGACTTGCAGGTTGGCAGCGTGATGATCTGCTATTAGAAGAAGGTGCAGTAGCGCTGCCAGAAGGTGAGTTTAACGCTGCGTTTAATCCTGAGGCTGTGGTGAAAGTAACCGATGTGTTATTGGCAAGCCATGAAAATACGGCGCAAATTATTGATGCCCGCCCGGCTGCACGTTTTAATGCAGAAGTTGATGAACCTCGCCCAGGTTTACGTCGCGGGCACATTCCCGGCGCGTTGAACGTTCCGTGGACAGAACTAGTACGAGAAGGCGAACTAAAAACGACCGATGAACTGGATGCGATATTTTTTGGTCGCGGTGTCAGCTACGACAAACCAATTATCGTCAGTTGCGGTTCTGGTGTAACGGCAGCCGTGGTTTTGTTAGCACTCGCGACGCTGGATGTGCCAAACGTGAAACTGTACGACGGCGCATGGAGTGAATGGGGCGCACGGGCCGATTTACCGGTTGAGCCCGTAAAATAAGCTTTTTACAGGCAATAAAAAACCGCCGAATTTGGCGGTTTTTTATTGCTGGTCTGGTTCGCGGCCTTTCCAGCAGGTTGACTTGTGTTGCCGGAGCAACGCAGGCACCCCACAGTATTGAAATACTGTCTTTTATGCCTGGCTAAGTCAAGATAATAAATAGAGTAATTATTCAAATATGAGAGTATTATTCGTGACGGCCCTTTTCGCCGTCTCGCAAACGGGCGCTGGCTTTAGGAAAGGATGTTCCATGACCGTAAATGCAGGCACCCCACAGCGCTTGCTATCGCGGCAATATCGCCAGTGGTGCTGTCGTGATGCGGTCTTCGCATGGACCGCACAATGAAGATACGGTACTTCTGTATCGTACTTATTGTTTCTGGTGCGCTGTTTTCCGAAGTAAATAATAACCGGAGTCCCTCCGGCAACAATTTACTGATGGTTAACAACCTTCAGAACAGCAAGTAAGCCCGAATGCCGCCCTTTGGGGCGGCATATTTTAAATTATTCGATTCTGTTTAAAATCACGCAGGAATCCACCCCAGCGACGTTCATAGAATGGCGCAATATGTTCGGTAATAAAGTGGCTAATTCCTTTTTCCCCTTTTTTCACCTGGCAAATATCTATTGGTTCATCACCAGGTAATGTATCGGTCGCTACACTTCCCGCCGCCTGAATAATTTCTTCGATATCGCCATCGGCTTCAATACCAATAAGTAAATTAGGCTGTGCCTCTTCGTTCTCTTTAATTGAACAAATAAAAGCACGCTTCACCGGCTTAATGGTTTTAAATAAGGTGGTGAGTGAATCAATCATTTGCGCTGGCGGCTCTGCGACTTCCGATAATATCAGCGATTCACCGCCTTCCAGTACTTCCTGACTACTCAGCGGATTTCCTTCTTCACCAATCAACAAACTGATTTCACGCGGCATAAACTCTTTACCGGTTGGCAATTTGGCATTAAGGAAGAGCGTTTCGCCAAGGGTCATCTCAAACAGTGTGCGAACGGGCATTACGACAAACGCCTGTTCGTCTTCAACCGCCTGTTTCAGTGCTTCTAACGAGGTGAAAAAAGGAATGACGCTGGTACCGTCTTCTTTTTCCCAGTGCTGTAAATCAAGCGCGCTATCTTCAGCCACTGCCTCGCCCTGCGCCGCCGTACCTGGTACCCAGACAGTGGATTCCAGTAGAGTACGGAAAAAGGCCGGGCGGTGCGCCGGTTCGGTTGCTGCTTTTTCCAGCAGGTCTTCAAGTTCGTTTTTTGTTTCGGACATAAGAACCACAATTCATTCAATGTTCGGGGCACAAGTGCCTGATGCGCTACGCTTATCAGGCCAACAAGGGAATCGCAATTTTTTGAATTCACAATACTTTGTAGGTCGGATAAGGCGTTTACGCCGCATCCGGCATATTAGTTTACGCCGTTAACAGATTAGCAATCGTGCGCACACCCAGCCCGGTCGCACCCGCAGACCACTGTTCAACTGGTGCTTTACGGTAAGTCGCCGAACAGTCGATATGCAGCCAACCTTGTTTATAGTTCTCAACAAAGTGCGACAGGAAGCCCGCCGCCGTACTTGCACCCGCCGGATACGCCGCGCTTCCGGTATTGTTCAGTTCCGCAAAGTTAGATGGCAGCTGGCTACGGTGGAACTCCGCCAGCGGCAGACGCCAGAACGGTTCGTTCTCCTGGGCGGCACTCTCCAGTAGGCGACTGGCCAACGCATCGTCAAAACTGAACAGCGCGTGATAATCATTACCCAGCGCGGTTTTCGCCGCACCGGTGAGTGTCGCGGCATCGATAATCAGTTCCGGTTTCTGCGCACTGGCGTCAATCAGGCCATCTGCCAGAACCAGACGCCCTTCCGCATCGGTGTTCATGACTTCGACTTTTTTACCGTTGCGATAGGTAATGATATCGCCCAGTTTGAACGCGTTGCCGCTAATCAGGTTATCCGCACAGCAGAGGAACAGCTTCACGCGCTTGTTCAGACCGCGCGTAATGGCAAATGCCAGCGCCCCGGTAACCGTTGCCGCACCGCCCATGTCAGACTTCATTGAGTCCATAAACGCGGTCTGTTTGATGCTGTAGCCGCCGGAATCAAAGGTGATGCCTTTACCTACCAGGCACGCGTACACCGGCGCTTCTTTATCGCCAGTTGGGTTGTAATCCAGCGCCAGCAATACCGGGGAACGTTCTGAACCACGCCCGACAGTGTGCAGCCCCATATAACCTTGATCACGAAGATCTTCACCTTTGGTGATCCGGTAAGTCACACGATCGCCTGCGACGTTGCTGATCAGATCAACAGCACGCTGTGCCAGTTGCGATGGCCCCAGTTCTTCTGCTGGTGCGTTGATGGTGTCACGCACCCAGTCGATGATCATCAGGCGGTTATCCAGTTCCTGGCGCTGGGCATCGTCCAGATCCGGCCACTCCACTTTACGCGTGCCTTTCGGGGCTTTGTAACCTTGCCAGAATGCCCAGCAACGATCCGCATCCCAGCCTTCACCGCTTAGCTGAACATGCTTGATGCCCAGACCGTCAATCTTGCGCGCCGCACGCTGGATCAGCCCCAGATCGTCTGCCCCGTTCAAATGCAGGGTAATACCATCATTATTAATGCTGTAAGTCGCTTTTTCTCCCCAGCGCGCGTCGGCAGGTTGGGTCGAGAGGGTAATCTTCATCGCTTCTGTCATTTTAGTTATCCTTATTTGTAAAAGGGCCGCCAGTTGGCAGCCCCAGGATTTTTCCGCTAAATGATTCGCGTTGCAGGAAGGCGGCAAGTGAGTGAAGCCCCAGGAGCATAGATAACTATGTGACTGGGGTGAACGAGCGCAGCCAACGCATCTGCGGCGTGAAGCATGACGCGGAAATCACTCGGCTTCGTCCAGCCAGACTAATAAAATCGCTTCGAGGATTTTCTCGTTGGACGCCTGCGGGTCGTCGTCGAAATCTTCCAGATCGCAAATCCACTGATGCATATCGGTGAATCGAACCGTTTTCGGATCAAGATCGGGATATGCATCGTACAGTGCTTCGCCAATTTCGCGGCTATCGGTCCACTTAAGTCCCATACTAACCTCTGTTAATGCTCACGCGCATGGTTGATAGTGTAACGCGGAATTTCGACCACTAAATCTTCGTCGGTAACGCGCGCCTGGCAGCTTAAACGGCTTTCCGGCTCCAGCCCCCAGGCTTTGTCCAGCATGTCGTCTTCCTGCTCTGAGCTTTCCGGCAGCGAATCAAAACCTTCACGAACGATGCAGTGGCAGGTGGTGCAAGCACAGGATTTTTCACAGGCGTGTTCAATCTCGATGCCGTTACGCAGCGCAACGTCGAGAATGGTTTCACCGCTATTCGCTTCCAGAACAGCGCCATCAGGACAGAGATCCTGATGAGGCAAAATAACAATCTTTGGCATATTAAACCTCGTCCACGGAATGGCCCTTCAGCGCACGACGAACCGACTGGTCCATGCGGCGAGCGGCGAAATCCTGGGTTTGTTTGTCTACGTTTTTAATCGCTTGTTCGATGGCGTCAACATCATCGCCCTGCGCCACTTCACTCAGGTGAGCGGCAGCATCGTCAATGACCTGACGTTCTGCGGCGCTTAACAGCGCGGCATCAGCAGCCAGCGCGCCGTGCAAACTTTCCAGCACACGCGCCGCTTCTACTTTTTGTTCAGCCAGCATACGGGCTTTTACGTCCTGCTCGGCATAGCTCATTGAGTCTTTGATCATCGAGGCGATTTCACTGTCGGTCAGACCATAAGACGGTTTAACCTGAATAGACGCCTCAACGCCGGTGGATTTCTCCATCGCCGTCACGCTCAAAAGACCATCAGCATCGACCTGAAACGTTACGCGAATATGCGCGCCGCCAGCCGGTAGCGCCGGAATACCACGCAGCGCAAAACGCGCCAGCGAGCGGCAGTCCTGCACCAGCTCACGCTCACCCTGCATTACATGGATAGACATCGCCGTCTGACCATCTTTAAAGGTGGTGAAATCCTGGGCGCGGGCCACCGGAATTGTGGTGTTACGCGGGATCACTTTCTCCACCAGGCCGCCCATGGTTTCCAGGCCCAGCGACAGCGGGATCACATCAAGCAACAGCATTTCGCTGTCCGGCTTGTTACCCACCAGAATATCCGCCTGAATCGCCGCGCCAATAGCGACGACTTTATCCGGGTCGATGGAAGTCAGCGGTGGACGACCGAAAAATTCACCCACCCGTTCACGCACCAGCGGCACACGAGTAGAACCACCAACCATCACCACTTCCAGTACGTCGTCAGCCTCAACGCCCGCGTCTTTCAGCGCACGACGACAAGCCAGTAAGGTTCGTTTTACCAGTGGCGCGATCAGTTCGTTGAATTGTTCACGGCTGATTTCACCCTGCCAGCACGCAACATTCACGGTCACAGAGTCCGCATCGCTCAGCGCGATTTTGGCCGCAATGGCGGCATCCAGCAGTTCACGCTGAACGCGGTTATCGCTACGGTCAGGAATGCCCGCCTGTTCGCGAATATAATCCGCCAGCAGATGGTCGAAATCATCGCCGCCGAGCGCGGAATCACCGCCGGTTGCCAGCACTTCAAACACGCCGCGACTTAAGCGCAGAATGGAAATATCAAACGTCCCGCCACCGAGGTCATAAACGGCGATCACGCCTTCCTGACCGGAATCCAGCCCGTAGGCGATAGCCGCAGCGGTCGGTTCGTTAAGCAAGCGCAGAACATGTAGCCCCGCCAGACGCGCCGCGTCTTTGGTGCCCTGACGCTGGGCATCGTCAAAGTACGCCGGAACGGTGATAACGACACCATCCAGCTCGCCTGCCAGGGCTTCAGTTGCCCGCGCCGCCAGTGCTTTGAGGATGTCCGCAGAAACGCGCACCGGGTTCAGCAGCCCCGCCGCCGTTTCAATCATCGGCAGGCCGTTTTCGCTGGCCTGGAATTGATAAGGCAGATGCGGATAGCGTTGCTGGATATCAGCCAGCGAGCGCCCCATCAGGCGTTTAACAGAACTAATGGTGTTGGCGGTGTCAAGCGCTGCGTTAGTACGCGCGTCATAACCCACCGAATGCCCTTGCTGTTGATAATGAACAACAGAGGGCAGCAGGTGACGGCCTTCATGGTCGGCTAACGTTTCGGCCTGACCGCTGCGCACTGTCGCCACCAGCGAGTTGGTTGTGCCCAGGTCAATACCGGCCGCCAGACGACGCTGATGCGGCGCAGCACTCAAACCAGGTTCACTAATTTGTAATAAGGCCATGTTTAGCTTCCAGAAATTAAAAATCGAGCAGTTTTTCTTCGAGTTGTTCGGCACTGCTTCGCAGTTTATCGAGAAAACGCAGCTTACGCACGGTATCCGCCGCCGCGTCCCACGTCTCGTTGTCTAACTGTTCAACCATCAACTGATGGCGGGTATCAAACATCTTTTTCACACGTTTGATAAAGCTTTCCAGCCGTGCTTCATCTTTCGCCTGTTCGATCTCGTCCAGTTCTTCGCGAAGCTCCAGCTGTTCCATCAGGAACGCGGTGTCGCGCACAGTATGCTGCTCGCTGGCGAGATCAAAACCGTGCAAAGAAAGTAAATATTCCGCGCGCATTAACGGATGACGCAGCGTTTGCCAGGCCTGGTTAATGGTTGCAGATTGCTGTACGGCGGCGAGTTGTTCCGCCTGGCTTCCGCTGGCGAATTTATCAGGATGATACTGACGTTGTAGATCCTGAAAACGCAGGCTCAGTGCCTGGGTATCGAGTTGATAACGGGCAGGCAAGCCAAAGAGGGTGAAGTAATCCATAACATTCTCAGGGCTGCGATCCGCCGCAATAACGACGAATCAGGTAAAACAAACCCCACGCGCAGCTGACCACGGTGGGGTTATCGGTATGCGCATCAAACGTGAAAGCTTTCGCCGCAACCACACTCATCTTTGACGTTCGGGTTGGTAAATTTAAACCCTTCGTTCAGGCCTTCTTTTACGAAATCCAGTTGCGTACCGTCCAGAAATTGCAGGCTTTTGCCATCGACCACGACTTTCACGCCTTTGTCTTCAAACACGATGTCTTCCGGCGTCGGTTCGTCAACAAATTCCAGTACATAAGCCATACCTGAACATCCGGAGGTTCTCACACCCAGACGCAGGCCAAACCCTTTGCCGCGGTTAGCCAGAAAGGTATTTACTCGCGCTGCTGCACTGTCGCTCAGTGTAATCGACATAACCAAACCTCAACTCTTATTTTGCTTCACGTTTGCTTTTATAGTCCGCAATGGCGGCTTTGATCGCGTCTTCTGCCAGAATAGAACAGTGAATTTTCACCGGCGGCAGTTCAAGTTCTTCAGCAATATCGGTGTTTTTGATCGCCTGTGCTTCGTCGAGAGACTTCCCTTTCACCCATTCGGTGACCAGGGAGCTGGAAGCGATAGCGGAACCGCAGCCGTAAGTTTTAAAACGCGCGTCTTCAATGATACCTTCATCATTGACTTTAATCTGCAACTTCATCACGTCGCCACAGGCCGGTGCACCCACCATGCCGCTGCCGACGTTCTCGTCGTTGTTGTCAAAGGAACCCACGTTACGCGGATTCTCGTAATGGTCGATAACTTTTTCACTGTAAGCCATTATAAATTCTCCTGATTCCGATACCGATTAATGATGAGCCCATTCGATGCTGTTCAGATCCACGCCCTGCTTGTACATTTCCCACAGCGGAGAAAGGTCACGCAGACGACCGATGGATTTACGAACTAACTCGATGGTGTAGTCGATCTCTTCTTCAGTAGTAAAACGACCTAAAGAGAAACGGATAGAGCTATGTGCCAGCTCGTCGTTCAGCCCCAGCGCGCGCAGCACGTAGGACGGTTCGAGGCTTGCTGACGTACAGGCGGAACCGGAAGAAACCGCGAGGTCTTTCAGTGCCATAATCAGCGACTCACCTTCAACGTAATTGAAGCTGACGTTGAGAATGTTCGGCGCACCGTGTTCCAGGTCACCGTTCAGGTAAACTTCTTCGATATCTTTGATGCCGTTCCACAGACGGTTACGCAGGCCGCGCAAACGTTCCATCTCGGTCGCCATCTCTTCTTTTGCGATGCGATAGGCTTCGCCCATCCCGACGATCTGGTGAACAGGCAGAGTACCGGAACGCATACCGCGCTCGTGACCGCCGCCGTGCATTTGTGCTTCGATACGTACACGCGGTTTACGACGCACATACAGCGCACCGATACCTTTCGGGCCGTAGATTTTGTGACCGGAGAAAGACATCAGGTCAACTTTCAACTGGCTCAGGTCGATAGGCAGTTTGCCCACGCTCTGGGTTGCATCAACGTGATAGATAATGCCACGAGCACGGCACATTTCGCCGATAGCCGCGATATCCTGCACCACGCCGATTTCGTTATTTACGTGCATGATGGAAACAAGGATGGTGTCATCACGCATCGCTGCTTCGAGTTCTTTCAGGTCGATAATACCGTTACGCTGCGGTGCCAGGTAAGTGACTTCAAAACCTTCGCGCTCCAGCTGACGGCAGGTATCCAGTACCGCTTTGTGTTCGGTTTTGCTGGTGATGATGTGCTTGCCTTTTTTCTGATAAAAGTTAGCAGCACCTTTGATCGCCAGGTTGTCAGATTCGGTAGCACCAGAGGTAAAGACAATTTCACGCGGATCAGCGCCAACCAGATCGGCAATCTGATTACGAGCGATATCTACCGCTTCTTCAGCCTGCCAGCCGAAACGGTGAGAACGGGAGGCCGGGTTACCAAAGGTTCCGTCCATCGTCATAAACTGCATCATTTTCTCGGCAACACGCGGGTCCACCGGCGTGGTTGCGGAGTAGTCGAGATAAATCGGTAATTTCATTGCTCTATAAACTCCGTACATCACTCAATGCAAGGAACCAGGCTACCGGCTGGATGTACGACCGTGTTTACGGAGCGCGAGACGCCCCGGCCTGATTCTGAATACTTTTTATCTTTTATGCGCGTAACTTAACGTCGATCGCGTCTTGTGTGCGGGTGCGTGGCGCGTCGTGAGTATGCTGACGACCAGATACATCCAGCACTTCCTGGTTATTAACCAGTTCGCCTAAAGTAATGTTGTTGAGAAAACCGGTAAGGCGGTCGCTCAAATCACGCCACAGCGCGTGGGTCAGGCATTTATCGCCCCCCTGGCAGCCGCCTTTACCCTGACAACGGGTGGCATCTACAGATTCGTCAACGGCGCTAATCACTTCGCCAACGGCGATGCTGCTGGCATCTTTGCCTAACAGATAACCACCGCCTGGTCCGCGTACGCTGGAAACCAGACCATTTTTACGCAGACGGGAAAACAGTTGTTCCAGATAAGAAAGGGAAATTCCCTGACGTTCGGAAATATCAGCCAACGGTACCGGGCCCGCTTCAGAGTTGAGCGCAACGTCAAGCATTGCGGTCACGGCATAGCGCCCTTTAGATGTCAGTCTCATGTCTTACTTCACCTCAAACTCGCCCCTGCCCGGGGTTTTTTATTGTAAAAGTGGGGGTATTGCATAGCAGGGTCAAGTCTGACATTCCCGAGTAAATTGGTCAACTATTTACTTGACTGATTTAGTCGGGTATTTAACCTTCAGTGCCATTTTTTTATCGTGGCGTTTGTACCTGTTGTCGGGTGCGGCGTAAACACTTTATCCGACCAGGGGTTCAGTACAATGTAGGCCTGACAAGACGCGTTAAGCGCCGCATCAGGCAACCTCGGTTATTCGGCCTTGTTACCTTTATTCTGCTGCTCAATAGAAGCCAGAATCCCGCGCAGGATATTCAACTCCTGGCTTTCCGGGCGCGCACGGGTAAACAGACGACGCAGCTTATTCATCACCTGCCCCGGATGGTTTTCACGGATAAAGCCGGTTGCCAGCAGCGTTTGTTCAAGATGACCGTAAAAACGTTCCAGATCATCGACCAGCGGATACGGCGTCTCGTCATGTTCAACCTGCTCGCTGTTCTCCTGAGTCGCCAGCCAGGCCATGCGCACTTCATAGGCAATAACCTGAACAGCCATCGCCAGGTTCAGCGAACTGTATTCCGGGTTAGCGGCAATGGCGACATGATAATGGCACTTTTGCAACTCTTCATTGGTCAAGCCAACGCGCTCACGACCAAAAACCAGTGCCACCGGCGTATTTGCCGCTTCAGCGACGCTTTTCAAACCGCATTCGCGCGGGTCGAGCATCGGCCATGGCAGCGTGCGGGAACGTGCGCTGGTGCCAACCACCAGGCTACAACCGGCTAACGCTTCGTCGAGCGTATCGACAATGTGAGCATTACCAATCACGTCGCTGGCCCCTGCTGCCAGAGCAATCGCCTGGGAGTCAGGTTTCACTAGTGGATTAACCAGCCACAGATTGGTTAATCCCATTGTTTTCATGGCACGGGCAACAGAACCCATATTGCCGGTGTGTGACGTCTCCACCAGCACAATTCGAATATTTTGCAGCATTGTCTTTCTTCATCTAAAGATTATTCACGCATCTTATCATAAAACGAAGACAGATGCCGATCTCGCTGCTATACTCTGCGCCGTTTTCCCGTTCTTTAACATCCAGTGAGAGAGACCGATGCATCCGATGCTGAACATCGCCGTGCGCGCAGCGCGCAAGGCGGGTAATTTAATTGCCAAAAACTATGAAACCCCGGACGCTGTAGAAGCGAGCCAGAAAGGCAGTAACGATTTCGTGACCAACGTAGATAAAGCTGCCGAAGCGGTGATTATCGACACGATTCGTAAATCTTACCCACAGCACACCATCATCACCGAAGAAAGCGGTGAACTTGAAGGTACCGATCAGGATGTTCAATGGGTTATCGATCCACTGGATGGCACTACCAACTTTATCAAACGCCTGCCGCACTTCGCGGTATCTATTGCCGTTCGTATCAAAGGCCGCACTGAAGTTGCTGTGGTTTATGATCCTATGCGTAACGAACTGTTCACCGCGACTCGCGGTCAGGGCGCACAGCTGAACGGCTACCGTCTGCGCGGCAGCACCGCTCGCGATCTCGACGGTACTATTCTGGCGACCGGCTTCCCGTTCAAAGCAAAACAGTACGCTACCACTTACATCAACATCGTCGGCAAACTGTTCAACGAATGTGCAGACTTCCGTCGTACTGGTTCTGCGGCGCTGGATCTGGCTTACGTTGCCGCAGGTCGTGTTGACGGTTTCTTTGAAATCGGTCTGCGTCCGTGGGATTTCGCCGCAGGTGAGCTACTGGTTCGTGAAGCGGGCGGCATCGTCAGCGACTTCACCGGTGGTCATAACTACATGCTGACCGGTAACATCGTTGCCGGTAACCCGCGCGTTGTTAAAGCCATGCTGGCGAACATGCGTGACGAGTTAAGCGACGCCCTGAAGCGTTAATTTCTCTGGCGGGTGATTTCTCTCACCCGCCCTCGCCTTTCAGGCGCTATTCCGAAATGCTTCCTCACTGCTTTACTTTCTTTCGTCACTCTCCCACCATCTTTCCCCGATTAATGGATGATAAAGAAGTCGCAAGGAAAGGTTATGGCACTGCCAGTGAACACACGCGTTCTCAAAATTCTGCTTATTCTCTTTGTTGTTGCCTTCTGCGTTTATTTAGTGCCGCGCGTTGCCATCAACTTCTTCTATTATCCCGACGACAAAATTTACGGTCCCGACCCCTGGTCGGCGGAATCCGTCGAATTTACAGCTAAGGACGGTACTCGTCTGCAAGGCTGGTTTATCCCTTCTTCGACAGGCCCCGCTGACAACGCCATCGCAACCATCATTCATGCTCACGGCAATGCCGGAAATATGTCCGCCCACTGGCCGCTGGTCAGTTGGTTACCTGAGCGTAATTTCAACGTTTTTATGTTTGATTATCGCGGGTTTGGTAAATCAAAAGGCACGCCGTCTCAGGCCGGATTGCTGGACGATACGCTAAGTGCCATCAATGTGGTGCGCCATCGCAGTGATGTAAACCCACAACGACTGGTACTGTTCGGGCAGAGTATTGGCGGGGCGAATATTCTTGATGTTGTTGGTCAGGGTGATCGTGAGGGCATACGTGCAGTGATCCTCGACTCCACATTTGCCTCTTATGCAACCATTGCCAACCAGATGATCCCCGGCAGTGGCTACTTACTTGATGAGAGTTACAGCGGCGAAAATTACATCGCCAGCGTCAGCCCGATCCCAGTTTTACTCATTCACGGTAAGGCCGATCACGTTATCCCATGGCAGCACAGCCAAAAGTTGTATGATCTGGCAAAAGAGCCAAAACGTTTAATCTTAATCCCTGACGGCGAACACATTGATGCTTTTTCCGATCGTCACGGTGATGTTTATCGCGAACAAATAGTGGATTTTATCCTTAGCACGTTGAATCCGCACAACTAACCCATGATCGCTAGCACGATAATCATTCACAAATCCACCTTTAGACGAGCTAATACACTGGTAAGAACGGTTTAAGATGAGAAAAATTCTGTGACGCTTGCCAACATTTCTGATGATTAGCATTCCCTTCGCCATTTCCCTGGGCAAACTTTAGCTATTCTTATCAATTATGCTTATGGGAGATCTACAGATGATGCCTACGCTTGCTTCACCATCTGTCCTTTCGGCTCCCCAGCGCCGCTGCCAGATCTTGCTGACACTCTTTCAGCCGGGGTTGACCGCCACCACGGCAACTTTCAGCGAGCTTAATGGTGTGGATGATGATATTGCCAGTCTTGATATCAGCGAAACAGGACGGGAGATCCTGCGCTATCATCAACTCACACTGACTACTGGTTATGACGGTAGCTACCGGGTTGAAGGCACAGTGCTTAACCAACGTTTGTGTTTATTTCACTGGCTACGACGTGGTTTCCGTCTGTGTCCGTCATTTATTACCAGCCATTTCACCCCCGCCCTGAAGAGTGAACTGAAGCGGCGCGGAATTGCGCGTAACTTTTACGACGATACCAATCTACAAGCGTTAGTGAATCTCTGCTCCCGACGGCTGCAAAAACGCTTTGAAACGCGCGATATTCATTTCCTGTGTCTGTATCTGCAATATTGCTTGCTGCAACACCACGCTGGCATTACGCCTCAGTTTAATCCGCTCCAACGTCGCTGGGCAGAATCCTGCCTGGAATTTCAGGTAGCGCAGGAAATTGGACGCCACTGGCAGCGTCGGGCGCTTCAGCCTGTACCGCCTGATGAGCCACTATTTATGGCATTACTTTTTTCCATGTTGCGAGTTCCCGATCCAATTCGGGATGCGCATCAGCGGGACAGACAATTGCGTCAGTCTATCAAACGTCTGGTAAACCATTTTCGTGAGCTGGGAAATGTTCGTTTTTATGATGAACAGGGGTTATGCGATCAGCTTTATACTCACCTCGCCCAGGCGTTAAATCGCAGTTTGTTTGCCATCGGTATTGATAACACCCTGCCAGAAGAGTTCTCCAGACTGTACCCACGCCTGGTGCGCACCACCCGCGCGGCGCTGACCGGATTTGAAAGTGAATACAGCGTCCATCTTTCTGATGAGGAAAGCGGTCTGGTCGCGGTGATTTTCGGTGCCTGGCTAATGCAGGAAAACGACCTGCATGAAAAACAGATTATTCTACTGACCGGGAATGATAGCGAGCGTGAAGCGCAGATTGAGCAGCAGTTACGTGAACTAACGTTACTGCCGCTCAACATTAAGCATATGTCGGTAAAAGCATTTTTGCAGAGAGGTGCTCCACGCGGCGCGGCACTGATTATTGCGCCTTACACCACGCCGTTACCGCTCTTTTCACCACCGCTGATCTACACAGATCTGACGCTGACAACACACCAACAGGATCAGATCCGCAAAATGCTCGAATCAGCATGAGGGAACAACTTTCGGGCGCAAGAACATTGCCGGAAGCGCCACCAGCGCCATCACCCAGAACACGCCGTGGCCCAGATATTGATACAGGAAACCGGCGAAGACGGTCATGATGGCGATACTACCGCCCATTGCAACGGCAGAGTAAACCGCCTGCAAACGAATGACTTCGCTACCCTGGCGGGCGGCAATATAACGCATGGCCGCCAGGTGGCAGACCGTGAAGGTGCCGCAATGCAGAATTTGCACTACTATCAACCACGGCAACGCCGTCGTTGCTCCCATAATTCCCCAGCGCATTACGCCGCTAATCGCCGAGATCAGCAGCATATCGCGTGCACTACAACGGCGGAAAAGTTTATTACTCAGCGCAAAAATAATGACTTCCGCCACCACGCCCAGCGACCACAAATAGCCCACCGCTGAAGCAGAATACCCAGCTGCCTGCCAGTAAATAGCGCTAAAACCGTAATAAGCTGCATGCGCTCCCTGTAATAAACAAACGCAGGCCAGAAAGCGCCAGTTCTGGCGGACCAGTGTCAGCCAGGCTGGCCCTCCCGTGCTCTCCTGCTGACGGCTAGCCCCTTGTGGCTGAATCGTTGGACGAATGAGAAATCCGAGCAGCATGGACGCCACGCCCAACGTCAACAGCGCGAGGATCACCCGATAATCCAACATACTGACCAGTTTACCTGTCAGCGCCGAGCCAATGACAAACGCCACCGAGCCCCACAGTCGCACTTTGCCGTAATCAAGCGGGAACTGTTTTTGCCATGTATTCGCCAGTGCATCGGTCAACGGTACCAGCGGTGAGAAAAAGAGGTTAAAGCCAATCATCACCACCATCAACCACGCTACATGCGCCCCCGCCCAGAAGGCGACAGCAAAGAGAAGTGTCAGCAGTGCCAGTACGCGCAAGGCGGAAATCAGGCGGGAAGGATCGCTAACGCGGGGCGCGATGATCAAACTCCCGAGAAAACGGGCAACCAGACCAGCCCCCAATAACAGGCCGATAGTTTCTGGCGTTAAGCCAATCCCCTTAAGCCAGACGCTCCAGAAAGGTAGAAAAATGCCGTAACTAAAAAAGTATGTGAAATAACCGAGCGCCAACCAGCGCGTGGATTGCAAAACCATGAGTCCCTCCCGTCAGGAGGCGTTAGTCTGGGGTTAATCGAATGTTGGTGCAAGTTGAAAAATAAGAATATTCGAGCCTGCTTCCCGATGTCTGTAACGCCTGTTCGCAAGCACTAAAAAAGCTGCGCCCCACAACGCACCTTGCAAAATTATTGCGTATTTATGCCGTTACGCTTGCCAAACGTTCCTGCACAATGGCGATGAAATCGCGTAATGCCGGTTTCATTTCGCCTTTCTTCCACGCCATTAGTAGGGCAATGGAAGGCACATTTCCGGCAATTGGCCGAAATACCACCTGCCCGGTATTAAAATTATTCATATAACCGGGTATCAAAGTTACGCCAAGCCCCATCCCCACCAAATTCATCGTTACCAGAATATTGGTTGCCACCTGGACGATATTCGGCTGGCTGTTTTCTTGCGCAAACCACTCCTTAACGATCGGCGCAAGCGAACCGGAATACGCCGGATCGGTACTAACGAAATTCACGCCATCCAGCTGCGCGGCGGTGATCTCTTTTTCTTGTGCTAAAGGATGATCAACCGGCAACACCACCACTAATGGTTCGTCAAAAAGTTCCAGATAATCAATCTCCGGGCTATAAACAGGATGGCGCATTAAGCCGACATCCAGTTCACCACGGCGAATTTTTTCTTCCTGTTCCGTGGTAATTAAACTCACCAATTCGATCAAAGTTTCTGGCTGTTTCAGTCGGAACATGGGCAATACTTTTGGCAGTAAATTCACTTCCGCCGATGGCACAAAACCGATGATTAAATGCTTATCTTCCTGAACAATTTTCCGCGCCCGTTGTTTGGCCTTTTCCGCTTGTTCCAGGATTGCCTGCGCGTCCTGGAGAAAACATTCTCCCGCCGCCGTCAACGCGACTTTACGTTTATCACGTACCAGTAGCGGAACACCAACACAGTTTTCGAGATCGCGGATCTGGCTGCTTAACGAAGGCTGTGAGGTATGCAGTTTTTCCGCCGCACGGGTAAAGTTCAGTGCCTGCGCCACTGCGACGAAATAGCGTAAATGCCGTAGTTCCATCACCTTCCCCTTGTTATCGAAAAAACGTCTCAGTTGGTAGAAATTAACTATTTCACATATCAGCAACCAACCAGCAACATCCTTATGGCACAAAAATAGAAGGTCAATACATCTTATCTTTCAGGATTAAAAAATATGACCACACCCTCAGATTTGAACATTTACCAACTGATTGACACCCAAAACGGTCGGGTTACTCCGCGTATTTATACCGACCCGGATATTTACCAACTGGAGCTTGAGCGCATTTTCGGTCGTTGCTGGCTGTTTCTCGCTCATGAAAGCCAGATCCCTAAACCCGGTGATTTTTTTAACACCTACATGGGAGAAGATGCGGTTGTCGTGGTGCGCCAGAAAGACGGCAGCATCAAGGCGTTTCTCAACCAATGCCGCCACCGGGCCATGCGTGTGAGTTATGCCGATTGCGGCAACACTCGCGCCTTTACCTGCCCGTATCATGGCTGGTCTTATGGTATTAACGGCGAGTTGATTGATGTACCGCTGGAACCTCGCGCCTACCCACAAGGGCTGTGTAAATCCCACTGGGGGTTAAACGAAGTTCCCTGTGTGGAGAGTTATAAGGGGCTGATTTTTGGCAACTGGGATACCTCCGCGCCGGGCCTGCGTGATTACCTGGGTGACATTGCCTGGTATCTAGATGGCATGCTGGATCGTCGCGAAGGCGGTACCGAAATTGTCGGCGGCGTACAGAAGTGGGTGATCAACTGCAACTGGAAATTCCCGGCAGAGCAGTTCGCCAGTGACCAGTATCACGCCCTGTTCAGCCATGCTTCTGCCGTACAGGTATTAGGGGCGAAAGATGATGGCAGCGATAAGCGTCTCGGCGATGGACAAACCGCCCGCCCGGTATGGGAAACCGCTAAAGATGCCCTACAATTCGGTCAGGACGGACACGGTAGCGGTTTCTTCTTTACCGAAAAGCCAGACGCCAATGTCTGGGTCGATGGTGCAGTTTCCAGCTATTACCGCGAAACCTACGCCGAAGCAGAACAGCGTTTAGGCGAAGTTCGCGCCCTACGCCTGGCAGGTCATAACAACATATTCCCCACACTTTCCTGGCTCAACGGCACTGCCACACTCCGCGTCTGGCATCCGCGCGGCCCTGATCAAGTTGAAGTGTGGGCGTTCTGTATTACTGACAAAGCCGCCTCTGATGAAGTTAAAGCCGCTTTTGAAAACAGCGCCACCCGCGCTTTTGGTCCTGCTGGTTTTCTTGAGCAGGATGACTCGGAGAACTGGTGTGAAATTCAGAAATTGCTGAAAGGCCACCGCGCCCGCAACAGTAAACTTTGTCTGGAAATGGGGCTTGGTCAGGAAAAACGTCGCGACGACGGCATTCCAGGCATTACAAACTATATCTTCTCAGAAACGGCCGCCCGAGGAATGTATCAACGCTGGGCCGATCTCCTGAGCAGCGAAAGCTGGCAGGAAGTGCTCGATAAAACCGCCGCATACCAGCAGGAGGTGATGAAATGAGTGCGCAGGTTTCACTGGAGTTACATCACCGCATTAGCCAGTTTCTCTATCACGAAGCCAGTCTGCTGGATGACTGGAAATTTCGTGACTGGCTGGCGCAGCTCGACAAAGAGATTCGTTACACCATGCGCACCACGGTTAACGCGCAAACGCGTGACCGCCGCAAAGGCGTTCAGCCACCGACAACCTGGATTTTTAATGACACCAAAGACCAGCTGGAGCGGCGAATCGCGCGTCTGGAAACGGGCATGGCCTGGGCGGAAGAGCCGCCGTCGCGCACCCGTCACTTAATCAGCAACTGCCAGGTAAGCGAAACCGACACCCCAGACGTGTTTGCTGTTCGGGTAAATTATCTGCTTTATCGGGCACAAAAAGAGCGCGATGAAACGTTCTATGTCGGGACTCGTTTTGACAAAGTTCGTCGTCTGGAAGATGGCAACTGGCGCTTGCTGGAACGGGATATCGTCCTGGATCAAGCGGTGATCACGTCCCATAACCTGAGTGTACTGTTCTGATGAATCGAATTTATGCGTGTCCCGTTGCGGATGTGCCGGAGGGTGAGGCTCTCCGGATCGATACCTCGCCCGTCATCGCCCTGTTCAACGTTGGCGGCGAGTTTTATGCCATTAACGATCGTTGCAGCCATGGTAATGCGTCGATGTCAGAAGGGTATCTGGAAGATGATGCTACGGTAGAGTGCCCACTGCACGCCGCCAGTTTTTGCCTGAAAACGGGGAAAGCGTTATGCCTGCCCGCCACCGATCCGCTAACCACTTATCCAGTACACGTTGAAGGTGGTGATATCTTCATCGACTTACCGGAGGCGCAGCCATGAGCGATCTGCATAACGAGTCCATCTTTATTACTGGTGGCGGATCGGGATTAGGACTGGCACTGGTCGAGCGATTTATCGAAGAAGGTGCGCAGGTTGCCACGCTGGAACTGTCGGCGGCAAAAGTCGCCAGTCTGCGTCAGCGATTTGGCGAACATATTCTGGCGGTGGAAGGTAACGTGACCTGCTATGCCGATTATCAACGCGCGGTCGATCAGATCCTGACTCGTTCTGGCAAGCTGGATTGTTTTATCGGCAATGCGGGCATCTGGGATCACAATGCCTCACTGGTTAATACTCCCGCAGAGACGCTCGAAACCGGCTTCCACGAGCTGTTTAACGTCAACGTACTCGGTTACCTGCTGGGCGCAAAAGCCTGCGCTCCGGCGTTAATCGCCAGTGAAGGCAGCATGATTTTCACACTGTCAAATGCCGCCTGGTATCCCGGCGGCGGTGGCCCGCTGTACACCGCCAGTAAACATGCCGCAACCGGACTTATTCGCCAACTGGCTTATGAACTGGCACCGAAAGTGCGGGTGAATGGCGTCGGCCCGTGTGGTATGGCCAGCGACCTGCGCGGCCCACAGGCGCTCGGGCAAAGTGAAACCTCGATAATGCAGTCTCTGACGCCGGAGAAAATTGCCGCCATATTACCGCTGCAATTTTTCCCGCAACCGGCGGATTTTACGGGTCCGTATGTGATGTTGGCATCGCGGCGCAATAATCGCGCATTAAGCGGTGTGATGATCAACGCTGATGCAGGTTTAGCGATTCGCGGCATTCGCCACGTAGCGGCTGGGCTGGATCTTTAAGGAAGTACGATGAAAGAAAAAACGATCATTATTGTCGGTGGCGGGCAAGCGGCGGCAATGGCTGCGGCCTCGCTACGCCAGCAAGGGTTCACCGGTGAGCTGCATCTGTTTTCCGATGAGCAACATCTTCCTTATGAACGCCCCCCGCTCTCGAAATCCATGTTGCTGGAAGATTCCCCGCAGTTACAGCAGGTGTTACCCGCTCACTGGTGGCAGGAAAACAATGTTCATCTGCATTCCGGTGTAACCATCAAATCGCTGGGCCGCGACACAAGAGAGTTAGTGTTAACCAACGGCGAAAGTTGGCACTGGGATCAGCTGTTTATGGCAACCGGCGCGGCAGCCCGACCGCTGCCATTGCTTGATGCACTGGGAGAACGCTGCTTTACCCTGCGCCATGCCGGCGATGCCGCCAGACTGCGAGAAGTTCTGCAGCCCGAACGGTCAGTCGTGATTGTCGGTGCCGGAACTATTGGTCTGGAACTGGCTGCCAGCGCCACGCAGCGTGGATGTAAGGTGACAGTGATTGAACTGGCGGTAACCGTCATGGGCCGTAATGCACCACCACCCGTGCAACACTATCTTTTACAGCGCCATCAGCAGGCTGGTGTGCGCATTCTGCTCAATAATGCCATTGAACATGTGGTCGATGGTGAAAAAGTAGAACTGACGCTGCAAAGTGGCGAAACGCTTCAGGCCGATGTGGTGATTTACGGTATTGGTATCAGCGCCAACGACCAACTGGCTCGCGAGGCCAACCTTGATACTGCCAATGGTATTGTCATTGATGAAGCTTGCCGCACCTGCGATCCCGCGATCTTTGCCGGTGGCGATGTGGCAATCACCCGTCTTGATAATGGTGCACTACACCGCTGCGAAAGCTGGGAAAACGCCAATAACCAGGCGCAAATTGCCGCTGCCGCAATGTTGGGGCTACCGCTTCCGCGACTGCCGCCGCCGTGGTTCTGGAGCGATCAGTACAGTGATAACTTACAGTTTATTGGCGATATGCGTGGCGATGACTGGATTTGTCGTGGCAACCCGGAAACTCAGAAGGCGATTTGGTTTAATCTGCAAAACGGCGTGCTTATCGGTGCGGTAACACTGAATCAGGGCCGTGAGATTCGCCCAATCCGCAAATGGATCCAGAGCGGCAAAACGTTTGATGCGAAACTGCTGATAGATGAGGACATCGCGCTTAAATCACTGTAACCAGGATAATTAGCGAATATCTCAACGCCTGGGGCGTGGCGAGGTACCAGAGTGTGTATTACGTTTAAATCACATTATCTTGCAAAGGGATTGGTTATGAACACACTACGTTATTTTGATTTTGGTGCTGCCCGCCCCGTTTTGTTATTAATTGCCCGTATCGCCGTGGTCTTAATTTTCATTATTTTTGGTTTTCCCAAAATGATGGGCTTTGACGGTACGGTCCAATATATGGCCTCGCTGGGCGCGCCAATGCCGATGCTGGCAGCGATTATTGCGGTAGTTATGGAAGTGCCCGCCGCGATTTTAATCGTACTTGGCTTTTTCACCCGTCCGCTGGCGGTGCTGTTTATTTTCTACACGCTGGGTACGGCGGTGATTGGTCACCATTACTGGGATATGACCGGCGATGCGGTTGGGCCAAATATGATTAATTTCTGGAAGAATGTCAGTATCGCTGGCGCATTCCTGCTGTTGGCAATTACCGGGCCGGGGGCAATTTCTCTCGATCGGCGTTAAAAACATGCCGGATGCGGCGTGAACGCCTTATCCGGCATTTTATAAATTACAGTAACGCAATCCGCAACGACATCTCTGACGTTATTGATTCCCCCGGAGCAAGCGCAATGAGGTCACCTCCTTCCGGACGATGATGGTCATCCGGCGCATGGCTCATCGGTTCCAGACAGAAGAAATCAAACGCATATCCTTTATCAAACGCCGGATCGGAAACAAAGATGAAATAACATGGTGCAGGCGGCGTCGTTTCCATGATGATGGCATAACCCTCCTGCGGCTGCTCAATGCGGGCCTGACCATTCCATCCGGCAAAGCCATTGTTCACCCACTGGTGCGGCAACGGCGCGAGCTGGTTGAAATCCAGCTCCTGCGGTAGCTGCTCGCAAAACTCACCCGCCAGCCACTGCTCCCGCTCCAGCCAGTAACCGCTCGCCTGCGCCTGAATCCGCGTTTGTGGTGACAACGGAAAATAAGGATGCCAGCCGGTACCAAATGGCAGCGTCTCTGTCCCTTGGTTGGTGACAGAGAGCGTCACCGTCAGCGTATCTGCCGTTAAATGAAACGCCTGACTTACCCGATACTGATAAATACCTGTGCGATGTTCATATACCAGACACAAGCTTTCATCGCTGCGCGAGACACATTGCCACTCGCCCAGCCAGCCGTCGCCGTGCAGATAGTGCGCATCCCATTCAATATTCGGTTGCAGTTGATACTCACGCCCCTGCCAGACAAAATGGTTGCCGCTCACCCGGTTTGCAAACGGCACCAGCGGAAAACAAGAGGCATCGGTTGCCACACCGCTTTTTTTACCGGGACGTAAGAGCGGCGTCACGTCACGCCAGAAGCCTTCGATGACGCCGCCCCGGTCAGAAACGTCCAGCTTTAGCGGCCCGTGAGATAAGGTATAGATGGTCATCCGCTGACTCCTTAATCCGGGAAGTTAATCACAACTTTCCCGCATTTGCCGCTCGCCATCAGCGCATAGGCATCAGCTGCCTGTTCCAGCGTGAAGCGGTGGGTAATGGCGTTACGCGGCCACAGTTTCCAGTCAGTCAAATCATGGGCACATTTTTCCATATGGAACAAACTGGTCACCCAGGAGCCAATAATCCGCCGTTGATGGTGCATCAGGTCGGCGCTAACCTCGAACTCGACTTTTCCGGTTTCTCCGATGTAAACCACGCGTCCCCAGTCAGCGGTGGATTGCAAAGCCAGTAAGCGACCTGCGGCATTACCGGAACAATCGAGCGCAACATCCGCGCCGCCGTGGGTAAGTTCGGCGATAATCTGCGGCAGACCTTCAGTGGTTGCTAAATAACCATGATCCATCACCCCTAACTGTTTCGCCATCGCCAGACGTTCCGGCAGCATATCAACGCCGATGATCCTTTTTGCACCGCGACCTTTCGCCAGCATCATCGCCATCATGCCGACCGGCCCCAGACCGACCACCAGCACGTTATCACTGCCGGAAACTTCGCCACGCAAAATCCCTTCATACGCTGTGCCAACGCCACAACTGATAAACGCACCATCTTCGTAGCTCAACGCATCCGGCAGGAGGATCAGATCTTTTTCTTCCGCCAGCAGATATTCAGCATGACCGCCGTCACGCTGCCAGCCGTAAGCAGCTTTTCCTTCGCCAGTACAAGAGATAGGAAAACCGTGACGGCAGTTCGGGCAAAAACCACAGCCAGAAATGTGATACACCAGCACGCGGTCGCCCTCTTTAAAATGGCGACAACCTTGCCCCATCGCCACAATTTGCCCGCACGGTTCATGACCGTTGATAAATCCCTGGTATAACGGTTTATCGGGAGCCGCCGCTGTGGCGCGGTGTTGATGATAGATATAGTGGACATCGCTTCCGCAAATCCCGGAGGATTTCATTTTAATCAGTACCTGGTTAATCCCCGGTGTCGGCACCGCAACTTCCCGCAGATCGACGGTCGAATTTCCTGGTAAATAAGCTGCCAGCATCGTTTTCATAATTCCCTCATTAACAATACGATTAATTTTCATCCCTGCCGCACCCGCGCCAGGGGCGTTAAGGTTTAGCGTTTCGCTTTACTGCTTCGCTGGGTCAGCAAGATATTCGCCAGAACCGCCACCACGATGATGACGCCGCGCACCACCTGCTGGAAAAAAGAGTTAATCCCGAGCAACACCAGACCGTTACCGATTAGCGTAATCACCAGCACACCAAGCAACGTACCGAACAAGGAACCGCGACCGCCGGAAAGTGCCGTACCGCCGACCACGACCGCAGCGATGACGTCAAACTCCAGACCGTTTGCGGCACCTGCGTTACCAGAACCGAGGCGCGCCGCCAACAAAATGCCGGTCACCGCCGCTAATAATCCCGAAAGGGTAAAAATAAGAATGCGTACCCGACGAACGTTAATACCGCACAACTGCGCCGCCGTGGCATTACCGCCAACAGCAAAAACCGAGCGCCCGAAGGCGGTTTTGCGGCTAATGAACACAAACAGCGCAAACAACACCATCATGATCAGCGCGGATACTGGCACACCGAGAAATTGTCCCCCCAGCCAGTCCAGTACCTCGTTTTCGTCAATCGGCACTGGCAGGGCGTTAGTCATAAACAGCCCCATTCCGCGCAGGGCGCTCCACAGCCCCAGCGTGGCAACGAAACTTGGCACGTTAAACACGCCGCGCAGTACCCCGGCGAGCGTTCCCATCAGCGCCCCTAACAGCAACACCAGCAGACAAGCAATCGCCAGCGGAACCTCAAATTGCAGCAAAAATGCCAGGCACACCGAGACAAAAGCCACCATCGGTCCAACGCTGACATCAATTTCACCGGAGATAATAATCAGCGTCATCGCCCAGGCGGCAATCCCAATGGTGGCGGCATCGCGCAGCACGTTCATCTGGTTATTCAATGAGATAAAACCCGGCGCGTTCAGAGAGAAGACCAGATAAAGAATGGCAATCACCACCAGCAAACCGATCTCATTAATATGGCGACTGACAAATTGTTTGAGCGAGACGCTCTTGCCCTGCGGCAATGATAATGACGAAGCAGACATCTTCAGGTTCCTCGGTAAAATTCATCAGTGCACAGACAGAATGGCGGACATCAGCTCATCCACATTGACCGGCGAGTGAAACTCCTGCGAGAACGTGCCGTGCTGTAACAACAGGATGCGGTCGCACACCAGCGGCAACTCCTCCACTTCACTGGAGATAAACACCACGCTTTTCCCTTCGGCAGCCAGCTCGCGGACAATACGGTAAATCTGCTGTTTGGCTTCGATATCGACGCCGCGCGTTGGCTCGTCGAGCAATAAAATCTGGCTGGCGGCATAGACCCAACGACCGATCACCACTTTTTGCTGATTGCCGCCAGAAAGCGTGCCAATAGGCGTTTCGCTACTGGCTGCCTTGACCGTCATCCGCTGCATCACCTCTTCGGTCAGGCGGCGGATGGTGGACCATTGCAGCACACCGTTGGCGCTGATTTTTTGCCGATTGGTCAGTACCGTATTTTCGTCAACGCCCAGCCAGGGAATGATCCCCGCTTCTTTGCGGTTTTCTGGCGTATAGCCAATACCGCGTTTCAGCATCTCGCCGTAATCGGGGCGCGTGATTTTCTCGCCGTTGATAACAATTTCGCCCTGTTCATACGTCTCCAGCCCAACAATCGCCTTCAGCAATTCACTGCGCCCTGCCCCCAGCAGGCCAGCAATGCCGAGCACTTCGCCACGACGCAGGGAAAAACTGATCTCCGTAAGTTTTGGTCTGTGGCGTAACGCGCGAACTTCCAGTACGGTCTGGTCCGCAATCTCCTGAGCTACAACCGGTGCAAGATCAACGTGATCGCGCCCGAGCATCAGCGACACAATATGACGGGTTGAGGTGTTTTCGAGCATCACATCGCCCGCCACCTGACCATCGCGCATAACGGTGGCACAGGAGGCAATGCGGCGAATTTCTTCCATCCGGTGGCTGACATAAATCACCGCCACGCCCAGTGCTGACATTTTTTTCACGGCGCTGATTACCAGTTCAACTTCCGTACTGGCAAGCGAGCTGGTGGGTTCATCAAGAATGACCACGCGCGGCTCGCCTTTCATCACCCGCGCAATTTCCACCAGTTGCTTTTGCGCCGGGCTTAGTGTCGAAACAAGTTGTTCAGGGCTAACATCGACGCCCAGCGCCTGCAAGCAACGTTGGGCGTCCTGCGCCATTTGCAGGTAATCAATCATGCCGTTGCGGCGGGGCCACTGACCGAGGCAGAGGTTTTCCGCCACTGTCAGCCCTTCCACCAGACTTAATTCCTGATAAACCGCGCGTACCCCCAGTTCAGCGGCACGGCGAGTCAGCGTAGCTTCGTCACCTTCCAGTCGCGTCTCGCCAATCCAGATATCACCGCTATCCGGACGTTCGCTACCGGTAAGCATTCGAATGAGGGTCGATTTTCCCGCACCGTTTTTGCCTAACAGCGCGCGAACTTCGCCTTTATTGAGCGTAAAGTTAACGTTATCCAGCGCAACGACACCGGGGTAACGCTTATTTCCTGCCACCACTTTTGCTACCGGAACTGCCTCTGTTGCCGTGAACATAGGGACCTCTGCGAATCAGCTATTAGGGCAGACCATCAACGTGCGTTGCCAGCCACTGTTTACCGTCTTCCGTTTTGGTATAGAGATCGATTGGCACCTGAATCACTTTTTCACCGTCGGCTTGTTTATTGATAACCTTCAATGTTTGCGCGAAAACAGCATTGCCCATTTTCTTACCGGAAATATCCACTACCGCTTTCAGCACCTGGTTATTTTCCAGTTCCTGTGCAATTTCAGTGGTCATATCCGAACCGAAAACGGCAATTTTTCCAGCCTGATTTTGATTACGTACCGCTTTTACCGCGCCGAGTGTCGCTCCACCCGATTCCCCCATAATGGCGTTGAGATCTGGCGTGGAGATAATCAGTTTTTCACCAACAGAAATCGCTTTATCTAAAACAGTCCCTTCCTGATTAGCGACAATTTTCGCGCCGGGAACGCGGGCTTTTAATACTTCTTCAAACCCTTTACGTCGTTGCACACAAACTTCAAAGGCTTCGCAATTGATGACAGCAATTTTCGGCTGGTCAATTTTGTTAGCAATAAAATAATCGGCGGCAGCGTTACCCAGTTTTTTACCAAATTCCAGCGGATCGCCAACCAGATATGCCGAGACATATTTATCGACACCCTTTTGATTAATACAGGTGTTGTAGCAAATCACCGGAATACCCGCCTCACTGGCGCGGCGAACGGTGCGGCTACTGCCATTTTCAGACACTGCCGACAAAATAATGGCATCGACATTACGCGCCACGAGGGTATCAACAAAGGTACTTTCTTTCGAAATATCGCCCTGGGCGTTAGTTTCAATTAACTGTACGTGTACTGAAGAATCTTTTGCCGCATCCTGAACGCCCTGGCGCACTCCAGCGTAATATCCCTGGGTATCAAGGTATATTGCGCCAATGGTCATTTCTTTATCCGCAGCGTTGGCAAATAGTGTGCTACCTAATAGCGTAGCCATTAATAATAGATTACGGGTTGTTCTCATTTTTTTAGGCATAGTGCCTCCTGTAGGGTTTTTATTTACAACGGCTTATTTTAATTATTTGAGCGTGAGCGGCAGCGCGTGCCGCTCAAATATTACAGTTAATAAGGTTTAGTGAACGCGGTTAAAAATAAAAGGCATCACGGTGGTGAATAATGCCGCTTTCGGCCAGGCCGGATTAATCGCCGTCAATTCAGCGCGAGCAGATTCGTATTGCGCAATCTCGCCTAATCCCGCGGCCGCCAGCATCGCCACCATCAGGCATTTTTCTTTATGTTGCTGTTGTAAATCGCCATACAGCGATAACAAGTCAGGTTGCGAGACGGCAAAGAAATCCGCTTCGATACTGGTTTTTGCCATCTCTTGCGCCCACTGTTTCATTTCACTAAACAGTTGCTGTGCGGTTTTTTGTTCGCCCAGTAATCGCAACGCCATCCCTTGCCAGAAGAGATAATCAACCGGTTGATCGTTGTAATAACTGTGAATGTTAATGGTGCGATCGCCAGTCGCCGCCAGACGTAAACAGCGCGTTGCTGCAGTTTCATCGCCCTGGGCTTTGGCACATATCGCCTGCCAGAACCAGATGTCGTTGTCAGTTTGCCCCGGTAAACGGCCTTCGCTTAAATTCTCCGGATAGTGCAGCGCGGCATGAAGCAGTTCGCTGGCCTGCTGCAGTTGTCTGGCATCAAGGTGTTGCCAGGCGCGTAACAACTGGTTGAGGATAAACTGACTGGTGACTTTCCCTTCTCCGCCTTCCCACGGATGGAATTTACGCGTGGCGAGAATGTCTGCCGCTTTGTCCGCCTGACCAGTGAGATGCCACAAATTGAGCAATTCTGCGGTCATGTCGTCGCGTTTCAGAGCAATTTCCAGATTATTTTCCAGACGAGCCAGTCGTTTCTCCGGTGCGGCTCCGGTTAGCTTATCCAGCAAATCCCGTTCAAAAAGCAGACGAGCATCCTGCGGCGCAAGCTGATAAGCACTATCAAGATAACGCGCGGCCAGTTCATAATCATGCTGCTTATTCCACGCATGGATTGCCAGCCCACGCCAGCCGTCGGCAAACTCCGGCGACATCTCAACGCAACGTTGCCATAAGGCAATTGCTTTGCCGTAGCTGCGCTTGTTGTAGTAGAAACAGGCCAGTAAATGCCGGGCAAACCAGCACTCTTCAATACTCTCCAGCGCCGCAACCTCTTCCAGCGTATTAGGGAAACGGACAAACTGCGGGAAAACATCAATGGCTTTTGCGACCAGTTCGCCGCGTTCAGCTTTCGGCAGCAAGCTGGCTTGCAGGTAAAGCGGTAGCGTGCGCTGACAGTCCAGTGCGTTCAGCATCTCTGCCGCCAGAGCGGGCATGCCCCAGTTAATCAGTTGCCCGGCGGTCATCAGGGCGTTAACGTCGCGTCCCTGACACAGACCTCGCCACTGTACGAGGGCAGATTCGCTACAACCATCGAACCAGTTCAGCCACCACAGAGTGGCGTTCAGCGGATAATCACGCAGCAACTTCTCTCGCTGCAAACGCGCGTTGTCCTGACGACCACTTAACACCAGCAGCAGGTTATGCAGGCAAAGCACTTCCTGATTGGTTGGGCAGGCGCGAAGACTTTGTTGGCAAAAATCCAGACCAGCGTCAAAGTTACCATTACGCGCAGCCAGCCGTGCCAGACCATAATAGCCACCCGCTTTACTGTTGCCGCTCCAGACCGCACGCCAGAAATCCTCTTCGGCTTGTTGATATTGCCCCTGACGTTCGTAAGCACTGGCGCGAATTAAACTCGCCTGTCCGCACTGCGGGTTTTTGTTCAACGCATGTGCGCGTTTCAGCGCCTGAGTGGCATACGCCACCGTTTGCGGGAAGTCGGCGCGGTTATATTCCAGCATCGCCAACGCCAGGTTACAGCGATAATCCAGCGGGTCCAGCGCCACGCCGCGCAGGTAGTAATCGAAGGGGGAACGGCTGGCATGATGATATTGCTCCAGATGCTGCCCGATAAACCAGGCTTCATCTGTACTGGTAATCTCTTGTGCTGCCAGTGGCGCTTTGGCGACGTCCGGCAACGGCAACTCTTGTGGCTGATGTTCCTGATAACTCAGTACGATATTGCCATCGGCATCGGAGAGTTCAATGGTTAGTCTGTCAGGATTGATACCATGCAACACGCCCTGAATGGCGTTCGCTGGTGTCAGAGCCACGGCATCGTCGAGTAACGCGTTGCATCTGCCGATTTCGCGGATCGCCAGCCGGTATCCGTTCAACGGGGAGATGGCATACAGCCCCCACTCAATCCCCCGCTCGCTACGCTGGAGTTTAATCACCGCATCGCGGGAGGCGTTTTGCACCATGCCCAGAGAATGATAAGGCAGGAAATACTGCTCGAAACGCTTCTCTTCGTAAGCATCAAGCCAGGTAAAATCGGGCTGGTTATCGGCAAAAATCCCCGTCATCAGTTCGATATACGGGCCGTTATTGTCGGTCAGGCTCTTATCCCACGCCTGGCCGAATTCACTGTGTCCCCAGCTCCACTGTTTTTTACCTGGCGCGATGTGGTGGTTGGCAACGTGTAGCAAACCGCCATCTTCATCGTGACACCATGCGCCAACAAAATCGTACTGCGATTTTTCGGCCATATACGAAGTCGGCACTGGCACATTTTTATAGCGAGAAATATCCACTCCGGCGGAGTAGTCCACTTTGTAGTAAGTGCCGGTAGCGATAGGGAAAGCTGAAACAGCCCGTTTGCCGTGATCAAACACCGCCGTTACATCCGGCGGGAAAACGCTCTGATGCCCTTCGCCACCTTTCACTGCCGGGTTGGCCCACCACAAGAAATGACGCGGCGTGGCATTGCCGTTATAGACGCGGCTGGCAATCTCCAGCGCCGCCTGGTCAGGGCGTAGTGTGAAACCGGTCATCACCTGTAAACCGTGCATCGGCTCCGTTTCGCCGACCCACACCGTCTGTGCGCCGTCTTCATGGGCTTCGATGGTGAAATCAACGGGCATAAAGGTAGTCGGGCGATGGTGTTGTGGCCAGTTAAACTCAATCCCGCCCGAAATCCACGGCCCCAATAGCCCTACCAGCGCCGGTTTAATCACCTCATTGTGATAGACAAAATCGCGCTGTTTCACTTTATCCCAAGCGCGATGCACCCGACCGCCCAACTCCGGCAGGATCATCACTTTGATATAGTCGTTTTCCAGCCACACCGCTTGCCAGGATTTCAGGACTTTCTGCTCGCTCAGCGTATCGGTCACGCCGTAGGGATAAACCGCGCCGGACGATCCCTGATAAACGCGATTTTCCAGGAACATAGGGTGTATATCCTGCGGCCCGGTTTCATAAGTCGGGATCTCAACGCGCTCTTGCCACACTTTTACTGGAGTCATGGTGCCCTCAATATTAACAAGACATAATGAATTAAAAGATTTGTGGCAGTGTATTGAACAATCTGGCAATGTTTTCGCGGAATAATCACGCAATTAACTAAACAAGGTTTAGTGAATATGAGAGCCTGCATTAACAATCAACAGATCCGCCACCATAACAAATGCGTGATTCTGGAACTGCTGTACCGGCAAAAGCGCGCCAATAAATCAACGCTGGCCCGGCTGGCGCAAATTTCAATTCCAGCGGTCAGTAATATTTTGCAGGAGCTGGAAAGCGAAAAACGGGTGGTGAATATCGACGATGAAAGCCAGACGCGCGGGCACAGTAGCGGTACATGGCTGATCGCGCCGGAAGGTGACTGGACGCTGTGCCTGAACGTAACGCCCACCAGCATTGAGTGTCAGGTCGCTAATGCCTGTTTAAGTCCGAAAGGCGAATTTGAGTATTTTCAGATTGATGCACCGACACCGCAGGCTCTGTTGTCCGAAATCGAAAAATGCTGGCATCGTCATCGTAAACTGTGGCCGGACCGTACTATCAACCTGGCGCTGGCAATCCACGGTCAGGTTGATCCAGTGACTGGCGTGTCGCAAACCATGCCGCAAGCGCCGTGGACAACGCCGGTTGAGGTGAAGTATCTGCTGGAAGAGAAGCTGGGCATTCGGGTGATGGTCGATAATGACTGCGTGATGCTGGCGCTTGCGGAGAAATGGCAAAATAATTCGCAGGGCCGGGATTTCTGCGTGATCAACGTTGATTACGGTATTGGCTCGTCGTTCGTGATTAACGAGCAAATTTATCGCGGCAGTTTGTATGGTAGCGGACAGATTGGTCACACCATCGTTAATCCGGATGGCGTCGCCTGCGACTGTGGACGTTATGGCTGCCTGGAAACCGTCGCCTCGTTAAGCGCATTAAAAAAACAGGCGCGAGTATGGCTAAAATCACAACCGGTTAATACTCAGCTTGATCCTGAAAAATTGACAACCGCACAATTAATCGCTGCCTGGCAGAGTGGAGAACCGTGGATCACCAGCTGGGTTGACCGCAGTGCCAACGCCATTGGTTTGAGTCTGTATAACTTCCTGAATATCCTCAATATTAATCAGATTTGGCTGTATGGTCGCAGCTGCGCCTTTGGTGAGAACTGGCTTAATTCCATTATTCGCCAGACAGGATTTAACCCGTTCGACCGTGACGAAGGACCGAGCGTGAAAGCGACACAGATTGGCTTTGGGCAATTAAGCCGCGCACAACAGGTGATGGGGATTGGCTATTTGTATGTTGAGGCGCAGTTACGACAGATTTGATGGCGCGATAACGTAACAAGGCTTCCCGAAGAAAGCCTTGATGATCACAAACGAAAAATTGCCTGATGCGCTACGCTTATCAGGCCTACACGGAGATTGCAATATCTTGAATTTGCAATAATTTGTAGGCCGGATAAGGCGTTCACGCCGCATTCGGCATGAACAACGAGCACATTGTCAGCAAATCACCGTTTCGCTTATGCGTAAACCGGGTAACGTGAGCAGATGTCGAGAACTTTACCTTTGATGCGCTCGATAACGGCTTCATCATTGATGCTGTCCAGCACGTCACACATCCAGCCAGCCAGTTCTTTCGCTTCGGCTTCTTTAAAGCCACGACGTGTAATCGCCGGAGTACCCACGCGAATACCGGAGGTTACAAACGGGCTCTTCGGATCGTTCGGTACGCTGTTTTTGTTGACGGTGATGTTAGCACGGCCCAGAGCGGCGTCAGCTTCTTTACCGGTCAGGTTTTTATCAACCAGATCAACCAGGAACAGGTGGTTATCAGTACCGCCGGAAACCACTTTGTAGCCGCGCTCCAGGAATACTTCTACCATCGCTTTAGCGTTTTTCGCGACCTGCTGTTGGTAAGTTTTGAACTCAGGTTCCATCGCTTCTTTCAGAGCAACCGCTTTACCAGCGATTACGTGCATCAACGGGCCGCCCTGACCACCAGGGAAAACGGCAGAGTTCAGTTTTTTGTACAGTTCTTCGCTACCGCCTTTCGCCAGGATCAGGCCGCCGCGCGGACCCGCCAGGGTTTTGTGAGTGGTGGTAGTCACTACGTGAGCATGAGGAACCGGGTTCGGGTAGACGCCAGCAGCGACCAGTCCCGCAACGTGCGCCATATCAACGAACAGGTAAGCACCGATGCTGTCAGCGATTTCACGCATTTTCGCCCAGTCAACCACGCCGGAATATGCAGAGAAGCCACCGATGATCATTTTCGGCTTGTGTTCTTTGGCTTGTTTTTCCAGATCGGCGTAGTCGATATGACCGGTAGCATCGATACCGTAAGGAACGATGTTGTACAGTTTACCGGAGAAGTTAACCGGAGAACCGTGAGTCAGGTGACCGCCATGCGCCAGGTTCATCCCCAGAACGGTGTCGCCGGGTTCCAGCAGCGCGGTGTAGACCGCAAAGTTCGCCTGGGAGCCGGAGTGCGGCTGGACGTTAGCGTAGTCAGCGCCGAACAGTTCTTTCGCGCGATCGATCGCCAGTTGTTCAACGATATCAACATACTCGCAACCGCCGTAGTAGCGTTTGCCCGGATAACCTTCAGCATATTTGTTGGTCAGCTGAGAACCCTGCGCCTGCATTACGCGCGGGCTGGTGTAGTTTTCGGAGGCGATCAGTTCGATGTGCTCTTCCTGACGTACTTTTTCCTGCTCCATAGCCTGCCACAGTTCGGCATCATAATCGGCAATGTTCATTTCACGCTTTAACATCCGCATCTCCTGACTCAGCTAACAATAAAATTTTCGGCCTTTATAGGCGGTCCTGTTGGACAACGGCGAACAGTATAACCGAATCATTGTGCGATAACAGGTCTTGACAAAGGAATTTACGCAAACGATTACCTTAAGGCTGCGCAAGGCTTTGGAGAATAAAGAGCTTGCAACCGTAAACGGATTTCTTTTCAGGTTTGTGATGCAAATTTTTCACTTCATCACATTCTTCATGAAAAACACCAAAGAACCATTTACATTGCAGGGCTATTTTTTATAAGATGCATTTGAGATACATCAATTAAGATGCAAAAAAAGGAAGACCATATGCTTGACGCTCAAACCATCGCTACAGTAAAAGCCACCATCCCTTTACTGGTGGAAACAGGGCCAAAGTTAACCGCCCATTTCTACGACCGTATGTTTACTCATAACCCAGAACTCAAAGAAATTTTTAACATGAGTAACCAGCGTAATGGCGATCAACGTGAAGCCCTGTTTAACGCTATTGCCGCCTACGCCAGCAATATTGAAAACCTGCCTGCGCTGTTACCAGCGGTAGAAAAAATCGCTCAGAAACACACCAGCTTCCAGATCAAACCGGAACAATACAATATCGTCGGTGAACACCTGTTGGCGACGCTGGACGAAATGTTCAGCCCGGGCCAGGAAGTACTGGACGCGTGGGGTAAAGCCTATGGCGTACTGGCTAATGTATTTATTAATCGCGAGGCGGAAATCTATAACGAAAACGCCAGCAAAGCCGGTGGCTGGGAAGGTACTCGCGATTTCCGCATTGTAGCTAAAACACCGCGCAGCACGCTTATCACCAGTTTCGAACTTGAGCCGGTGGACGGCGGCGCAGTGGCGGAATACCGTCCAGGGCAATATCTCGGCGTCTGGCTGAAGCCGGAAGGTTTCCCACATCAGGAAATTCGTCAGTACTCTTTGACGCGCAAACCGGATGGCAAAGGCTATCGTATTGCAGTGAAACGCGAAGAGGGTGGGCAGGTATCAAACTGGTTACACAATCACGCCAACGTTGGCGATGTCGTGAAACTGGTCGCTCCGGCAGGTGATTTCTTTATGGCTATCGCAGATGACACGCCGGTGACGTTAATCTCTGCAGGTGTCGGTCAAACACCAATGCTGGCAATGCTCGACACGCTGGCAAAAGCAGGTCATAGCGCTCAGGTAAACTGGTTCCATGCGGCAGAAAATGGCGATGTTCATGCCTTTGCCGATGAAGTTAAGGAACTGGGGCAAGCACTGCCACGCTTTACCGCGCACACCTGGTATCGTCAGCCGAGCGAAGCCGATCGCGCTAAAGGTCAGTTTGATAGTGAAGGTCTGATGGATTTGAGCAAACTGGAAGGTGCGTTCAGCGATCCGACAATGCAGTTCTATCTCTGCGGCCCGGTTGGCTTCATGCAGTTTGCCGCGAAACAGTTAGTGGACCTGGGTGTGAAACAGGAAAACATTCATTACGAATGCTTTGGCCCGCATAAAGTGCTGTGATTTGAGGTTGCCGGATGGAGACATCCGGCAACCCTGACGCGGTTTAAATTGCCGCGTCATCCTCTTCGCCAGTACGGATACGAATGACCCGTGCCACGTCAAAGACGAAAATTTTACCGTCACCGATTTTGCCGGTTTGCGCCGTGCGAATAATCGTATCTACGCAGATATCGACAATGTCGTCCGGCACGACAATCTCAATTTTCACTTTCGGCAGAAAATCCACCATATACTCCGCGCCGCGATACAGCTCGGTATGGCCTTTCTGGCGGCCAAAACCTTTCACCTCGGTGACCGTCATGCCGGTAATGCCGACTTCAGCCAGTGCTTCGCGGACATCGTCCAGCTTGAAGGGTTTAATAATCGCATCAATCTTTTTCATGCTATTCCTTGAAAAGGTCGCCTGTCTTTTGATCTGCTAAACGTAACACATTACGCCGATTCATTCCTTGAAATCGTTTGCATCCAGCTCGTGTCGGGAAAGCAGTTTATAAAATTCTGTCCGGTTGCGCCCCGCCATTCTCGCCGCGTGGGTGACATTACCTTTGGTGATTTGCAGCAGCTTACGCAAGTAGTTGAGTTCAAACTGATTACGCGCCTCAACAAAGGTTGGCAGAGCCGTATTTTCGCCCTCCAGCGCCTGCTCGACTAACGCATCACTAATCACCGGAGATGATGTTAGCGCCACGCACTGTTCAATCACGTTGACCAACTGGCGCACATTACCCGGCCAGCTCGCGGTCATCAGTCGTTTCATTGCATCGGTGGAGAATGCGCGGACAAACGGTTTATGTCGCTCTGCCGCCTGGCGCAATAAGTGGTTTGCCAGTAGCGGAATGTCTTCTGTGCGCTCCGCCAATGCCGGAATTTTCAGACTGACAACATTGAGGCGATAGTAGAGATCTTCACGGAATTCCCCGCGCGCCATCGCCTTTGGCAGGTCACGGTGAGTGGCGGAAATAATCCGCACGTCGATATCAATATCGCGGTTGCTGCCCAGCGGGCGCACTTTGCGCTCCTGCAACACGCGTAGCAGTTTGACCTGCAACGGTGCGGGCATGTCGCCAATCTCATCGAGAAACAGCGTACCGCCTTCCGCCGCCTGGAATAAACCTTCGCGATTGCTGACAGCGCCAGTAAACGCGCCACGCGCATGACCAAACAGCTCGGACTCCAGTAATTGCTCGGGCAATGCGCCACAGTTAATAGCAATAAACGGCTTGCTGTTGCGCGGGCTGGCGTTGTGGATCGCCTGGGCAAAAATCTCTTTCCCGGTACCGCTCTGACCGTTAATCAAAACGCTAACATCTGACTGCGCCACCAGCCTCGCCTGTTCCAGCAAACGCAGCATCAGCGGGCTGCGGGTGACAATCGCCTCGCGCCAGCGTTCGTCGGTGGTTGGCGCGGATTGTTCCAGCGCATCATCAATTGCCTGATACAGCGCGTCTTTATCGACGGGCTTGGTGAGGAAACTGAACACGCCCTGCTGTGTCGCGGCAACCGCATCGGGAATGGAGCCATGCGCGGTGAGGATGATTACTGGCATACCTGGCTGCACTTTCTGGATTTCGGCAAACAACTGCATACCGTCCATTTCATCCATCCGCAGGTCGCTGATGACTAAATCTACTTTTTCGCGATTCAGTACCCGCAATCCTTCAGCTCCACTTTCTGCCGTAACCACGCTGTAGCCTTCGCTGGTCAGACGCAAGCCAAGCAGTTTCAGCAATCCAGGATCGTCATCGACCAGTAATAAATGCGCAGGTTTATGGCTCATCAGGAGTGACCTCATGGGTAGATGGCGCGGGATTTTCGCTCTCGTGCGGCGTATCGGGCGAGAAATTGCCAGCCGGTTTGCGGGTCGAGAGCTGACGTTCAATATCGGTCAGATTTTCCAGCTTGCGGGTGGTGAGCTCCAGTTGCTGCTGTAGAACGTGATGTTGCTGGCGCAAAGTATCCAGTTCGCTGTCGCTGGACTGCTGGAGTTTGCTGTAGCGTTGGCGCTCTTCCGCCAGTTGCAGTTGCAGCGCCTGACCGTCGCGCCAGAGTTGATACAGTGGGCGAACCTGTGCCGGGATCTCGGTACTTAACCCATCAATGCGCGCGACCAGCTGGCGGCGCTCATAAGGCGTAATTTTGGCGTCGGCGAGCAAAATCCCTTGTTTGAAGGTATTTTGCCAGCTGCCGTCGTCATATTGGCGGGCTTGCTGACGCGACTGCGCAGGCATTAAACGATCAGCACAATCCATCGCCCGCAGCCAGTAAAGCGGATTGGTTTCGGTTGACTTACCGTGCAGTGCCCAGATGTCGCTGCATTCAGTAGAAAGATAGTCAGCCAGTTGATAAACCGGAATTTTTTCTTCTGCTGGCGTATCAATAGCTGGCTTATTGTGACTCTGCACGCAACCCAGCAATGCCAGACATGGCAGCCCTGCCAGCCATAGCCGTCGGGGCAATAATCGTTGAAAAATGTGTCGCATATTCACCAGACTTAAAACCTATCCCAGTGGGCGTAATTGTTGCAGGCAGTTTGGACATGGACAGCGCGGAGAAACCGGAGCGTACACGTAGTACGTAAGGATTTCGAGCACTGCACGGGGCCAAACTGGCAAATAAAATAGCCTGATGGGATAGGCTCTTAACATTATTTCGTGTTTTTCGACGACGGTAATTCAATGCGGAAGCAAACCTCTTGCCCGCTCTCGTCGACCAGATACAGTTCCCCCTGCATACGGCGAATACAATCCCTGGCAATGCTTAATCCCAGACCGCTGCCCTTCACCGCCCCTTTTCGCTGGTGGCTTCCCTGAAAAAAGGGTTCGAAGATCATGGCGCGTTCCTCTTGCGGAATGGGTGTGCCCGTATTGATGACATCAATATAAACCCGCGCGCCATGTAAACTGCTGCGAAGGCAAATGTTACCGGATTCAGCCCCGTAGTGCACCGCATTGGAGTAAAGATTATCCAGTACGCTCATCAGCAGCATTGGCTCCGCCAGGCAAGCTGTTGCTTTGAGATCGACGTCGGTATGCATCATTTTAGCCCGTGCGGGCAGGCTATGAGCAGAAACCACCATTTCCACCAGCGGTGCCAGCTCTACACTCTCCAGTTCCACCGCGCCGTCCGCCTGTTTACGGTTGTAATCAAGCAGTTGTTCGATCAGTTTTTGCAAATTGCGGCTGCTGCTATCAAGGATGCTCACCACCTCTTTTTGCTCGGGCGTAAGCGGCCCGACAACCTGGTCAGCCAGTAATTCAGTGCCCTCGCGCATACTCGCCAGCGGGGTTTTTAATTCATGAGATAAATGTCTTAAAAATTGATGACGTTGGGATTCCAGCCATGACAGGCGCTCACTTAACCAAAGAATACGTTGCCCAACCGAGCGTAACTCACTCGGTCCACTGAACGAAACGCTATTGCCCAGAGAACGCCCTTCCCCCAGACGGTTGATCATCCGTTCAATATTTTTTACCGGGCCGATAATCATCCGGGTGAAGAGCAGTACCATCACCAGACTTACCAGAAATAACACCAGCGATTGCCAACCAAAATATTGCCCACGTTCGGCGATTTCACGCTGAAGCTGCTGTCCGCGAGAGAACACCACTGTGCGCGTGGCCTGTACCATTTCGGTATTGGCACTGGCAAAGGCTTCCAGACGCGCGGCGGCAGCAGCATCGGGACCGCTGTTGTTACACTGAAGTTGAGCCAGATTGTTCAAATCCTGACGCAATGCCTGGTAAAGTTTATCGTCCGGCAGTACGCCTGCGTGGGCATCGAGCATTTCGCTGTAACGCTTGCGCTGGCTTTGATAAACCTTCGCCAGAGTTGGGTCGTCCAGCACGCAATACTGACGGTAGCTACGCTCCATCTCCAGCGCCGCGTTGGTCATCGCTTCACTGCGTCGGGCATCAATAAGCGTAGTGCGGTTAACCAGCGCCGCCTGATCGCTAAGCGCATTCAGGCTTTGCCAGGCTTGCCATGCCAGCACCAACAGGGGTAGCAGAATCAGCAAAAATGCCAGCATTACCAGTTGTCGTAATGAGCGGGGAAAAACGGGCCAGCGTTTCAAGGTGTTACTCTCGTCAGACGCGAATAGCCTGATGCTAACCGAGGGGAAGTTCAGATACAACAAAGCCGGGAATGACCCGGCTTTGTTATGGAATAAGGCGGTGCCTAACTCGACGTTTCGCCCGAGGGTTGATATAGCTAAGCTGATATCAGAAGTTGGACGGCAGGCACCTTGTTGTGCGTCATTCGAATTTTATGTAGCACGTCCCGAAGGGGCTGACATAAGTCGGTGAATGAGCCACTAATGACTATTATGCAGTAACTGTGCCAATAAATAAAATAGTTTGGTAACGTACTGATTATACGTTGTTTTGATGGATTTATGACTTCTTCGCTATTTGGGTGTAAATCAGCCATTGTGTCGCTAAAAAGAGACACCTTAAGATAAATTTATTAGATCCAAATAAAATCAATCAATTAAATGTCGCCAAAAAGCGACACGGTAAACCACCCATTGTCGTGATTTACAGACACAAAAAAAGCTCCCGGAGCTGGGAGCTTATGATAGTGGTCGGCGTTTAATGCCGGATGCGGCGTGAATGCCACATCCGGGCAGCAAAACCAATAGTTTGACGACTTACCCCAACTGCTTACGCGCATTGCGGAAAATACGCATCCATGGGCCATCCTCGCCCCAGTTTTCCGGATGCCAGGAGTTACTGACAGTACGGAAAACACGTTCCGGGTGCGGCATCATAATGGTGACTCGACCACTTTCAGTCGTGACCGCCGTAATACCATTCGGAGAACCGTTCGGGTTAGCCGGGTAGGTTTCAGTGACTTTGCCGAAGTTATCGACATAGCGCAGTGCCACCAGCCCTTTGCTTTCCAGTGCCGCCAGATGCGCCGCATCGCGCACTTCCACGCGCCCTTCGCCGTGAGAGACAGCAATCGGCATCTGCGAACCCACCATCCCTTGCAACAGCAGAGACGGGCTTTGGGTCACTTCTACCAGGCTGAAACGCGCTTCAAAGCGATCGGAGGTGTTACGCACGAAACGTGGCCACAACTCGCTACCTGGGATCAGTTCGCGTAGGTTAGACATCATCTGGCAACCGTTACATACCCCCAGCGCCAGCGTTTGCGGACGGTGGAAGAAGGTTGCAAACTCATCGCGTACACGGTCATTGAACAGGATAGACTTCGCCCAGCCTTCACCTGCACCCAGCACGTCACCGTAGGAGAAACCGCCGCACGCTACCAGAGCGTGGAAATCCTCCAGGCCCGTGCGTCCAGCCAGCAGGTCGCTCATATGCACATCGATTGCATCGAAGCCTGCACGGTGGAAAGCTGCCGCCATTTCAACATGCGAGTTCACCCCCTGCTCACGCAGCACGGCAACTTTCGGACGCGCACCGGTGGCAATATACGGTGCTGCCACATCTTCGTTGATATCAAACGACAGTTTCACATTCAGGCCCGGATCGGCGTCGTTAGATTTCGCCTGATGTTCCTGATCGGCACACTCCGGGTTGTCACGCAGGCGCTGCATCTGCCAGGTAGTTTCTGCCCACCAGACACGCAACGTGGTGCGGCTTTCGCTGAATACAGTCTGCCCGTTGGCGGTAATTACAAAACGGTCACCGGAAACCGCCTGGCCAACATAATGGACGCAATCAGCAAGCCCATGCTGTGCCAGTACCGCTTCAACTGCTTCACGGTCAGCGGCTCGAACCTGAATCACCGCACCCAGTTCTTCGTTAAACAACGCCGCCAGGCGATCGTCACCCAGAGTGGCGATATCCGCGTCAATGCCGCAATGACCAGCAAAGGCCATTTCCGCCAGCGTTACCACCAGCCCGCCATCAGAGCGGTCGTGATACGCGAGCAGCTTACGCTGTGCAACCAGCGCCTGAATCGCATCATAGAAGCCTTTCAGTTGCGCGACATCGCGTACATCTGCCGGTTTGTCGCCAAGCTGACGATAAACCTGCGCCAGTGCCGTTGCGCCCAGCGCGTTATTGCCTTTGCCTAAATCAATCAGCAGCAGTGCGTTATCTTCGGTAGAAAGCTGCGGCGTGATGGTGTGACGCACATCTTCCACGCGGGCAAATGCAGAAATCACCAGCGAAAGCGGCGAGGTCATTTCGCGCTCTTCGCTACCTTCCTGCCAGCGGGTTTTCATCGACATAGAGTCTTTACCCACCGGAATCGTCAGGCCCAGCGCCGGACAAAGCTCTTCGCCCACCGCTTTAACGGCTTCATACAGGCCCGCGTCTTCACCTGGATGACCTGCTGCCGCCATCCAGTTAGCGGAAAGTTTAATGCGTTTGATATCGCCAATCTGCGTAGCGGCGATGTTAGTTAACGCTTCACCGACCGCCAGGCGGGCAGAAGCGGCGAAATCCAGCAGTGCAACTGGCGCACGTTCGCCTATTGCCATCGCTTCACCGTAGTAACTGTCGAGGCTGGCGGTAGTGACTGCGCAGTTAGCGACCGGCACCTGCCACGGACCCACCATCTGATCGCGCGCCACCATGCCGGTTACGCTGCGATCGCCGATGGTCACCAGAAAGGTTTTCTCCGCCACAGTCGGCAGATGTAACACACGTTTCACCGCGTCAGCGATGGTGATCCCTTCACGGGCCAGCGCGTCGCCTTTCGCTTTCAGCGTTTGCACATCGCGGGTCATCTTCGGCGTTTTGCCAAGTAGTACGTCGAGCGGCAGATCGATGGGTTGATTATCAAAATGACGATCGTGCAGAGAAAGATGTAATTCTTCGGTGGCCTCACCAATCACCGCGTACGGTGCGCGCTCACGCTTACACAGTTCGTCAAACAGCGGTAACTGATCGGCAGCAACGGCCAGCACGTAGCGTTCCTGGGATTCGTTACACCAGATTTCCAGCGGGCTCATGCCCGGTTCGTCGCTCAGGATATCGCGCAGTTCAAATTTACCGCCGCGCCCGCCGTCGCTCACCAGCTCCGGCATGGCGTTAGAAAGACCGCCTGCGCCGACGTCGTGGATAAACAGAATCGGGTTCGCGTCGCCAAGCTGCCAGCAGCGGTCGATCACTTCCTGGCAACGACGTTCCATTTCCGGGTTATCGCGCTGAACGGACGCGAAATCGAGATCCGCGTCAGACTGGCCGGAGGCCATGGAAGAGGCCGCGCCGCCGCCAAGACCGATGTTCATTGCCGGGCCGCCGAGAACGACCAGTTTCGCACCGACGTTGATCTCGCCTTTTTGTACGTGATCGGCGCGAATGTTGCCGATCCCACCCGCCAGCATGATCGGTTTGTGATACCCGCGCAGCTCTTCGCCGTTGTGGCTGTTCACTTTTTCTTCATAGGTACGGAAGTAGCCGTTCAGTGCCGGACGACCAAATTCGTTGTTAAATGCCGCGCCGCCCAGCGGACCTTCTGTCATGATGTCCAGCGCGGTGACAATGCGCTCAGGCTTACCGAAATCTTCTTCCCACGGTTGTTCAAAGCCAGGAATACGCAGGTTGGATACGGAGAAACCGACCAGACCAGCTTTCGGCTTCGCGCCGCGGCCGGTGGCACCTTCATCACGAATTTCGCCACCGGAACCGGTTGCCGCACCCGGCCACGGAGAAATCGCCGTTGGGTGGTTGTGGGTTTCGACTTTCATCAGGATGTGCGCCGGTTCCTGATGGAAATCGTAGCGGCCCGTTTCGTGGTCAGCAAAGTAGCGGCCCACTTCAGAACCTTCCATTACGGCGGCGTTATCTTTATAAGCCGAAAGAACGTGATCCGGCGTGGTTTCGAAGGTGTTTTTGATCATCTTGAACAGCGATTTCGGCTGTTGTTCTCCGTCGATAATCCAGTCGGCGTTAAAAATTTTATGACGGCAGTGCTCAGAGTTCGCCTGGGCGAACATATACAGCTCGATGTCGTTCGGGTTACGACCCAGCTTTGTGAATGCATCCTGCAGATAGTCAATTTCATCTTCCGCCAGTGCCAGGCCAAGACGCAGGTTAGCGTCGATTAGCGCCTGACGGCCCTGCCCCAGCAAATCAACGCTGGTGACCGGAGTCGGTTGATGGTGTGCAAACAGCTGCTCTGCATCATCTAAAGCAGAAAAGACCGTTTCCATCATGCGGTCGTGCAGTTCAGCGGTCACCTGCTGCCATTGTTCATGGGTCAGCGTACCGGCTTCTATATAGTAAGCAACGCCGCGCTCAAGGCGGTTTACCTGTTGCAGCCCGCAGTTATGGGCGATATCGGTCGCTTTCGAAGACCAGGGAGAGATGGTACCAGGACGCGGGGTCACCAGCAGGAGTTTACCTTGCGGGGCGTGGCTGGCGAGTGCCGGGCCATATTTCAGCAGGCGTTCAAGTTGTGCGTGCTCATCATCGTTTAACGGCGCATTGAGGTCAGCAAAATGGACATACTCGGCGTAAATATTGTGAACCGGGAGCCTGGCAGCCTGAAAACGTGCCAGCAGTTTGTTGATTCGGAATGCCGACAATGCAGGCGAACCACGCAGAATTTCCATCATAAGTCTCTCGTCTTCTAAGCTTTCGGTGTACCCAAGGGGGGGAAACGGGCGTCATTATAAAGAATCTGATGCGCTGACGAAACCGTTTGCGTGGAAATAAAATCACCATTGTGAATTAGCAACGCGTGCCGCCAATGGCTGTAATAAGTTGCCAACTGGCGCTGGTTTACGCAAAATGCCGCTCATTTATGAGTAAACCTTTCACTATTATTACGTTTTTTCAAGCTGGGATGCGCACGACACAGAGAATTAACTAATTGAAAAAATTAAAGATTAATTATCTGTTCATCGGCATTCTGGCACTGCTGCTCGCGGTCGCTCTCTGGCCACCCATTCCCTGGTTTGGTAAAGCCGACAACCGTATCGCCGCCATTCAAGCGCGGGGAGAGTTGCGTGTGAGCACTATTCATACCCCACTGACTTATAACGAAATCAACGGGAAACCTTTTGGCCTGGATTACGAACTGGCGAAACAGTTTGCCGAGTACCTCGGCGTAAAACTGAAAGTGACCGTGCGGCAGAATATCAGCCAGCTGTTTGACGACCTCGATAACGGCAACGCCGATCTGCTGGCTGCAGGACTGGTTTATAACAGTGAGCGGGTAAAAAACTATCAGCCTGGCCCTACCTACTATTCCGTGTCACAACAACTGGTTTATAAAGTGGGTCAGTATCGCCCGCGTACGCTGGGCAATCTGACAGCGGAGCAACTTACCATCGCACCAGGCCATGTGGTGGTTAACGATCTCCAGACCCTGAAAGAAACAAAATTCCCGGAATTAAGCTGGAAGGTAGACGACAAAAAAGGCTCAGCAGAATTAATGGAAGATGTCATCGAAGGAAAACTCGATTACACCATTGCTGATTCTGTCGCCATCAGCCTGTTTCAGCGCGTTCACCCGGAACTCGCTGTAGCGCTTGATATCACCGACGAACAGCCGGTGACCTGGTTTAGCCGATTAGATGGCGATAATACCCTTTCTGCCGCTCTGCTCGACTTCTTCAACGAAATGAATGAAGACGGTACGCTGGCACGCATTGAAGAGAAATACCTGGGGCATGGCGATGATTTTGATTACGTCGATACGCGCACGTTTTTACGCGCCGTCGATACCGTACTGCCGCAGTTGAAACCGCTGTTTGAGAAGTACGCCGAAGAAATTGACTGGCGTTTGCTGGCCGCTATTGCTTATCAGGAATCGCACTGGGATGCACAGGCCACTTCCCCGACGGGTGTACGTGGCATGATGATGTTAACCAAAAATACCGCACAAAGCCTCGGCATTACGGATCGTACCGATGCCGAACAGAGCATCAGCGGCGGTGTGCGTTATTTGCAGGATATGATGAGTAAAGTGCCGGAAAGTGTGCCGGAGAACGAACGGATCTGGTTTGCCCTCGCCGCGTACAATATGGGCTATGCGCATATGCTGGATGCCCGCGCCCTGACGGCAAAAACTAAAGGTAATCCTGACAGTTGGGCTGACGTGAAACAGCGCCTGCCTTTACTTAGCCAGAAACCCTATTACAGCAAGCTGACTTACGGCTACGCACGTGGGCATGAAGCCTACGCTTATGTCGAAAATATTCGTAAGTATCAGATTAGCCTGGTGGGGTATCTGCAAGAGAAAGAGAAGCAGGCTACAGAAGCGGCGATACAACTGGCGCAGGATTATCCGGCAGTATCGCCAACGGAGCTGGGCAAAGAGAAATTTCCTTTTCTCTCGTTTCTTTCCCAGTCGTCATCAAACTATTTGACCCACTCTCCCTCTCTGCTGTTTTCGAGGAAAGGGAGTGAAGAGAAACAAAATTAATCCGTCGAGGATTGCGCTTTTTTCTGCGCTTTAATTTCCTGTCGGCGCATGCGAAAGAAGTCACTGAGCAACGCCGCGCACTCATCCGCCAGTATTCCTTCTGTAATTTCCACTCGGTGATTCATACCCGGATGGTGCAGCACATCCATTAAAGATCCCGCAGCGCCCGTTTTCGCGTCACGCGCACCAAAGACCACGCGACCAATGCGACTGTGGATCATTGCTCCGGCACACATTACACAGGGTTCAAGCGTGACATACAACGTGGCGTCGATCAGACGATAATTTTGCATCACCAGACCGCCCTGCCGCAGAGCCATGATTTCTGCATGTGCGGTGGGATCATGTCGACCAATCGGACGGTTCCAGCCTTCGCCGATTACCCGATTGTTATGCACTAATACCGCGCCGACCGGTACTTCCCGCTCATCCCAGGCACGCTTCGCCAGCGTCATTGCATGACGCATCCAGTATTCGTGGCTAAATTCGACTTCAGACAAAAAGAAAACTCCGGTTATAAAAGCGCGGCGCATTATACACGGACGCTATGCTTTACTCTATTCCAGTTGCTGGAGTTCACCGCGCGGGGTTACCCGCCAACGATGCTGGCAGAAATAAAGCAGCGGGTTGTCCTGATTACTGTCGCTATAGCCACTGTACAGCCGCAGCGGCGTGCCGATTTTGCGCTCCAGTTGCGCGACCTTTTCATGTCCCAGACAACGCATCGTCAATACCCAACCACCATAGCCACGCTGAATTTGGCTGGCGATAAGATTAACCCGCGGCAGCCAGGGCGTATCGAAATAAACCGCTTCAACCAGCGGCTGCGGAGATCCTGTGATCAACCAAATATCCGCATCGGAACTTAACAGGTAGGTAGTCAAACGCTCCTGAACCAGCGGAAAAGCGGTAACATTGTCGCGAAACCAGTGCACAAAATCGGCCTGCAACGCTTGTAAGCGCGCTTCACTGTGACCAAAAGTGCATCCCCAAAGAAGCAGACTCATCGGCCAGCGTGCTGCACGACCTTTTATCAATAACGCGATGGCAATGACCGGCAACAACGGCAGGACAAGTAATGCATTCAGCGGTTGGCGACGCAGTAAATAACGCATAAAACTGCCGAACATATCCTGCTGATGCAATGTTCCATCTAAGTCAAAAAACACCACACGACGCTCGTGAGTTGCCAAACCATACTCCTCTGGACTGAAACATCCTGATTAATCTTCGCTACTACATAGCCTAACAGATAGATCATCACTTTTCCGGCAACAATCGACTGCATCATGGCTATCTGGAATTTTTAATTCATGGCAATTAGCAGCGATGGAATATAAAATTCACTCGCGTGTGTTTCATATTGCCTGTTGTCGCCATAATTTCATCGCGAGGAAAGATATGAACGGCTTACTTCGTATCCGTCAGCGTTACCAGGGGCTTGCCCAGAGTGATAAAAAACTGGCGGACTATTTGCTACTACAACCTGATACGGCGCGCCATTTAAGCTCTCAGCAACTGGCCAACGAAGCCGGAGTCAGTCAGTCCAGCGTCGTGAAGTTCGCGCAAAAACTCGGCTATAAAGGTTTTCCGGCATTGAAGTTGGCGTTGAGTGAAGCGCTGGCAAGCCAGCCGGAATCCCCTTCTGTGCCCATTCATAACCAAATCCGTGGTGATGATCCGTTACGGCTGGTCGGCGAAAAACTGATTAAAGAAAATACTGCCGCCATGTACGCAACGCTAAACGTTAATAGTGAAGAGAAACTACATGAAGGCGTGGCAATGTTGCACTCTGCGCGGCGGATAATTCTGACCGGTATTGGCGCTTCGGGTTTGGTGGCGCAAAACTTTGCATGGAAGCTGATGAAGATTGGCTTCAATGCCGCCGCAGTGCGCGATATGCATGCGCTACTCGCCACAGTCCAGGCGTCGTCCCCTGACGATCTGTTATTAGCCATTTCCTACACTGGTGTACGACGCGAGTTAAACCTGGCGGCAGATGAGATGCTGCGAGTGGGCGGAAAAGTACTGGCGATTACCGGCTTTACTCCCAATGCCCTGCAACAACGCGCTTCTCACTGCCTGTATACCATTGCCGAAGAACAAGCGACAAACAGTGCTGCAATCTCTGCTTGTCACGCTCAGGGAATGTTAACGGATTTACTGTTCATTGCGCTGATTCAGCAGGATCTGGAACTGGCACCAGAACGTATTCGTCATAGTGAAGCGCTGGTGAAAAAACTGGTTTGAGTAAAGAATGCGCGTATAATGCCCGCCCGGTTTGTGTTGTTTTGAGAGTTTCCTTATGGCGCTGTTAATCACTAAAAAATGCATCAATTGTGATATGTGTGAACCCGAATGCCCGAATGAGGCGATTTCAATGGGCGATCATATCTACGAGATTAACAGCGATAAGTGTACCGAGTGCGTAGGGCACTACGAGACACCAACCTGCCAGAAGGTGTGCCCGATCCCTAATACTATTGTGAAAGATCCGGCGCATGTCGAGACAGAAGAACAGTTGTGGGATAAATTTGTGCTGATGCACCACGCGGATAAAATTTAATATTTTGCTCTATGAGCAGGATATTGCTTATTTGCTCGTATAAAAGCGAAAGTTACATATTCATTTCCATGATGTCATTAATGAATATATTCATTAAATGAATTCCGATAATATATACGCCGACACTTACGTCTAATTATTAAAGGCGCGCCTGGCTGGTTAACCTGACGCGCCTTAAGTACGTTTCCTGGTGTTACAAGAACAGAAGGATCAGCTGTAAAACAGCAATGACGACTTTAATGACCCGTTTAATCAGGTATCGGCAATCAGTCATTCGTTTTTCCTTAAACAAGGAATGCAGCCGTTCAGATTAGCCCTTACATCTCCCCAAAACTGAACGTGCGAGTTATTGGAATCGAGTGCCGCACTCCACACCAGAGCTTTGACGACACCACTCGTTTCAACGGGGGAATTCAGTGGCATGGCGTAGAACACAGCAAAATTGCCAATAACGAAACCGATTTTAATGTACTTATCAAAAAGCGGTCACGTTAATCTTTTCATCAATGTCGATTTCTTCGTAAAGGCTCGCGTTTTTTATGTCAGAGATTGCAAGTTGCTTGTACAGGATAACGAAATTGATCCATAATCATTTCCGTTGGAATCGTGTGCTGCACAAAATTAAAGTTGTAAAGTAAACCCCCTGTTCCTTACCAGTTCGGGGGTTTTACTTTTTAAAGAGAACGATATTATTTTAACTTTCGATAATTACCGTGGCACAAGCATAGTGGCGCTCATCTGCCAGCGTTACATGCATATTTACAACGCCGAGCTTTTCCGCCAGTTTTAATGCCTCGCCCCACAGTCGCAGCCGTGGCTTACCAAGCTCATCGTTAAATACTTCAAACTGATTAAACGCCAGACCATTGCGGATCCCGGTGCCAAACGCTTTTGCTGCGGCTTCTTTTACGGCAAAGCGTTTCGCCAGAAAACGCACCGGCTGGTGGTGCGTTTTCCAGATTGCCCATTCGTTATCGCTTAATACGCGGCGTGCCAGGCGCTCACCGGATCGGGCGATCACCGATTCAATGCGAGCGATCTCCACAATATCCGTACCTAAACCTAATATTGCCATTAGCCACGCGCTTCCAGCATCAAACGCTTCATTTCTGCCACCGCATCTTTCAGTCCGGTCATCACTGCACGACCAATAATGGCATGACCGATATTCAGTTCATGCATCTCAGGGATGGCGGCAATGGCTTTCACGTTGTGATAGGTCAGACCGTGACCAGCGTTAACTTTCAGACCGAGACTAGCGGCAAAGGTCGCGGCTTTGGCGATACGCGCCAGCTCTTGCGCCTGTTCGGCGTCAGTTTTGGCATCAGCATAGCAACCGGTGTGGATCTCGATAAACGGTGCGCCAACCTCTGCCGCAGCTTTGATCTGCTCTTCATCGGCGTCGATAAACAGAGAAACCAGGATCCCGGCCTCCGCCAGACGTTTGCAGGCATCGCGCATTTTTTCACGCTGTCCAGCGACGTCCAGGCCACCTTCGGTTGTGACTTCCTGACGCTTTTCAGGTACCAGGCAGCAAAAATGCGGCTTTGTTTCAACGGCGATCGCCAGCATCTCTTCGGTCACCGCCATCTCCAGATTCATGCGGGTATCCAGCGTCTGACGCAGGATGCGCACGTCGCGGTCGGTAATGTGGCGACGATCTTCACGTAGATGCACGGTAATGCCATCCGCCCCCGCCTGCTCAGCAATAAACGCCGCCTGCACCGGATCCGGGTAAGCAGTACCACGTGCGTTACGCAGCGTTGCAATATGGTCAATGTTGACGCCTAACAGTAATTCAGCCATGACAATCCTCATCATTCATAATGTGTTTTCACCGTTCGCTTAGGCATAAACTGCCGGAACAGTTCCCTGCTCTTTAATGGTTTACCGCCAAGATACGGCTTAAGCGCCATGCGGGTAAAGCGTTTCGCGGCGCGTAGTGTGTCTGCGTCAGGAAATTCCCGCGCGTTTAACGCTTTTAACTGCCTTCCAGTGAACGTTTTATTGTCGATAACGACGCTTGCGATAAACCCTTTTTCTTCGCGATAACGATACGTCATGGTGTCATCTACCGGCTCGCCGCTACCCGCACAATGGGTAAAATTGACGCCATAACCCAGATGACCGAGCAGTGCCAGTTCAAAGCGGCGCAGCGCGGGTTCTGGCGTACCAGTGGCACCTGCAAGAGACTGAATGCAGTGCAAGTAATCGAAAAAGAGTTCAGAGAAGCGCGTCTCGTATTCCAGCACGCGGGAAAGAAGTTCGTTGATGTACAAACCGCTGTAAAGGGTGATACCGCTTAATGGCAGCGCCAGCGAGACAGCTTCGGCACTGCGCAGTGTTTTGACTTCACCACGCCCACCGAAGCGAAGCAAGAGAGGGGTGAAAGGTTGTAATGCACCTTTCAGAGTAGAGCGTTTAGAGCGTGCGCCTTTGGCAACCAGACGCACGCGACCCGATTCCTCCGTGAAGACGTCCAGCATCAGGCTGGTTTCGCTCCACGGGCGACTATGCAATACGAATGCGCGCTGCCAGCCTTCCATCATACTCGTCGCCTTTCAAGTTGCAGGTGCCTTGGCTGCACCCGTTCACCCTGGTCACTTACTTTAGTAAGCTCCCAGGGATTCACGGTCTTGCCGCCTTCCTGCACCTCGAAAGTCATAGAGTATGCTAATTAAAGATCGTCAACGTAACCGAGACTGCGCAGTGCGCGTTCGTCGTCGGCCCAGCCAGATTTCACTTTTACCCACAGTTCAAGGTGGACAGGCGCTTCGAACATTTCCTGCATGTCTTTACGCGCTTCAATTCCGATGGTTTTAATCTTGGCCCCTTTGTTGCCAATCACCATCTTCTTCTGCCCCTCACGCTCAACGAGAATCAAACCGTTGATGTCATAACCACCGCGTTCGTTAGAGACAAAACGTTCGATCTCCACGGTCACGGAATATGGCAGTTCAGCACCGAGGAAACGCATCAGTTTTTCGCGGATGATTTCAGACGCCATAAAACGCTGCGAGCGATCGGTGATGTAATCTTCCGGGAAGTGATGGGTCGCTTCAGGCAGATGCTTACGCACAATTGCCGCGATAGTGTCGACATTCAGCCCGGTTTCGGCAGAAATCGGCACGATATCGAGGAAGTTCATCTGGCTTGCCAGGAACTGTAAATGCGGCAGCAGATCGGCTTTTTCCTGCACGTTGTCCACTTTATTCACCGCGAGGATTACCGGCGCTTTGCCATCGCGCAGTTTGTTGAGCACCATTTCATCGTCCGGCGTCCAGCGGGTGCCTTCAACGACAAAAATCACCAGCTCAACGTCGCCAATGGAGCTGCTCGCCGCTTTGTTCATCAGGCGGTTAATGGCGCGTTTTTCTTCCATATGCAGGCCTGGGGTATCGACGTAGATCGCCTGATACGCGCCTTCAGTATGGATCCCTACAATGCGGTGACGAGTTGTCTGCGCCTTGCGGGAGGTGATGGAGATTTTCTGCCCCAACAATTTATTCAACAATGTGGATTTGCCAACGTTCGGACGTCCGACGATAGCAATAAATCCGCAGTAACTTTTATCGTTGCTCATTCCAGCTCCAGTTTTTTCAACGCCTGTTCGGCGGCAGCCTGCTCAGCCTTACGACGGCTTGAACCTGTGCCAACCACCGGTTCACTCAGGCCGCTGACCTGGCAGTGGATAGTAAATTCCTGATCGTGCGCTTCGCCACGTACCTGAACTACCAGATAAGTCGGCAGCGGCAGATGGCGACCCTGCAAATATTCTTGCAAGCGCGTTTTCGGATCTTTTTGTTTATCGCCTGGGCTAATTTCGTCCAGACGGGTTTGATACCAGTTAAGGATTAATTTCTCGACGGTTTGAATGTCACTGTCGAGGAATACGCCACCAATTAATGCTTCGACGGTGTCGGCGAGAATTGACTCACGACGAAATCCACCGCTTTTAAGTTCACCTGGCCCTAAACGTAAGCACTCACCTAACTCAAATTCGCGCGCCAGTTCAGCCAGCGTATTGCCACGGACCAGCGTGGCGCGCATCCGGCTCATATCGCCTTCATCCACGCGAGGGAAACGGTGATAAAGCGCATTGGCGATAACGTAGCTCAGAATAGAGTCGCCTAAAAATTCTAAACGCTCGTTATGTTTGCTGCTGGCACTACGATGGGTTAATGCCTGCTGCAACAGTTCCTGATGATTAAAAGTGTAGCCCAGCTTCCTTTGAAGCCGATTAATTACGATGGGGTTCATGCGATACCAATAAATAAATGCGTCAACAATTCAGCACACGAAACAGACCTGATATACATGGCTCTGCTAACTGCTTCGCTGCAGTTTCAGTTTACCGGTATATGGGGACCAACGCTGTTTCGTGTGCCGTGGCAACCTGGAGGTGCCAACCTTAAACTTCGGGGGAATATTCTATACACAACGACGGGGGATGTCGTTAGCCACGGGAGATTTATCTCATAAATAATTCACGTTGTCGCCATAACGGCGACAACGTGAACGAAGATAAGCTATTAATGGATGCCGCCAATACGACTTAAGCGCACACCAGTCGGCCATTCGCCTTCTTGCTTATCGAAACTCATCCAGATAGCCGTTGCCCGACCTACCAGATTCGCTTCCGGCACAAAGCCCCAGTAACGGCTGTCCGCGCTGTTGTCACGGTTGTCACCCATCATGAAGTATTGGCCCGGTGGAACAATCCAGGTTGCCAGTTGTTGCCCTGGCTGCTGGTAATACATCCCCACCTGATCCTGCGCAATCGGCACTGTCAGAATACGGTGCGTCACATCACCCAGAGTCTCTTTACGCTCGGAAAGACGAATTCCATTTTCTTTGGTTTCGTTTTTCGGCACTTCAAAGAATCCGCTGGTTGCTTCCCCACCATTACGACGTGAGAAGGTCTGAACGAAATCGCTCGGTTCCACGTTTGAGTAGGTGACCGGCAGCGCGTTTTCACACGCCTGACCGGAGCTGCATCCCGGCTGAATCGTCAGCTCTTTTGAAACCGGATCGTAAGTGACTTTATCGCCCGGTAAACCCACCGCACGCTTGATGTAATCAAGCTTTGGATCTTCCGGGTATTTAAAGACCACGATATCGCCACGTTTCGGATGACCGGTTTCGATCAGCGTTTTCTGGTAGATAGGATCTTTAATGCCGTAAGCAAACTTTTCTACCAGAATAAAGTCACCGATTAACAGAGTCGGCATCATCGAACCTGACGGGATCTGGAACGGTTCATAAATAAACGAACGCACAATCAATACAATAGCCAGCACCGGAAAAACAGAAGCCCCGGTTTCCAGCCAACCTGGCTTCGGCGCAACTTTTTTCAGCGTTGCTTTATCCAGTGAGTCACCAGCAGCCGCTTGAGCCGCTGCCTGACGTTCCCGTCGCTTAGGTGCGAAAAAGAATTTATCCACGCACCATAAAATGCCCGTCACCAGTGTGGCAATCACCAGAATGAGGGCAAACATATTCGCCATGCCAACTCCTAAGGGTTATTTGTTGTCTTTGCCGACGTGCAGAATGGCGAGGAACGCTTCCTGCGGAAGCTCGACGTTACCGATCTGCTTCATGCGTTTCTTACCTTCTTTCTGCTTCTGCAGCAGCTTTTTCTTACGGCTTATATCGCCACCATAACATTTAGCCAGTACGTTTTTACGCAGCTGTTTCACGGTGGAGCGCGCAATGATGTGCGTACCAATCGCTGCCTGAATGGCAATATCAAACTGCTGGCGTGGGATCAGATCCTTCATCTTTTCCACCAGCTCGCGACCACGGTTTTGCGAATTATCACGGTGGGTGATCAGCGCCAGCGCATCAACACGTTCACCGTTGATTAATACGTCTACACGTACCATGTCGGACGCCTGGAAGCGTTTGAAGTTGTAATCCAGAGACGCATAACCACGAGAGGTAGATTTCAGGCGATCGAAGAAGTCGAGCACCACTTCAGCCATCGGGATCTCGTAGGTCAACGCTACCTGGTTACCGTGGTAAACCATGTTGGTTTGTACGCCACGTTTTTCTACGCACAGCGTAATAACGTTACCGAGATATGCCTGCGGCAATAGCATGTGACACTCTGCAATCGGCTCGCGCAGTTCGTAGATGTTATTTACCGCTGGCAGCTTCGATGGGCTGTCGACGTAAATAACTTCTCTTGACGTAGTTTCAACTTCATACACTACGGTCGGCGCCGTGGTGATCAGATCCAGATCGTATTCACGTTCCAGACGTTCCTGAATGATCTCCATGTGCAGCAGGCCGAGGAAGCCGCAGCGGAAACCAAAGCCCAACGCGCTGGAGCTTTCCGGCTCATAGAACAGTGAGGCATCATTCAGGCTGAGTTTGCCCAGCGCGTCACGGAAGGCTTCATAGTCGTCAGAGCTTACCGGGAACAAGCCTGCGTAAACCTGCGGTTTGACTTTCTTAAAGCCAGGCAGCGCCTTTTCTGCCGGATTACGCGCCAGTGTTAAGGTATCGCCTACCGGTGCACCGTGGATGTCTTTGATCGCACATACCAACCAGCCAACTTCACCGCATTTCAGTTCAGTGCGGTCAACCTGCTTCGGCGTGAAAATACCCAGACGGTCGGCGTTATAGGTCTGCCCGGTACTCATGACTTTCACTTTGTCGCCCTTACGCAGGGTGCCGTTTTTAATACGGATAAGTGAAACAACGCCCAGGTAGTTGTCGAACCAGGAGTCGATAATTAGCGCCTGTAACGGGCCTTCCGGATCGCCTTCCGGCGGCGGAATATCGCGCACCAGACGTTCGAGAACGTCCTGCACACCAACGCCGGTTTTCGCTGAGCAGCGCACTGCGTCGGTGGCGTCGATACCAACGATATCTTCAATTTCTTCTGCTACGCGTTCAGGATCAGCTGCCGGCAGGTCAATCTTGTTCAGTACCGGCACTACTTCGAGATCCATTTCCATCGCGGTGTAGCAGTTTGCCAGGGTTTGCGCTTCTACGCCCTGCCCGGCGTCGACCACCAGCAATGCACCCTCACAGGCAGCCAGCGAACGGGAAACTTCATAGGAGAAGTCTACGTGGCCCGGGGTGTCGATAAAGTTAAGCTGATAGGTTTCGCCGTCAGACGCTTTGTAATCCAGCGTCACGCTTTGCGCTTTGATGGTAATGCCACGCTCACGCTCAAGATCCATGGAATCGAGAACCTGCGCCTCCATTTCACGGTCAGACAGGCCACCGCAGATCTGGATAATACGGTCAGACAGCGTCGATTTACCGTGGTCAATGTGAGCTATGATCGAAAAGTTACGTATATTCTTCATAAAGTATGATTATTGTGCCTTAATGCCCGGTTAACCAGGCTTTTAGAAGTCGCTGTTCTGAGCTTAACGTCTGTATTAATAGAAACGCCGCATTCTACACTACAACATTGAGGCGAGGAAATGTTCATACGGTATGGATTGTGGTATCTGGAAACGTCCTCGCATTTGTTATGCAAAATGCAACAAAGCCAGTGAAATCACTGGCTCGCGTCTTCCGAAGATGTTTCAAATCGCACAAGGCCTGGCGGCAATGCCACGCTTAAGATGATCGGTTGCCATTCCGCCCGGGCAGCAAACTTTCGCGAGTAGCCGCGTGCAATCAGGAATCCACCAACGCCGCCGAGAATCGCACCGCATAATGCTGCAATATCTGAAGCAAAGAGTAGCTGAAATAACGAAGCGATGAGGAATAATCCCACCAACGGCGACATATAAACCAGTAATGCGGAGCTAAGAAGGCTGCCCTCGGCGATTCCTAATTCCACTTTTTGCCCCGGCACTAACGGTTCATCACAGGGTACGACAATGGTATGCGTGGTTTGTGGGCCAAGTTTATTCAGCACGCGGCTACCGCAACCGACACGAGAAGCACAGCTGCTGCATGAGGCTTTAACATCACAACTGACCAGCGCCTGCCCGTTTTGCCAGGAGACGACCGTAGCCCACTCTTTGATCATTGCGCTGCCCCGAACTTAATATTCTCGGCAATGCGTTTCGCCGTTTGCGGCGGCAGTTCGCCGACAATGGTGATTTCGGCGTTATCACGTACGCTTGTACTGACGGTTCTGCGTCCGGTGCGCAACATCTGATCGGTGCTCGATGGCGTAGCGCGGTTAACGTTTACCGAGAAGCTGAATAATCCGTCGGAATAGAGACGTGATTCGATAGGCATGTTGTCCATCGTCGGTAACGGACGTCGGCTGCTGGAAACTTCACTAAACCCCTGTGGCAACCAGGTTGGCGTCCAGCTGAATTTAGCTTTTTCACCTACAGGAACAGAAAGCAGCGGCGGCAGATTTGCTTTCGCCAGCGTCTGCATACTGCTGCTGATATCCTGATTAACGTTAAAAGCAATCACGCGAAATTGTTCCAGCGTTTCACCATCGCGATCAAGAAGATCAACCCGCATCGGTAATTTCGATTCGGTGTCCATCCACACGATGTAGCTGTAGCGTGTGCCATCACGGGCCACCACGCGAATGACTTCGCAAAGACGATCAGCAATACGCGTGCGTCCCACGGAGATAAAGTCGTAGTAAGGAGAAAGGCGTTTGAAATCGGTATAGATGAGCGATGGCAGAGAATCAACAATGTAATCGCCATTAAGCGTGAACGGTTCAAGGCCCGGTTCAAAGTAGCTGATTTCATTGCCGCGCTGTACCACTTCCCGGCGCGGGCCATCCATTTGCAACAATTGTGCAAGAGGACGGTTATCGAGGCGTGCATGTCGATAACGCAGAGACTCAACACCCTGTTTATTGATGCTGATGAATGACAGCTCGTAATTCAGTGACTGACTGGCCAGGTTCATCTGCTGTAATAACGCCCCGGACGCGGTAGTGGCCGAGGCGTTAGCAGAGAATAACAGGCTACCTGTCACTAATGACATGGCAAACCAAAGTTGCTTCATTACTGCGATTGCGTTCCTAAAGTTTGAATTCCTGGCACCTGTACAGCGGCTTGCTGTGTTTGGGCCTGCTCAAACTGAAGCTGTTCAGAGTGGAGTCGACGTTGCAGTTCGTAATCCTGCAACATTGCATTAATGCGACGACGCTGCTCCTGTACCTGCTGCTGTTGACCATTGTTTGCAGTCGCTTCAGAAGGTACTCCCAGGCTAACCGGGCTGGCTTTACCCATCATCGGCAGTGTATTAAATACTGGCGTTTCGGGCTGCTGGGACGTTTCAGATTGCCCATTATAGTGCTGGACGCCAACGATAACTGCAAGCGATACGCATGCTGCTACGCCCATTTGGGTAAGCTGTGCAGCCCATGGACGTACTTTCTGCCAGAATGGCATTTTCTGCCATTGATGCGGCGCAGGCTGGGCCTCTGGGATCAGTGTCGCCGGTTGACGTACTGGCTCTTCTTCAATGGCGGCCATTACGCGTGAAGAGATATCGAAATGGAGCACCTCGGGAGTATCACCCCGCATTGAGTCACGGATTAAGTGATAGCTTTCCCAGGTTTTCTGCATTTCTGGGTTATGAGCCAGTTCGTTAAGCAGCTCACTATCCAGCGTTTCGCCATCCATTAAAGCGGAAAGTTGTTCTTTCTGCATGCCTAATACCCTTATCCAGTATCCCGCTATCGTCAACGCCTGATAAGCGGTTGAACTTTGTTATCAATAGCTTCCCTCGCTCGGAAGATACGTGAACGCACCGTACCTACCGGACAATCCATGATAGCGGCTATCTCTTCATAGCTCAGGCCATCCAGCTCCCGCAAGGTTATTGCCATGCGTAAATCTTCCGGGAGGGACTCAATAGTTCGGAAAACTATCTGTCTCAGTTCTTCTGACAACATTAAGTTCTCAGGGTTCGAAATTTCTTTCAACGCGCCGCCACTTTCGAAGTTTTCAGCTTCAATGGCATCCACATCACTGGAAGGTGGACGGCGTCCCTGAGCAACCAGGTAATTTTTCGCTGTATTTACAGCAATCCGATACAGCCATGTATAAAAAGCGCTATCTCCCCGGAACGAATCCAGCGCACGATAGGCTTTAATAAAAGCTTCTTGTACCACATCGGGAACATCACCCGACGGCACATAGCGGGAAACCAGACTCGCCACTTTATGCTGATAGCGCACTACCAGTAAGTTAAAGGCTTTCTGATCTCCCTTCTGGACCCGTTCAACCAGGACCTGGTCCGTTAACTGCTCGCTCATCCGAGGTAAAGTCTCCCCAAACCAAATTTCCACGCGCTATCGAAACGCCACTCCATTAGCTGCAATTTGAGCAAGCAAAGGGTTAGAGTGTCTCGTTTTTGTAAAGTTCCGTAACGCATCTGTTTTTGTTTGTCATGCTGTAGACGGATCATTATCTATCATTATAAGTCTACAGAATCTGAACATCGCATTATCTGTGTAGAAATGCCCATTTAACTGCCTGAAGAGTAACCCAACGGCCTTTTTATTTCACCACCTAATCCTTCGCCAGCCAGTAACTTCTCGTTTTCTCGTCGCCGTGATTCGGTCTGTTTAGCCTCTGTAACAAAAATTAAAATAGCAGGTGTTTAATCGCACAACATGATGCTATGCTGACCAAACCGTGTTTAGTAAATTAAACAAAGAAAATGAATACTCTCCCTGAACATTCATGTGACGTGTTGATTATCGGTAGCGGCGCTGCCGGGCTTTCACTGGCGCTACGTCTGGCTGATCGGCATCATGTCATCGTTCTAAGTAAAGGCCCAGTAACGGAAGGTTCAACATTTTATGCCCAGGGCGGAATTGCCACCGTGTTTGATGAAACTGACAGCATTGATTCGCATGTGGAAGACACAATGATAGCCGGTGCTGGTATTTGTGATCGCCATGCAGTTGAATTTGTCGCCAGCAATGCGCGTTCTTGTGTGCAATGGTTAATCGACCAGGGGGTGTTGTTTGATACCCACGTTCAATCGAATGGCGAAGAAAGCTACCATTTGACTCGTGAAGGTGGACATAGTCACCGACGAATTCTTCATGCTGCGGACGCCACCGGTAAAGAAGTAGAAACCACACTAGTGAGCAAGGCGCAGAACCATCCGAACATTCGCGTGCTGGAGCGCAGCAACGCGGTTGATCTGATTGTCTCTGACAAAATTGGCCTGCCGGGCACGCGACGAGTTGTAGGCGCGTGGGTATGGAACCGAAATAAAGAAACGGTTGAAACCTGCCACGCAAAAGCGGTTGTGCTGGCAACCGGCGGTGCGTCGAAGGTTTATCAGTACACCACCAATCCGGATATTTCTTCTGGCGATGGCATTGCTATGGCGTGGCGCGCGGGCTGCCGGGTCGCCAATCTCGAATTTAATCAGTTTCACCCTACCGCGCTCTATCACCCACAGGCACGAAATTTCCTGTTAACGGAAGCACTGCGCGGCGAAGGTGCTTATCTCAAGCGCCCGGATGGCACGCGTTTTATGCCCGATTTCGATGAGCGCGGCGAACTGGCCCCGCGCGATATTGTCGCCCGCGCTATTGATCATGAAATGAAACGCCTCGGTGCGGATTGTATGTATCTCGACATCAGCCATAAGCCTGCCGATTTTATTCGCCAGCATTTCCCGATGATCTATGAAAAGTTGCTCTGGCTGGGGATAGATCTCACGAAAGAACCGGTGCCGATTGTGCCTGCTGCACATTATACCTGCGGTGGTGTAATGGTTGATGATCATGGGCGTACGGACGTCGAAGGTTTGTACGCCATTGGCGAAGTGAGTTATACCGGCTTACACGGCGCTAACCGCATGGCCTCGAATTCATTACTGGAGTGTCTGGTTTACGGCTGGTCGGCGGCGGAGGATATTACCAGGCGTATGCCTTATGCCCACGACGTCAGTACGTTACCGCCGTGGGATGAAAGCCGTGTTGAGAACCCTGACGAACTGGTGGTGATTCAACATAACTGGCACGAGCTACGTCTGTTTATGTGGGATTACGTCGGCATTGTGCGCACAACGAAACGTCTGGAACGCGCCCTGCGGCGGATCAATATGCTTCAGCAGGAAATAGACGAATATTACGCCCATTTCCGCGTATCAAATAATTTGCTGGAGCTGCGTAATCTGGTACAGGTTGCCGAGTTGATTGTTCGCTGTGCGATGGTGCGCAAGGAGAGCCGGGGGCTGCATTTCACGCTGGATTACCCGGAGTTGCTCACACACTCTGGCCCATCGATCCTTTCCCCCGACAACCTTTACATAAACAAATAAAAAGCCTGGGTCAGCGCAGTGTACGCTTCGGAATAGCTCTGGTCTGGCCCACGAATCACTAAGCGATCGCTATAGCATTCTCCCGCCTGTGGGGAGAATGCCAGCAGCACCCGATGCGGCTGTCGCGTTTCGTTTTCCGCCACATCCGTCCGTAAACGTAAATGCCAGCCCATTCTTAATGCCAGTTCAGTAAAACCATTACCAATCTGCTCTGGCAACACCACGCAGAAAAATCCCTCTTCGGTAATGCACTCCGCCGCACAGGTCAGCAACGATTGGTGATCAAGCGTAGTGGTATAGCGTGCCTGTTCCCTCTGCGGCGTAGCGCACTCAACGCCCTGCTGATAATAAGGCGGGTTACTGATGATTAAATCAAAGCGTGCTGTCTGCTGTGTGATCCACTGCTGAATATCCGCTGGATAGATATTAATCCGCTCTGCCCACGGGGACTGGTTGATATTTTCCTGCGCCTGAGTCGCAGCTTCACTTTCCAGTTCAACGGCATCAATCATCACGCTGTCATCGGTTCGCTGCGCCAGCATTAATGCCAGCAACCCGCTACCCGCGCCGATATCAAGGCAACGTTTTACCCCAGCCACCGGTGCCCATGCGCCCAGCAAAATGCCATCCGTTCCCACTTTCATTGCACAGCGATCGTGAGCAACAAAAAACTGTTTAAAAGTAAATCCATTACGACGAAGCACGGATGTAGACTGTGACATGAAAATAAAACCTTGCAGGAAAAACGGCGATAGCACCGGGTGAGAACAATACCCGAGAAGCGATATCCATACAAACAGATGAAGATTGCAGCCGTAACGTCTATAATCAGCGCCCCACACAGAGGTAGAACATGACTGTAACGACTTTTTCCGAACTTGAACTCGACGAAAGCCTGCTGGAAGCCCTCCAGGATAAAGGTTTCACTCGCCCGACCGCCATTCAGGCTGCCGCCATTCCGCCTGCGCTCGATGGCCGTGATGTACTCGGTTCTGCGCCGACAGGCACCGGTAAAACGGCGGCGTATCTGCTGCCAGCGTTGCAGCACCTGCTCGATTTTCCCCGTAAGAAATCCGGCCCGCCGCGTATTTTGATCCTCACCCCAACTCGCGAACTGGCGATGCAGGTGGCCGATCATGCCCGCGAACTGGCGAAACATACGCATCTGGATATCGCCACCATCACCGGCGGCGTAGCCTATATGAACCACGCGGAAGTATTCAGCGAAAACCAAGATATCGTGGTTGCCACGACCGGACGTCTGCTGCAATACATAAAAGAAGAGAACTTCGATTGCCGCGCGGTTGAAACGCTGATCCTCGACGAAGCAGACCGAATGCTGGATATGGGTTTTGCTCAGGATATCGAACATATTGCGGGCGAAACGCGCTGGCGTAAACAGACTCTGCTCTTCTCGGCAACGCTTGAAGGCGATGCCATTCAGGATTTTGCCGAGCGTCTGCTTGAAGATCCGGTGGAAGTTTCTGCGAATCCATCCACCCGTGAGCGCAAAAAGATTCATCAGTGGTATTACCGCGCTGATGATCTTGAGCATAAAACCGCATTACTGGTGCATCTGTTAAAACAACCGGAAGCGACCCGCTCAATTGTATTTGTGCGTAAGCGTGAGCGTGTGCATGAACTGGCAAACTGGCTGCGCGAAGCGGGCATCAACAACTGCTATCTCGAAGGTGAGATGGTACAAGGCAAGCGTAACGAAGCGATCAAGCGTCTGACCGAAGGTCGCGTTAACGTACTGGTTGCCACTGATGTTGCCGCGCGCGGTATCGACATTCCGGATGTCAGCCATGTCTTTAACTTCGATATGCCACGCAGTGGCGATACTTATTTACACCGTATCGGACGTACTGCTCGCGCTGGTCGTAAGGGAACCGCGATTTCACTGGTTGAAGCTCATGACCATCTGCTGCTGGGCAAAGTAGGCCGTTATATTGAAGAGCCAATTAAAGCTCGCGTAATTGATGAGTTACGCCCGAAAACGCGTGCGCCAAGCGAGAAGCAGACCGGCAAGCCATCGAAGAAAGTACTGGCAAAACGCGCCGAGAAGAAAAAGGCTAAAGAGAAAGAGAAGCCACGGGTGAAAAAACGCCATCGCGATACCAAAAATATTGGTAAGCGACGCAAACCAAGCGGAACAGGCGTACCGCCACAAACGACAGAAGAGTGATCTTAATTCCGGGTTTAAGCCCGGAATTAAAAGTGCTGGCAAACGCAAAACTGCCTGATGTGCTACGCTTATCAGGCCTACATGGCTCATGCAATATATTGAATTTGCACGATCTTGTAGGCTGGATAAGGCGTTCACGCCGCATCCGGCATGAACAAAACGCACTTCGTCGACAAGTTGGGTGCCGGGTTTAAGCCCGGCATTATTTTTATCCCGGCAAAAAACACTCCTCAACACACTGAATAAAAGTGTGCATCGCCGGGCTAACCGCTTTCCCGGCATGGTGAGCGCACATTGCCGTAATGGTCTGCGACTGTTCGCCAAAAGGCAATTCGATTAATTCTCCGCACTCCAACTCTTTTGCCACCGCAAAACGCGGCAGATAGCTAACTCCGATATTCGCCGCGACACAACGCTTTATGCTTTCGATACTTATAAGCTCAATGGTATTTTCCACCGTGATCCGCCGCTGGCGCAGCGTGCTCTCAAATATCTGCCGGAAGACACATTGTGGTTCGTTGATAATAAAGCTACAGGCGTTATGTCTTCCAGGCTGAGTAAAATCGACATCTGCAATTTGCGGTGAAGCCACCAGCACCAGCGATTGTTCACCCAATTCTCGTCGATTCAGAGCATCATCATTTCCTACGCGATAAAAAACACCGACGTCGGCCTCATCATTCAGTAGAGCATCACGGATCACGTAACAGTTCAGCGACTGCAGTGATAAACGCACTTTTGGTGCACGTTGCCGAAAACGCTGCAACACCTGCGGCATTCGGTAAGAGAGCAGCGTTTCGCCTGAAACAACGCGTAGTTCCCCGTCCGGTTCCGACTCTTTTTTGGCAGCCTCACGAAGCGTATCCATCACTCTGGTGAGTTCATAGATGTGCGGCAGCAACTTTTTGCCTTCGCGAGTGAGGCACATCCGTCGGCCAATTTTCTCAAACAATTGTACTGAGAACTCCTGTTCAAGCTGCTGAATATGAAAAGTCACCGTCGATTGTGTGCAGCACAATTTTTGCGAAGCTCGCAAAAAGGAACCCTCTTCCACCACGGTTTTAAGCGTAATAAAACGGCGCAGATCCATAACCCCAAACCCATCGAAAATATCGAATTTAGAATATTAAAACATTCATTTTTTTAAATGTTTCGTGTCGGGTACTGTCTACCAAAACAGAGGAGATAACAAGTGACACCGACCCTTTTAAGTGCTTTTTGGACCTACACCCTGATTACCGCCCTGACGCCAGGACCAAACAATATACTCGCTCTTAGCTCTGCCACGTCGCATGGATTTCGTCGGAGTACCCGCGTGCTGGCAGGGATGAGTCTGGGATTTTTGATTGTGATGTTACTGTGTGCAGGAATTTCATTTTCACTGGCTGTTATCGACCCGGCAGCGGTGCACCTTTTGAGTTGGGCAGGAGCGGCATATATTATCTGGCTGGCGTGGAAAATCGCTACCAGTCCAACCAAGGAAGACGGACTTCAGGCCAAACCGATCAGCTTCTGGGCCAGCTTTGCTTTGCAGTTTGTGAACGTCAAAATTATTTTGTACGGCATTACAGCACTGTCGACATTTGTCCTGCCACAAACGCAGGCGTTAAGCTGGGTGATTGGCGTCAGCGTTTTGCTGGCAATGATTGGGACCTTTGGCAATGTGTGCTGGGCGCTGGCGGGGCATCTGTTTCAGCGATTGTTTCGCCAGTATGGTCGCCAGTTAAATATCGTGCTGGCGTTGTTGCTGGTCTATTGCGCAGTGCGCATTTTCTGTTAATGAAAAAAAGCGGAAGAGGTCGCCCTCTTCCGCTTAGTAACTTGCTACTTAAACCTTACAGGCTTTCAGTAAAGGTACGAGCAATAACATCGCGCTGCTGTTCCGGAGTCAGAGAGTTAAAGCGAACTGCATAACCGGATACACGGATGGTCAGCTGCGGATATTTTTCCGGATGCTTAACTGCATCCTCCAGAGTTTCACGACGCAGAACGTTTACATTCAGGTGCTGACCACCTTCAACGCGAACTTCTGGTTTAACTTCTACTGGAACTTCACGGTATTCAATGTCACCCAGTTTGCTTACTGCAACCACTTCGTCTTCTGCAAAACCTGCTTTCGCAACGATGCAACGCGCTTCGCCTTTTTCGCTGTCCAGCAGCCAGAAAGAGTTCAGCAGATCGTCATTAGCAGCTTTAGTAATCTGGATACCTGTAATCATGTGATGCCTCCCCGGCAAAATTATTTGATTTGATTAGCCTGTCGCGGCCAATTGGTAAAACCATTGTTGCTTGAGTGTATATATACTCCTCAAACACCCTTGATTCTTTGATTTAAATCAATAAAAACCACACATCAAGTGTGGTCGCAAATGGATTTTATTGTTTTACATCAACTTATACGGGTGTGAAATTTTACCAATTTACATTTTTTTGCACTCATTAAAGTCTAAAAAATGAGCTTGGTTTTGTTCTGTAGAAAGAAGCAGTTAAGCTAGGCGGATTGAAAATTCGCAGGAGAGCGAGATGGCTAACGAATTAACCTGGCATGACGTGCTGGCTGAAGAGAAGCAACAACCCTATTTCCTTAATACCCTTCAAACCGTCGCCAGCGAGCGGCAGTCCGGCATCACTATCTATCCACCACAAAAAGATGTCTTTAACGCCTTTCGCTTTACCGAGTTGGGCGACGTCAAAGTGGTGATTCTCGGCCAAGATCCTTATCACGGACCGGGACAGGCGCACGGCCTGGCATTTTCCGTTCGCCCAGGCATTGCGACACCGCCGTCACTGCTGAATATGTATAAAGAGCTGGAAAATACCATTCCCGGCTTTACCCGCCCTGGTCATGGCTATCTTGAGAGCTGGGCGCGTCAGGGCGTTTTGCTGCTCAATACCGTCTTGACGGTTCGCGCAGGTCAGGCGCATTCCCACGCCAGCCTCGGTTGGGAGACCTTCACCGACAAAGTCATCAGCCTGATTAACCAGCACCGCGAAGGCGTGGTGTTTTTGTTGTGGGGATCACATGCGCAAAAGAAAGGGGCGATTATAGATAAGCAACGCCACCACGTACTGAAAGCGCCGCATCCATCGCCGCTTTCTGCACATCGTGGATTCTTTGGCTGCAATCATTTTGTGCTGGCAAATCAGTGGCTGGAACAACGTGGCGAGAAACCGATTGACTGGATGCCAGTATTACCGGCAGAGAGTGAGTAAATTTAAGGGAAAACGCCGGATGGCAGAAGTGCCACCCGGCTGATTTATCAGGCTTTGTTCTGACGCCACCATTCGCCAAGCAAAACGCCGGTTGCAACAGAGATATTCAGCCCGGCAACATTGCCAGTTCCGTCAATCTTCACGCGCAAATCGTTCGGATCGCGTGCGGCATCCGGTAACCCTTCATATTCCTGACCCAGCACTAGCACCATTTTCTCTGGCAGACTGGTTTTGAACAGCGGTTTACCCTGCTCGCTGGAGGTGGTCACTACGGTGTAACCCGCCTGGCGGAAGTCATCCAGCACGTTAACAATGTTGTCGCCAGTAATCGGCTGAACATGCTCTGCACCGCCTTCTGCGGTACGGATAGCCGCACCGGATTCCAGCAACGCCGCATCCTGCACCACAACGCCTTTCACGCCGAAGTGTGCGCAACTGCGCATCATGCCGCCCAGGTTATGCGGGTTAGATTCGTTTTCCAGTGCCAGTACACAATCCTGCGCACCTGCCTGACTTACCCACTGCTGCACGGTTGTACCGTTACGCTTTTTGATCAGGAAGCAAACGCCGCCGTGATGTTCCGTGCCTGACGCTTTGGTCAGTTCCGCTTCATCCACCACATGATACGCTTTGCGGTTTGCCGCCATCCAGCGCAATGCTTCTTTAAAACGTGGCGTTACGCTCTGAATAAACCAGGCGCGAACAATCGCTTCGGGGCGGCTCTGGAACAGTGCCTGACAGGCGTTTTCGCCGTAGACGCGGGTTTCTTCCGCACGCTGACGACGCAAAACTTCCGGATCAATAAAACTTTTACCACTGATGCCACCGTGATCGGCCTTTTCCGGCGTCTCATCACCCGGTGCGCGGGAAACCGTGCGCCACGGAGACTCTTCCCACTTGCGGTCACGGGGCTGACTTTGTTTGTCATCGCGGGCGGGGCGACGGCCACCGTCGGCACGAGATTTTCCTGGACGCCCGCCCCCTTTCCCGGTACGCGGGTTATGGGTACGTTTATCAGAATCATCATCACTGCGGACATACATCACTTTGACCTTGCCGCTTTTACCTTTCATCTCATCGTTCATGCTTTTCTCCACCAGCGCTGCGCGAAGCGCGCAGATTACCCGAAGTGCGCGCGGTTCGCCATGATTTCGTACCAAAGCCTGCGACTATCATACCTATTGAATAAAACAGATTGTTGTCTGGAACAATGTCCCCGATAATATGTAACATATTAGAAACATACCGGCGTCGTTGCCGATAAGTCTCCTTACTCATCCCGAGGTTAGTTATGAATACCGTTTGTACCCATTGTCAGGCCATCAATCGCATTCCCGACGATCGGATCGAAGATGCGGCAAAATGCGGACGCTGCGGTCACGACTTGTTTGACGGAGAGGTGATTAATGCGACCGGTGAAACGCTCGATAAATTGCTGAAAGATGATCTGCCTGTGGTGATCGACTTCTGGGCGCCGTGGTGCGGCCCCTGCCGTAATTTCGCACCAATTTTTGAAGATGTTGCGCAAGAGCGTAGCGGTAAAGTGCGCTTTGTGAAAGTGAATACCGAAGCTGAACGTGAATTAAGCAGCCGCTTTGGTATTCGTAGCATTCCGACAATCATGATTTTCAAAAACGGTCAGGTTGTCGACATGCTTAATGGCGCAGTACCAAAAGCACCTTTCGATAGCTGGCTGAACGAATCGCTTTAATCTTGTCGGGGTGCATCTTGTGCCCCGTTTTCTCCTCTGCGACAATGGCGTTTTTTCGACGCTCTCTTATGACCGAAAACGCTGTTCTCCAGTTACGCGCCGAGCGTATTGCGCGCGCAACACGTCCTTTTCTTGCCCGCGGTAATCGCGTTCGTCGTTGCCAACGCTGTCTTTTGCCAGAGAAATTATGTCTCTGTTCGACAATTACTCCAGCGGAAGCTAAAAGTCGCTTTTGTTTGCTGATGTTCGACACCGAGCCAATGAAGCCCAGTAACACCGGGCGTCTGATTGCCGATATCTTGCCAAATACCGTCGCGTTTCAATGGTCCCGTACCGAACCCTCGCAGGATTTGCTAGCTCTGGTACAAAACCCGGACTATCAGCCAATGGTGGTCTTTCCCGCCTCGTATGCTGATGAGCAACGGGAAGTGATCTTCACACCACCTGCCGGTAAGCCTCCGCTATTTATCATGCTCGATGGTACCTGGCCGGAAGCTCGCAAGATGTTTCGTAAAAGTCCGTATCTGGATAATCTTCCCGTCATTTCCGTCGATCTTTCCCGGCTATCAGCCTATCGCCTGCGTGAAGCCCAGGCTGAAGGCCAATACTGCACTGCCGAAGTTGCCATCGCACTGTTAGATATGGCCGGCGATACCGGAGCGGCGGCAGGTCTAGGCGAGCATTTCACCCGCTTTAAAACACGCTATCTGGCAGGAAAAACGCAACATCTGGGTAGCATCACAGCAGAACAGTTAGAAAGCGTTTAAAATCATTCGGTCACTTCTGCGGGAGACCGATATGAGTCAGCGAGGACTGGAAGCACTACTGCGACCAAAATCGATTGCGGTAATTGGCGCATCGATGAAACCCAATCGCGCAGGTTATCTGATGATGCGTAACCTGCTGGCGGGGGGATTTAACGGGCCGGTACTCCCGGTGACGCCTGCCTGGAAAGCGGTGTTGGGTGTGTTGGCCTGGCCGGATATTGCCAGCCTGCCCTTTACACCCGATCTTGCGGTTTTATGTACCAATGCCAGCCGCAATCTTACTCTTCTGGAAGAGCTCGGCGAGAAAGGCTGTAAAACCTGCATTATTCTTTCCGCCCCGGCATCGCAACACGAAGATCTCCGCGCCTGCGCCCTGCGCCATAACATGCGTCTGCTGGGGCCAAACAGTCTGGGATTACTGGCCCCCTGGCAAGGCCTGAATGCCAGCTTTTCGCCTGTACCGATTAAACGCGGCAAACTGGCGTTTATTTCGCAGTCTGCCGCCGTCTCCAATACCATCCTCGACTGGGCACAACAGCGGGAAATGGGCTTTTCCTACTTTATTGCTCTCGGCGACAGCCTGGATATCGACGTTGATGAATTGCTCGATTATCTGGCGCGCGACAGCAAAACCAGTGCAATCCTGCTCTACCTCGAACAATTAAGTGATGCGCGACGTTTTGTTTCGGCTGCACGTAGCGCCTCACGTAATAAACCGATTCTGGTGATTAAAAGTGGACGTAGCCCGGCGGCGCAACGACTACTGAACACCACGGCAGGAATGGATCCTGCTTGGGATGCAGCTATTCAGCGCGCCGGTTTGTTGCGAGTACAGGATACCCACGAGCTGTTTTCGGCAGTCGAAACCCTTAGCCATATGCGCCCGCTACGTGGAGAGCGGCTGATGATTATCAGCAACGGTGCAGCACCTGCCGCACTGGCACTGGATGCCTTATGGTCACGCAATGGCAAGCTGGCTACGCTCAGTGAAGAAACCTGCCAGAAATTGCGCGATGCACTGCCAGAACATGTGGCAATCTCTAACCCGCTCGATCTTCGTGATGACGCCAGTAGTGAGCATTATATTAAAACGCTGGATATTCTGCTCCACAGTCAGGATTTTGATGCGCTGATGGTTATTCATTCGCCCAGCGCCGCTGCCCCCGCAACAGAAAGCGCACATGCATTAATTGAAGCGGTAAAGCATCATCCCCGCAGCAAGTATGTTTCTCTGCTGACGAACTGGTGCGGCGAGCACTCCTCGCAAGAGGCACGACGTTTATTCAGCGAAGCCGGGCTGCCGACCTACCGCACCCCGGAAGGAACCATCACCGCTTTTATGCATATGGTGGAGTACCGGCGTAATCAGAAGCAACTACGCGAAACGCCGGCGTTGCCCAGCAATCTGACCTCCAATACCGCAGAAGCGCATCTTCTGTTGCAACAGGCGATTGCCGAAGGGGCTACGTCGCTTGATACCCATGAGGTTCAGCCCATCCTGCAAGCGTACGGCATGAACACACTTCCCACCTGGATTGCCACTGACAGCACCGAGGCTGTGCATATTGCCGAACAGATTGGTTATCCGGTGGCACTAAAATTACGCTCGCCGGATATTCCACATAAATCAGAAGTTCAGGGCGTCATGCTCTACTTGCGTACAGCCAATGAAGTCCAGCAAGCCGCAAATGCTATTTTCGATCGCGTAAAAATGGCCTGGCCGCAGGCGCGTATCCACGGCCTGCTGGTACAAAGTATGGCTAACCGTGCTGGCGCTCAGGAGTTGCGAGTAGTGGTTGAGCACGATCCGGTTTTCGGACCGTTGATCATGCTGGGCGAAGGCGGTGTGGAGTGGCGTCCTGAAGATCAAGCCGTCGTCGCACTACCGCCGCTGAACATGAACCTGGCACGTTATCTGGTCATTCAGGGGATCAAAAGTAAAAAGATTCGTGCGCGTAGTGCGCTACGCCCGCTGGATGTGGCGGGATTAAGCCAGTTACTGGTGCAGGTTTCTAACTTGATTGTCGATTGTCCGGAGATTCAGAGGCTGGATATTCATCCTTTGCTGGCTTCCGGCAATGAATTTACCGCACTTGATGTCACGCTGGATATCGCTCCGTTTGAAGGCGATAACGAGAGTCGCCTGGCTGTGCGCCCTTATCCGCATCAGCTGGAAGAATGGGTAGAATTGAAAAACGGTGAACGCTGCTTGTTCCGCCCGATTTTGCCAGAAGATGAGCCACAGCTTCAGCAATTCATTTCGCGAGTCACCAAAGAAGATCTTTATTACCGCTACTTTAGCGAGATCAACGAATTTACCCATGAAGATTTAGCCAACATGACGCAGATCGACTACGATCGGGAAATGGCTTTTGTGGCGGTACGACGTATTGATCAAACAGAAGAGATCCTCGGCGTCACGCGTGCGATCTCCGATCCTGATAACATCGATGCCGAATTTGCCGTGCTGGTTCGCTCGGATCTCAAAGGGTTAGGCTTAGGTCGACGCTTAATGGAAAAGTTGATTACCTATACGCGAGATCACGGACTGCAACGTCTGAATGGTATTACGATGCCAAACAATCGTGGCATGGTGGCGCTGGCCCGCAAGCTCGGGTTTAACGTTGATATCCAGCTCGAAGAGGGGATCGTTGGGCTTACGCTAAATCTTGCCCAGCGCGAGGAATCATGAGTAAGGTACTGGAAATGTTGACCACTTAATCGGGACTGGTGTTATTATTGCCCGCTTATGTCGTCTGCATTGCACAGAGGACCCTTCAATGAACAGAGAAGAAATGCACTGTGATGTTGTCAAAATTTAAGCGTAATAAACATCAACAACACCTTGCCCAACTACCCAAGATTTCTCAATCAGTTGATGATGTCGATTTCTTTTACGCTCCCGCCGACTTCCGGGAGACGCTGCTGGAAAAAATAGCCAGCGCGAAGCAGCGCATTTGCATTGTCGCCCTGTATCTCGAACAGGATGACGGTGGCAAAGGCATTCTGAACGCGTTGTATGAGGCTAAACGGCAGCGTCCGGAACTGGATGTGCGGGTGCTGGTCGACTGGCATCGTGCACAACGTGGACGCATTGGTGCTGCGGCGTCTAATACTAACGCTGACTGGTACTGCCGCATGGCGCAGGAAAATCCGGGCGTAGATGTTCCGGTTTATGGCGTTCCAATCAATACCCGTGAAGCCCTTGGCGTCCTGCACTTTAAAGGCTTTATCATCGACGATAGCGTACTTTATAGCGGTGCCAGCCTGAACGATGTTTATCTGCATCAGCACGATAAATACCGCTACGACCGTTATCATCTGATTCGTAACCGCAAGATGTCAGACATTATGTTCGAATGGGTTACACAGAATATAATGAACGGTCGCGGAGTTAATCGTCTGGATGATGTTAATCGTCCAAAAAACCCGGAAATCAAGAACGACATTCGCCTGTTCCGCCAGGAGCTGCGTGATGCCGCTTATCATTTCCAGGGTGATGCTGATAACGATCAGCTTTCTGTTACGCCATTGGTGGGCCTGGGGAAATCGAGTCTGTTGAACAAGACCATTTTCCACCTTATGCCTTGTGCCGAGCAGAAACTAACCATCTGTACGCCATACTTCAACCTGCCAGCAATCCTTGTGCGCAATATCATCCAGTTGCTGCGCGAAGGGAAAAAGGTCGAAATTATTGTTGGTGATAAAACCGCGAATGACTTCTACATTGCGGAAGATGAACCTTTCAAGATAATTGGCGCATTGCCTTATCTCTATGAGATCAATCTGCGTCGTTTCCTGAGCCGTTTGCAGTATTACGTCAATACTGACCAGTTAGTGGTTCGGTTATGGAAAGACGACGACAACACCTATCACCTGAAAGGGATGTGGGTTGATGATAAGTGGATGCTGATCACCGGCAATAACCTGAACCCGCGCGCCTGGCGTCTGGATCTGGAAAACGCTATTTTGATTCACGATCCGCAACTGGAGCTTGCGCCACAGCGAGAGAAAGAACTGGAGCTGATCCGCGAGCATACCACCATCGTTAAGCACTATCGCGATCTGCAAAGTATTGCCGATTATCCGGTGAAGGTTCGTAAACTCATTCGCCGTTTGCGCCGTATCCGCATCGACCGATTAATTAGCCGCATCCTGTAATCACAACCCCGTCCTGTACGGGGTTTGTTTTTGGAGGCCACGTTTTGCGTATTCTTTTTGTCTGTTCGCTATTGTTACTTTCTGGATGCAGCCATATGGCTAACGATAGCTGGAGCGGGCAGGATAAAGCTCAACACTTTATCGCCTCGGCGATGCTTTCCGCTGCCGGAAATGAATATTCACAGCATCAGGGGATGAGTCGCGATCGCAGTGCCACTTTCGGGCTGATGTTCTCTGTTGGGCTGGGCGCGTCAAAAGAACTTTGGGATAGCCGCCCCGAGGGGAGCGGCTGGAGCTGGAAAGATTTTACCTGGGATGTCGCCGGTGCAACTACTGGCTATACCGTCTGGCAGTTGGCGCATAATTAAAGGCGCATCCCCTTCCCTTTGCGATGAAGCATCAGAGAAACCAGAAACGCTACTACAGCCATCAAGGTCACATACCAGAAGAAGGCTGTTTCCATTCCTATTGATTTCAGCGACAACGCTACGTACTCCGCCGAACCACCAAATATAGCATTGGCGACCGCATATGACAGACCAACGCCTAATGCGCGAACCTGTGCCGGGAACATCTCAGCCTTCAGTATTCCACTGATTGAAGTATAAAAACTCACTATCAGCAGGGCGCACATCACCAGACCAAAAGCGGCGTAAGGCGAAGAAACGTTCTGCAATGCTGAGAGAATAGGAACGGTAAAAATGGTTGCCAGAGAACCGAAACATAACATTGAGGTACGACGACCAATCTTATCCGACAGCGCGCCAATAAGTGGTTGAATAAGCATGAATACAAACAATGCGGCAGTCATAATGCCACTCGCCACGTTGGCATGCATTCCCGCAGTATTTACCAGATACTTCTGCATATAAGTGGTGAAGGTATAGAAACAAAGGGAGCCCGCAGCGGTAAAACCGAGAACCATGATGAATGCACGGCGATTGCGCCATAATCCTTTTAGAGATCCAGCTTCTTTTAAAGCGCGTGTTTCTTGTTGTGAAGTTTCATCTAACTGACGACGTAACCACAACGCCACAACAGCTAACACAGCTCCTAACGCGAAAGGAATACGCCATCCCCACTCTCTGAGTGCAGCGTCTTCCATGGTGTGTTGTAAAACCACGACAACCAGTAGAGCTAGCAGTTGCCCGCCGATCAACGTCACATACTGAAATGATGCGTAAAAACCTTTGCGCCCTTCAACGGCAACTTCACTCATATAGGTGGCGCTGGTGCCATATTCTCCGCCAACGGATAATCCCTGGAATAAACGAGCAAGAAGCAATAATGCCGGAGCCCAGGTACCGATTGTTTCGTAGCCTGGCAAACAGGCGATAACCAGTGAGCCGAAACACATCATACACACCGATAATAGCATCGATTTTTTGCGACCATGTTTATCGGCTATGCGGCCAAATAGCCAACCGCCTATTGGGCGCATCAGAAATCCCGCAGCAAAAACACCTGCTGTTTGCAGTAGTTGAGTCGTCGTGTTCCCGGAAGGGAAGAAGATGTGGGCGAAGTAGAGTGAACAGAACGAGTAGACATAGAAATCGAACCACTCGACCAAATTACCTGAAGAGGCCCCCACAATTGCCCAAATGCGGCGACGAGTATCACTACTTGTCAGTTTGCTGTCTGCCGTTACAGTACTTTCAGCCATGCCATTATGTCTCCTGCCGTAATCCGATGCTTTTGTCGGTCGCTGTTGTTTATTTTTTTGGTAAAGAAAATGTTATACATTTGTTGCACATCATTATGCAACCTTAACCATGAATTTAGTTAGCAGGAAAATGGTTATTAAGGAGCTTAAGGATAGATTTCTGGTAAGGAGGAAGTATTTAAGTGGGCAATTTGGGGGAGCCGTATTCGCTGTTGAATCTGGCTTATGTGGGAGCGTAGGACGGATAAGATGCAGCCAGCGTCGCATCCGGCATTTTTTCCGCACCAGCGCAAAAAGGCCATCCGTCAGGATGGCCTTTCGCTTAATTTGATGCCTGGCAGTTCCCTACTCTCGCATGGGGAGACCCCACACTACCATCGGCGCTACGGCGTTTCACTTCTGAGTTCGGCATGGGGTCAGGTGGGACCACCGCGCTAAGGCCGCCAGGCAAATTCTGTTTCATCAGACCGCTTCTGCGTTCTGATTTAATCTGTATCAGGCTGAAAATCTTCTCTCAATCCGCCAAAACACCTTCGGCGTTGTAAGGTTAAGCCTCACGGTTCATTAGTACCGGTTAGCTCAACGC